>JAYUFT010000047.1:0-2420 GCA_043738605.1 Candidatus Dormiibacterota bacterium | reverse complement strand
CTGGGCCTTCAAGCGCGTCGAGCGGCTGGGCACCATCGCCGCCATCCGGCGCCGCGTGCTGGCGGGGGCAGGCGTCGCGGTGCTGCCGCTCTATTTCGTCCAGCGCGACCTGCGGCACAAGCGCCTGGAAAAGCTCTTTCCTTCGGTGCGGCTGCAAAGCGACCACTTCCGCCTGGTCTGGTCGCGAGACCACCTGCGCGAGGCCGAGCTGCGCCAGCTGGCCGCGGAGCTGGCGCAGCGATCCATCGGCTAGAGGCTTCCATTCCTCATCGGGTGCCGAGCAGGCGATCTAGACATCGTCTGGATCGGCCCTGCCCATCAATGCAACGAGGAGGCCGAATCAATGCAACGAGGAGGACGAATCTCCGCCCGCGGTTTTGGGGTTGAACATCGCCTTGACGGCGATGACGCGTTGCGCTATTCGCTCGCTAGAACGCACCGCACAACACGGAGTAACGCATGGCGATCCTGAGCGAAACTGTGAAGACGAGTCTGGACAGCGTAAGGAAGGGGCTCAAGGGCCTCGAGAAGGGAGTGGAGGAGTTCGAGAAGAAGCTGCTGCGGTCGCTCGAGAGCAGCCGGGAGTGGTTGAACCAGGTCCGCTCGGAGCTTCCCGGCCAGATCAAGGACGCGCTTGCAAAGATCTCCACCCGCGGCGGCTCTCCGCTCGCGTTCGCGACCCAAGAAGACCTGCGCGCGCTGATCGCAAGGTTCGAGGAGTTCGAGGCCAGGCTCGACGGCTCGTTCCGCAACACGCATGCGAGCAAGAAGGCGCGCGTGGCCGCCAAGGCATAGACCGCCCAAAAGACCGCGCCGACCTGCCGATCTTACGCGACACCTTGGCGGTGCGTCGCGCTCTCGCGAAAAAGGAGGGCTGAAGACCGGCCTGGCCTTGGGTCAATCGTGATGACCAGCGGGCGCGAACGGCTTGATGTCGACGGCCTCGCCCATCGCGTTGTAGCCCGCGTGATTGGGATGGAGATAATCCCAAGGCAGCTCGGTGAATTGGCTGTTGGGCAAGAACTCAGTTCGCATATTGCCCGTCGCCGAGTCGAGCGTAGCCGCGTCGAAGTCCTCCACTCCATCAAAGAGCCCGGAGGTGCGAATGAAGGCGTTGAGGACCTTTCGGCTCGCGTCATGCCCGGGACCGTTGTCTCCTCTGTCGACTCCGCTGATGCCCAGCGCCGAGGTCATCGTTCCTGCGAAAACATCAACGCCTCTGGAATGCAGGCGGCCGACGACATCCTGGTACCCGGCGATGATCGAGGCCGTGGTGTGGCCGGCACCGAGATCGTTGATGCCCTCGAGCCAGATCACCGAGGTCAATCCCGACAGGCCAAGCACGTCCCGATCGAGCCGATCGACCGCGGCCGGGCCAGAAGCTGCGTTTGCAACGGCCGGATTCACCACCCGGTTACCGCCGATGGCCTCATTGACGATGCTGATCCGGTTGCCATAAGCATTGTGCAAACGGCGCGAAAGCAGGTTCATCCAGCGGTCATTGGTATTCAGGGTGGTGTGCGTGCCGTCGGTGATCGAGTCGCCAAAAGCGCAAACGACGACCGTGTCGGAGGGCGCCATGACGTCCACCGTGTCCAGGAAGAACCAGGACGTGGTGGTGAATTCGAAGGCAAAGGCATCCAAATCTTCCGTATGATTTCCGCTTCCGGAGGGCGTGATGAAGGAGGTCGTGTTGGCGCCGGCGTGATAGGTCATCGGCCCGGTATCGCCTGCGACCGAATAGCTGATAGCCAGGTTGCGGCCCTGCACACCGCGATCATTTTCATCCTCGACCCAAGAGAGTCGAATGGCGTCGCTGAAGCTCTCCTGGCCGGCCGGGATGGTCACTGACCTGCTGCCGCTGAACGTCACCGGCGTGACGGTGCCCTTGACCAGGTTGGCTGAGTATTCCTGGAGCGCCACGGTGACGCTGTCGAAGGTCACCGGCCGGCTGCCGAAGACGTTGGAGAAGCGGACTCGCATCCGGTTGCTCCAGAGGTCTGGTTTGACGATGGAGCGAAAAGTCTGCGAGGTCGCGCCGGAAGTGTTCGCGTGGGGAAAGGGGAAAGCGAGGTCGGGTTGGATGTTGGCTGGGGCAAAGTTGACGGGAGGACCGGGTGGAACTGGCGCGACGGGCGGAACATAAGTCAGGAAAGTTGCCGGGGAGGTGGCCCAGCTGGCGACCCATTTGCGGCCGTCGCGGTCGTCCCTTTCCCCGGCTTGAGCGCGGCCGGTGACGACGAGGATGGCGAACAGGCTTGTGGCGAGCAGGATTCTCTTCATCATTGTCGTTCCCCTTGCTTGATCAGGGCGGCGTACGCTCCGCCGTGCGGATATCGGGATTCCTAACGACTGAGCAGGTTGCTTGCGGCCGCGCGCGCGATCAGCCTGGTCCTGCCCGCGGGCCAGGAAGCCTGCCT
>JAYUFT010000046.1:0-2442 GCA_043738605.1 Candidatus Dormiibacterota bacterium | reverse complement strand
TGCTTGGCCGCATTTCCTAGGCATTCCTTCACAAAAACCCTCGGCCGACGAGGGTGTTGTCACCCAGGAGGTAGCGAATCTACAACCGCCCCTGTAACCCAAAGTTAGGACAGCAATCGCTTAAACGGTATAATCCGCCCGACCAAGATCCATATGAAGGCGAGGCATCGTGAAACTGGCGAGGCTCCGTCCGCGTCGACCAATGACTCTGGCATCGACCTGGACAAGCCAATCTTCACGCTCAGCGTGGCTTCCGAGATCCTCGAGACGCACCCTCGGACTCTGATGATGTACGAGCACTTGGACATGATTCGCCCGAAGCGGACGGTGACCAACCGCCGGCGCTACTCGCGACGGGACGTGATGAAGCTGCAGGCGATCCAGACGCTCACCAGGAAGCACGGCGTCAACCTCGCGGGGGTGCGCTACATCCTGGCGCTGCTCAAGCGTCTTCAAAATGCCGGAGTCGAAGCACCGGAGGGACTTAGGAACCTGGATGTGACCCTACTCGACGTCTAAGTACCAACCCGCAATCGCGGGCTGATTTATAGCAACGGATGGAGCATATGTCGAAGAAAAGAAGGCGTTTAGAGATCAAGGTCGAGCCACTGCCGGCGCCGTTCCAGGACGAGATGGCGTCCTGTCCTGTGTGCGGCCGCGACGCCGCAGCGATCGGGAGGCGCCACCTCCAGATCGTCTTTCGCTGCGAAGGCTGCAAGGTGGTCTTCAAGCGAAATCGCAGCTGGCCATATGTTTACTAACTAAGCGGCGCTGAGCGTTTTCGACCCGCGCCCTCAGGGTTTCGTACGCTGAGACCGTGAGGCGCCGTACAGCTGTGCTCGGCGTCATGGCCGGGCTGGCGACTGTTGCGATCGCCGAGGCGGTCAAGCCTCGGGGCGGGACCTCGTTGCTTCTCGATTGGGAAGAGGTGCGCCGGACAGCGCGGGCGCGGCTCGCCGACCCCACCGTCTCACCGGCGACTCTCGCCGCCGCCGCCAAGAGCTACCGCTCGCTGGCCATCAAGCTCGAGAAGCCGCTGCTCGATTTCGTCGGAGGCCTACAGGCCGGCGCCAAGCTCCCCGAGTTCCAGGCCCTTGATCGCGCGGGGTGGCTCGATTTGAACCTCGGCATCATGCGCCGCGTGGTCGACCCGGTCCTCGAGACGGGCCGACTGCCCAACTCGCTGATCGTCGAAGTCGGCCGCACGGGCCTCGATCACTACATGGCGCTGATGCTTGCTTTCCTCGGGCGGCGTGTCCTGGGGCAATACGACCCGCAGCTCATGGGCGTGGAGCCCATCGACGACGCGGGCCTGTACCTCGTCGAGACCAACGTCGAGGAATGGGGCCGTACCGCCAAGCTGCCGGAATCGGACCTACAGCGCTGGCTGATCCTCCACGAGATGACGCATGCGTGGCAGTTCGCCGCGCACCCATGGCTGCGCGAGCACATGGAGCAGTCGATGCGCTTGCTCGTCGACACCGTCACCAAGAAAATTTCGCCGGCGGCGCGAATTGCGGCATTTGCCGGCGTCCTGCCTTCGCAATGGAAAGTGATGCGTCAGATGCAGGGCACGATGTCGCTGATCGAGGGCTACAGCAATCTCGTTATGAACGAGCTCGGCGCGACGTTGCTTCCGGGCTTCAGCCAGCTGGAGGCGGCCTATCACCAGAGGAGCTCCAATAAGAGCGTCCTCGACCAGCTGATCTGGAAGCTGACGGGACTCGACTTGAAGCTCCAGCAGTACAAGAACGGGGAGGCCTTCTCGCGGGCGGTCTACGACGCTCACGGCATGAAGGCGTTGAACCTGGCGTGGAATGGCCCGGAGCACCTGCCGCGCCTGGAAGAGATCGCGGACCCCGAGCGCTGGTACCGACGGGTGGCCGGCTAGCACACCTGTCGCCGGTCGCTCCGGCGAGCGCGGCCCGACTAATGTCTGAATTGGCGCGATGAATTCGACTCAAGCCATTAGGGGACCTTAAACGCGCTTGAGAAGGCCCGACCCAAGGGAGCGGGCGATGCCGAGAGCGGCCCGGGGGAAACTTTTCTGACCCGGATCTACTTAAATGAAAATGACTATATGTACTGGTCCAGTAAATATGCTATAAATAGTTCATATGAGGCCAGCAGAACTGATCGCGGATGCCCTGAATCGCGCCCATCTGAACCTGGATGTCAAAACGGAGGGCGACATCGTGAAGGTGACAGTCGAGACCGAGCCTTGGCCCGAGGTAAGTTTGCGCGCTATCTCGGCTGGTGAGGGTTGGCCTTCTGATGTACGCGCGATGCTCACCGAAGTGGGGCCTGGGTGGCCCAGGGATTCGGTTGCTGTCGCATCCCGGTTCTCGCCGGGTGCAGTCCGCTTCCTACTAGAAGCCGGGGCGAACTGGGCCGACTCTGTCGGCGACATCCGGATCGTGAGACCACCGTTGTTAATCCGGG
>JAYUFT010000045.1:0-2460 GCA_043738605.1 Candidatus Dormiibacterota bacterium | reverse complement strand
TCAGCGAGAAATCCGTGCTGACCCACAGTGGGACGGAGGCGCCGAACATCAGCAGCAGCGGCAGAAACACCCAGTTGAGGTGGTTGGCGAAGAGGTTGTAGAAGCGCCGGAAGCGCAGCCACCGTGAGATCTCGGTATGCGTGAAGAGCCGGATCAAGACATATGGCACGTCGGTGACTCCCCAAGCCCAACGTTTGATCTGGTTGTACTGGCTCATGTGGGTGGAGGCGTAGTCACGTGAGTTGGGCGAGTCCCCGTAGATCGGCAGGTATACAGATTTGACATGGAAGCGCGCGCCAAACGCAAAGAATGCCTTCCAGTAGAACCGCGAATCCTCAGGGATCACGTCCTTGTCCCAGTAGCCCACCCTGTGGACGAACTCGAGGCTGCACGTGTAGCTGCTGAACGCGACCAGGCGGTGAGGCCGCGAGTGCAAGAACATCTGCCACTGCGACGTGATCGCCGACATCACGCGCACCGCCATCGGCACCTCCCAGATGTTGTTGTGAAATAAAGGCACCGGCTGCCAGATCGCGTAGTCCCGCAACGGCTCGCGTGCGTGGTGAAAGCTGATCCAGGCGAAATACTCGGGGTGAACGCGGTAGTCCGAATCGAGGTCTGTGATCAGCACCTTGCTGAGGTCGAGACCTTGCTCGGTCAGCACGCGCACCATCCAGCGACCACCCCAGTTCATCGCTGCGGACTTTCCGACGACGATTCCGGGCTCGAGTGGATCCTTGATGTGGTAGAACCCGCCAAGGCGGGCGGCGAACTTCTCCTTGAGTCGAGCGACGTTCTCCCAGCCGGGGAGATCCGTCTCTCGCGTGATGATCCCGATCATCTTCAGGTGCGCGGGATAGTTGGCGTCCGCGATCGCCTGCACCGTGCGCTCGAGCACGTGGTACGGCTCCGTGTAGGTCGGGATCACGCAGAGATGCGTGTACTGGAGGGGATCGCTCTGACCTTGCTCACCCTCCTGGACACAGATAGCGAGCCAGTCCTTCTTCATGTCCAGCCGCATCCGGTGCATCGTGCTGTAGATCCCGCCGACCACGGTGACTGCCCGAAACAACCAGTAGACGTCGTAAACGACGACGACACCGGCCACGATGAGCGCCCCGGTCGAGTGGAAGATGATCGAGATCCAGGCGGGCGCGAGCAGAAGGATCCAGGTCGTAAGGCCGGGCGCCGCCTCGAACAGCCGGTCGCCGAACTGCCTCAGCGCTACGGCGAAAGGAGAAGGTGGCTGGGCAGCGTGAGCCGTCGACACCGATCGATTATGCGGGGGGTTGAGACTCCGGCACATCAAGGGCTACGCCGACAGCCGTCTCCTGGTCCGGCCCGCTCCCGGCCTCGAGCCGTTCCGCTTCCTGTAGACGTTCGAGGGCCGTCGCGACGCGCTGCTCATCGCCGGCAGCCCGCGCCGCTTCCAGGCTGGATTGCGCGTGCTGCAGCATGACCACGGCGTTGCCATCGAGCAGGGAGACGCATGCCAGGCCGATGAGCGCGTCGGCTTCGAGCTGCAGGTTTCGATGCTCGCGGGCGATCGCCAGGCTCTCCGTGTGGAAACGCAGCGAGAGCTCCCGATCGGCTTCGGTGAAAGCCAGTGTGCCTGCGCCGTACAGCGCTTTCGCCCTGGCCTCCGTCCGCTCTCCCCACTCGGAGGCCTCGAGGAGGCGGCCCAGCCAGTCCCGTCCCACCTTGACCTTGTCCCGCGCAATCCAGTACGGCCAGACGGCGCCGGCTAGGCTCAAACCCAGCTCCTGGTCGTGCTCGAGCGCCGATCCCAGGGCAGCCTCCAGGCTCTCTGCCTCCCCGTCAAGACGGTCGAACCAGGCGTCGGGAGAGGGTCCCCTCAGGACCGCCTCGGCGGCAACGATTTCGGCAGCCAGCCCTTCATCCACAGGCATCACTGTGGCGGAATAGCGGCCGGTATGCATCGCTTGTAACTGGCGTGGACAACCTCAAGCACCTCGATGGACCGACTTTCGAGGCCGACGTCCTTTCGGCGGCGTTGCCGGTGATCGTGGACTTCTACGCCGACTGGTGCCCCCCCTGCCGGATGATGACGCCCGCGCTCGAGCGCCTGGCGGTCGAGTTCGAGGGCAAGCTCATGATCGGCAAGATCGACGTGGACGTCAACCAGGACATCGCCATCCAGTACGGAGTGATGGCAATGCCGACCCTTGGCATGTTCAAGGACGGAAAGCTGGTCGACCGCATGGTCGGCTACCCGGGCGGCGCGAACCCGATCCGAGAGTGGATCGAAAAGCACGTTCCAGCGGAAACCAAAGAAGCGGCCGCCGCCGAACCCAAAACAACCGCCCAGGTCAAGCCAACCTTTTAGCCCACACCCGACCCGCCGCGGTGGGCGGTATCTTGTGCCGGCTTGGTACCTGCACTTGGCGTCCTGGCCCTGGCGATGGGCCTAGCCTCAATTCCGGTTGGTGTCTGGCTCCT
>JAYUFT010000044.1:0-7629 GCA_043738605.1 Candidatus Dormiibacterota bacterium | reverse complement strand
CGAGCTCGGTGTCGACGTCGACGACTGCGCGGTGCGCGGCGAAGGCGTACTGGACGTGGGCGTTGGCCTGGCCGGTCTCGGGATCCAGGCGGGTGGTGCGCCTCGGACGGAACTCCCGCGTCTCCTCGATCACCTCTTCTCCCAAAAGTGTCGCGAGGCTGAGGACGAATGTCCCTTTGGCGGACACGATGGCGTCGTTTTCCAAGCGGAGGCCTGCACCGGCGTCAGGTGACCGCCCTCCAAGCTCGGATTGGGCGAGGCCGAGAACGCGCTCCCGCACCGCCTCACAGGCCGCCTTCACAGCGCCTCCGGTGATGTAGGTTTGGCGTGAGGCCGACGACGAGCCGGCAGAGCCGACGGCGGTGTCGGCGTCGAGCACCACAACATCGCTGACTCCAAGCTCCGTGCCTGCGATCTGCGCCTGTACGGTGACGAGCCCCTGGCCCACCTCTGCGCCGGCCGTGTGCACCTCGACCCGGGGCCGGCCGCCGACCACCGACAGCCTGACCCTTGCGGTCGAGTAGTCGTTGAAGCCCTCCGAGTAACCGATGTTCTTGAATCCCACCGCGTAGCCGACGCCACGCTTGACCGCCTCTCCATGGGTCGTATTCGAGACGCCACCAGGCATCTCGGTCAAATCGACGGGGCCGCTGGCCGTTGCCGGCGGCATCGGAACATCACGCACCCGGCGCAGCAGCTCCGCCACCGGCACGGGTCCCTCGACGATCTGCCCCGTGACCATCGAGCTGCCGGTCTTCATGGCATTGGTGATGCGAATGTCGATCGGGTTCATGCCCAATGCGGCCGCGAGCTTGTCCATTTGCGCCTCGTGCGCGTAGCAGTTCTGCACCGAGCCGAAGCCGCGCATGGCGCCGCATGGCGGATTGTTTGTGTAGACGACCCAGCCGTCGATGGTCGCATTCGGACATTCGTACGGGCCGGCGGCGAAGCAGCACGCGTTGGCGATCACCGCGGTCGAGCTGGACGCGTACGCGCCGCCATCGAGGAGGATTCGCGCTTTTACATACACGAGCTTGCCGTCACGCATCGCGCCGTGCTCGTAACGAAGGCGGCCCGGGTGACGGTGGACGTGGCCGACAAAGGATTCGGGGCGTGAGTACGCGATCTTCACAGGCCGCCCTGTACGCAAGGCGAGCATGCATGCGTGTGCCTGCATCGAGAGGTCCTCGCGCGCGCCGAACGCGCCGCCGATGCCGGCCATCGTGAGCCGGATCTTCTCGGGCGGCAAGGCGAGAATCTCCGTGAGCTGATCTCGATCGATGTGCAGCCACTGCGTTGCGATGTAGAGGTCCACGCCTCCCTCGCCGTCGGGAATGGCGAGGCCGGACTCGGGACCAAGAGGAGCCTGGTCCTGCATTCCGATCTCGTACTCGCCGGTGACCACCACGTCAGCGCGCGCGCCCTGGTCGCCGTGCCTGATCCTGACGTGGCGGGTGATGTTGCCGCCTTCGTGCAGCGAAGGAGCGTCCGCTGTCAGCGCGACCTCGGGGTCGGTCAGCGGGACGAGCACCTGGTAGTCGACGTGAACCTTGGCAGCGGCGCGGCGCGCCTGCTCCGGATGGTCGGCGGCGACGAGCGCAATCGCCTCGCCCCAGTAGCGGACGGTGTCGATTGCCAGAACAGGTTGGTCGGGTATCTCCAGGCCGTAGACCTTGCGCCCAGGCACGTCCTCATGCGTCAGCACCGCCCTCACACCTGGTGATCTGAGGGCCTCGGCCGTGTCGATCGACACTATCCGCGCGTATGGATGCTGGCTGCGCACAGTCGCGCCCCACAGCATTCCCTTCACCTGCAGATCAGACGAATAGGGGAAGTCGCCCTTCACCTTGAGCACCGCGTCTGGTCGCTGGACGCTCTCACCCACACGGCCGCTGACCACCGAGCGAGGGGCGAGCCGAGGTTGTTCGGTCATCTGGCTGTGCGCTCGTGCACAGCGATCCGCAGGGCGGCGAGCTGGACGGCGTCGATGATCTTCGCGTATCCGGTGCAGCGGCAGATATTCCCCGCGAGTGCCTCGCGAATCTGCATCAGGCTCGGCTCGGGCACACGGGCGAGGAGGTCGTGCGTCGCCACCACCAGGCCGGGCGTGCAAAAGCCACACTGCACAGCGCCGGCTTCGACGAAGGCCTGCTGCACGGCATGCAGCGCGTTCCCTGTGCTGAGACCTTCGATCGTCACTATCGTTCGTCCGTTTGCCTGGCCCCCAAGAACCAGGCACGCGCACACCAGGGCTCCGTCCATATAGATCGAGCACGATCCGCACTCGCCCTGCTCGCAGGCATTCTTCGAACCCGGCAGCTGCATCCGGTCGCGGAGCACAGAGAGCAGGCTCTCTCCTTCCCACACACCATCGACCGTTTGCGAGCGGCCGTTGACGGTGCAGTCGATCTTCACGCCGATGCCTTCGCGCGGTATTCGTCCCAGGCCCAGCCAAAGGTTCGTCGCGCCATGACCGCAAGGGCATGCCGGCGGTAGGCCGCGGTACCCCTCACGTCGTCGATGGGCTTGGCGGCGGCCGAGACCAGCTCGCCGAAACGCGCGAGCGCGCTCGCCTCCACGGGCGCGGGCCTCTCCCACAGTCCGCCTTCGTCCAGCACGCCCTCGAGAAAACGCTCGGCCTCATCCGCGATCACGGGAGTAGGGGCGGCCGATCCGATGCCGGTGCCGATGTGCTTGCGCGCAGGGTCGAGCGACAGCGCAAATGAGCACACGGCGATCACCATGGCGTTCCGCGTACCGACCTTGCTGAATTGTTGAGGGCCGCCGGCGGGCGCGACAAGGAACGCGGCGATGAGCTCGTCTTTCTTCAGCGCGTTCCGTTTTGGGCCGGTGAAGAACTCACGCGCCGCGACCCGGCGGGTCCCTGCGGTCGATGCCAATTCGACTACGGCGTCGGCGGCCAGCAGAGACGGATGGGCGTCGCCCGCCGGCGAGGCCGACCCGAGGTTGCCTCCCACGGTGCCGCGGTTCCTGATCTGGGGCGACCCGACCGTCCGGGACGCCATCGCCAGTCCAGGCAGGCGCTCACCAAGCTCGCCGATGATCCGCGAGTAGGTGACGCCCGCGCCAATGCGGAGGGAGCCGGCCTCCATCCCCCATTCGGTCAGCTCGCGGATTCGCGTCAGGTCAATGATCGCCTCAGGCCGGTGGCGGTCGAGGTTGATCTCCACCATCACATCCGTCCCCCCGGCGATGGGCATCGCCTCGGGATGGGCAGATTTCATCTGCAGCGCCTCTGACCAGGTCGAGGGTTGAAGAAACTCCATCACCAGGCGAGGTCGGCGATGTCGTTGTCCCGCGTGACAGTTCCTTCGATCAGGCCATACGGCCGGTCCGCGGCATGGAAGACCTCGTTCTGGTTGTCCAGTCCGAAGGGCGCCAGGTCGACTGCGTAGTGATGCTTGTTCGGCATCGACAGGCGGATCTCCGCGAGCTCCGGCCGAGCTGTCAGCACCGTTTCGCCCATCGCGTAAAGGGTCTGCTGCAGAGAAAGGCTGTGCTTCGACGCGAAGGTCTCGATGAGCAGCTTGCGCGTCGACGCGAAAGCCTCGGCCCAGTCCACCTCCTGCCGGCCGTAGCGCCAGCGCGCGACGACAGCGGTCGCGAGCACCCTGTCGTGAGTCTCGGCGAGGGTCGTGTATTGGTCTCTCGGGTAACCAAAGAACTCGGACCCCGTCGATTTCAGAAGCACCAGGTCGCTGAGGCCCGCGACCACCCACTCGTCGTCACCGACGCAAGTGATGGTGGCGAGACGCTTCTCGGCACCGGCGCGGACGAAGGAGTGCGGATGCGGCTGCCCGTCCACCTCGATTCGCTGCCATGAGTACTCCTCGATCGACACGCGCGCCTTCTGCACCGCCGGAAAGTCGTGCACGAAATGGCGCGCGAGCCGCAGCGCGAACTGCTCGATCTCGCCGATCGGCTCGTCTTTGGCGAACGCGAAGATGGTGTTCTTCTGCGTATCGGTAGTCACGATGTTGCTGTTGTCGCCGGTGAGGTGGCTGCCCGCAAAATCTCCTGCGAGCGCGACGCTGACGTTGATGTCCTTGATCTCGTGAACCGAGCCGAAAGGGCCGCCCTTCGTCACCCGGACCAGATGCGTCTCGGCTTTGCCGTACTGGTTGGGCCCAAGCCGAATCGTCATTGGCTCACGTTCCTTTATATGTGCTGTAGCCGAACGGGCTGAGGAGGAGCGGTATGTGAAGGTGACCGCGGGAGTCTGCCACCGCAAAGACCACTGACACCTCCGGATAGAACTCGGTGTCGCCTTGCTCCTGGAAGTAGTGCGCCGTGTCGAACTCCAGCCTGTACTCGCCGGCGGCGAGCCCACCTTCCGCCAGCTCTCTGACGCGACCGTCGGCGTCTGTCTTCCCGCGACCGACGACTGTCCAGCGCCTATCGGTGCCGCGGTGGCTGAGTGTGACCGGCACGCCCTTCGCAGGGCGCCCCCGCGCCGTGTCGAGCACGTGGGTCGAAACGCTCATGAGCTCAGCATGCTCTTGAGGCGCAGCCGGGTGATCTTTCGCTGTTCCTCAGCGGCCACGTTCAGCTCAGTGGCGGGATCGTTTTCGATTCGCTGCCTCAAAGCCGCCACCACATCCTCGGCGCTGCGACCGGCGGCAGAGATCAGAAAAACGTGGCGGAACCGCTCCTCGTACAGGCGGTTCCCCTCTGCCAGCACGGCCAGGGTCTCGTCCCGCGCGCTCATGACTCCTTTCTGCTCGCGATTGGAGGCGGCGGGGGCGCGGCCGCCTCTCTCCCCGATCCTGGGGTGGGCGGTGAATGCCTCCAACCAATCGGAGGCCTTGAGCTTCTCCCATTCGACGTCGGCGGTTTCAATCAGGGTCGGCACGCTCGCATATGGCCTGCCGGCAGCAACCTTGGCAGCCCAGGCCCGTGATCCGCAGCAGGCCAACAGTCGCCGCTCCGCTTCGCCACGAGACAGGCGATTGAACGAAGCGAGCGTCTCACTCAACGCCTAAGGGCACCAGCTCGAAACGGGCCACGTCAACCAGGCCGCGGTCGGTGATCTTCAGCTCGGGGATTACCGACAGCGCCAGGAAGCTCAAGGTCATGAAAGGCGCGGTCATGGTGACACCAAGAGTCGCAAGCCTTCTCTCCATCGAGGCCAGCCGCGCGTACACGCTCGCGAGGGGCTGGTCGCTCATCAGGCCCGCAACGGGAAGAGGAAGCTCCTCCACCACACGCCCGCCTTCGGCGACGACGATGCCGCCCCCGATGTCGGCCAGGCGGCACGCGCAGGCGGCCATGTCGGCATCGTCGACTCCGATGACCACGACGTTGTGCGCGTCATGCGCGACGGTCGAGGCGTAGGCGCCACGCTTCAGACCGATGTTGGTGGCGAATCCGAGGCCGATTCGGCCCGTGGCGTGATGCCGCTCGAGCACCGCGATCTTGGCGAGATCTCGGCCGGGGTCGGCGACGATCACACCATCTCGCACCGACGGCTCGACGACCTCGGTGCCGGTCAGCAGCTGGGACGGAATGACACGGATGACACGAATCCTCTTCGGGCCGGCCGGCACGCGAAACGATGCTGCGTTGACAGGGGCCAGGTGCATGGTCTGCCGCACCCATTCGGGAGCCTCGAGCTTGATGAACCGCGGCGCCGCGCCGCGCTTCAGCACCTGCCGAGGCTCGAACGACTTGAGGTCGTCGAGCACAAGGATGTCGGCCTGGTAGCCAGGGGCGATGGCGCCGAGATGCCACAGCCGGTGATAGGTGGCGGGGTTGATCGTCGCCATCACGAGGGCGTCCTCTGGGCTGATGCCGTCGGCGACAGCGACACGCACCATCTGGTTGATGTGTCCCTCTTCGACGATGAAGCCGGGCTCGCGGTCGTCGGTGCAGAACATGCACCAATCGCTGCCGAATTCCTTGACCAGGGGAAGCAGGTCGCGGAGGTTCCGCGCGATTGAGGCCTCGCGCAGCATCACCCACATCCCGAGACGTCGCTTCTCAAGGGCCTCCTCGTAAGTCGTCGCTTCGTGGTCGGACCGGATGCCGGCGGCCACATATGCGTTGAGCGCGGGCCCGCGCACCCCGGGTGCATGCCCGTCGACGTGATCGGTGAGGCCGGTGCTCAACTTCGCCATCTCAGCCTCGTCGCCGTCGATGACGCCGGGGAAGTTCATCATCTCCGCCACGCCGATCGTGCGATGTCTGCGCAGCAAGCTCTCGATGTCGCCTGTCGTGAAGGGCCGCCTCGGCGACTCAAATCGCGACGCGGGCACGCACGAGGAGGCCATCACGTAGACGTCGAGGGGCAGGTCGGCGCAGCAGTCGAGCAGCCAGTGGATGCCGTCGGAGCCGAGCACGTTGGCGATCTCGTGAGGGTCGGCGACGACGGCCGTGGTGCCGTGCGGCAGGACCGCCCTTGCGAACTCGTCGACCGTCAGCTTCGAGGACTCGATGTGCATGTGGGCGTCGATGAAACCGGGGACGAGGTAGGCGCCCTCGACGTTCAGCCGCTCGCGTCCCTCATAGCGGCCGAGGCCGACGACATGGCCGTCCTGGATGGCGACGTCGACGTCAAGCCATTCCTTCGTGAAGACCGAAAGCACCCGCCCGCCGGCAAGCACGAGCTCGGCAGGCTCGTCCCCCCGCGCCACCGCCATCCACTTCGCGTCGATGACGGTCAAGATACTGCAGCGGCGCGGAAGGAATGGCAGGCGCGGAAGGATTCGAACCCTCGGCCCTCGGTTTTGGAGACCGATGCTCTAACCAGGCTGAGCTACGCGCCTACGGCCGGGCGCAAATTTTACCGCACCCTCCGACTAGCATCCGTTTGGTGGGTGATCTGCCGATTCTGGTCGTGGGTGATGTGCACGGGGACCTCGAGCGGCTCTTCAAGGCGCTGAAGCCCTATCCGGCTGCGGAGTGGAACACGATTTTCCTCGGCGACCTCGTCGACTACGGCATGTTCGGCGTCGGCGCCCTTCGTTACGCGCGCGACCGCACGAACTCGACTGTGATCCTGGGCAACCACGAGATTGCGATGCTGTGGGCTTTGCGGGATCAGGCACGAATCGGCTGGTGGATGGGGCTCGGCGGCCAGCGCCACGACCTCGACGAGCTGGCTCGCGATGCTCCCCTTCAGGGATGGATGCGGGAACGTCCAGCGGTGCTGCAGCTCGCGGACAGTACGCTGGTTCAGCACTGCGGCAACGACGGTTATGCCGCTCTGATCGAGGTCGATGATCCGCACCCCATCGACGGAATAAACGCCAGGGTTCGCGACCTTCTCGTTCACGAAGGTGAGTCCAAATTGTGGGACCTGTTGAGCGGGCCGAACATCTTTGAGACACAGCCGATGCGGCTCGAGCGCTGGCTCGAAATGACGAGCGCCCGCCGCGTTGTGTTCGGCCACAAACCCCACGGTGGCTCAGTTCCCCAGCGATACCATCAGGATCGCGCCATCAACTTCGATGGGGGCCTCAGCCGCGGGCATCGCAAGTACCGTCGGGCCTCCCCAGTTGGCGCCACCGTCGCTCCCCTGGACCGGTAATCTGTACAGCGCATGCCTGAGGTCCTGACCCAGACCCAGCCGGTACGAGTGGAAAGCTCCGGCAAGGCCATGATCACTTC
>JAYUFT010000043.1:0-2473 GCA_043738605.1 Candidatus Dormiibacterota bacterium | reverse complement strand
GCAACGTCAGGCCGAGGCACAGTCCGGCAAGGAAGGGTCGCGTCCAGAGGGCCAGGGCGGCGCCGATTCCAAGCGCGACGAAGCCGTCGAGCTGCGCGTTCAGCAGCAGCAATGCGGTGGGCACCGATGCGAAAGCCGGAAGGATGCCCGTCGGCGGTCGCGGGCGCACCGCCAGGTACAGGCCGATCGCCAGGCAGGCGAGCCCGGCGAGGATCCACAGCCTGCCGCCCAGGTTGGTGCCCAAAAGGTCGAAGGGCACCGCAAGGAAAGCCACCCAGGCCGGGGCCAGGAAGGGGAGGATGCCGTTGATGCCGAGGGTGACGAGGGTCCGGCCGCCTGTGACCTCCAGCTGGACGCGGCGCTGCGTGTCCATGTCGTACAGGTGGCCAGGGTCCTCGACGATCAGCCTGCCACCGGTCGCGAACGCGGGCCAGTCCGAGTTGATCACGTCGTTGCTGCCCTCGATCAGCGGATAGATGACGAAGCCGAGCGCGACGGCAGCGAGGGCGACGGTGCCGCGCCACCGCCACCGCGCGGCTCCAGTCCGACCGCTCAAGCGGATTTCTCGATTCGCAGCGCACGCGTGATGGGTACCACCAGCCCGCCCTGGACGAGCAGCGATAACAGGACCACGCCGTAGGCGATGACCGATACCCGGCTGTCGACGCCTGCGAGGCCTGCCACCGACAAGGCCAGTGCGATGGAAAGCGCTCCTCTCAACCCGCCCCAAAAAGTCAGATGGCGCCACGCCCATGGAATCTCGGGAGGTCGAATCGCCGACACGGCGAGCAATCCGTAGACGGGAATCGCGCGGGTCACCAGCATGATCAGAAACACGACCACCACGAACCCAAGCACTGGCACGAGCTGCCAGGCGGGCAACGCCGCCCCGACGAGGATGAAGAGCATCGCGTTGAGGACGAATGCGAGCAGGCTCCAGAAACCGAGCAGCTGCGGCCCGTGCAACCTCCCGATTGCCGATCCGTATCGAGCGACGACGATGCCCGCGACGACGACGGCGACGATGCCGGACGCGTGGACGACGTCGGCGGCGAGGTAGCTGCCGTACGCGATGACGAGTGTGGCGAGTATCTCCAATGGCGCGTCGGCGGCAAATCGGAGAAGGAGAAGGCCGAGGAAGCCGACCGCCAGGCCGATCGCCGTGCCTCCGGCGGTGATCTCCAGGAATCGGATCGTGGCGTCGCCAATCGATGGAGAGCCGCTG
The DNA here is from genome assembly GCA_043738605.1 of Candidatus Dormiibacterota bacterium. Classification (GTDB taxonomy): domain Bacteria; phylum Chloroflexota; class Dormibacteria; order Dormibacterales; family Dormibacteraceae; genus Palsa-872. The sequence continues at coordinate 1,248 of JAYUFT010000043.1, read as the reverse complement.
AGGATCGTCGCCACCACCGCGGTGAAAACCGCGACTCCGGTGCCGTCGTTGAAGAGGCTCTCGCCCTCGAGAATGGCAGACAGGCCCGAGGGAGCCTTCATCTGGCGCATGAGGGTGACGACCGCGATGGGATCGGTGGCCGCCAGAATCGCGCCGAGCAGCATGCCGCTGGCCCAGCTCAATCCGAGGATGAGGTGGGTCAAGGTTCCGATCAGGACGACGGTGAGCGCGACGCCCACGGTCACGAGGAGACCGACCGGAAGGAGGCGGCGCCTGAGCTCAGGCAGGTCGAGGGTGAGCGCGGCCTCGAAGACCAGCCCGGGCACGAAGGCCAAGAGGATCACGTCCGCGCCGACATGCCCGAGCTGCCCGCCCGGCAGCAGACCGATGACCACCCCGGCCGCGGCCAGCACGACGGGGTAGGGGAGCAGGCGAGCGCGCTTTGAGACCAGGCCGAGCACCGTCGCAAGGGCGCCGACCAGGATCAGAAGGAGCAGGAACCGCTGTTGTGGGCTCACGGGGTGTTCACACCTCGACGCTCATTCCGTCGCGGGCGGCCTTCACTTCGATGCCGAGTCGCTGGGTCATGCCGGCGGCGAGCTCCCACGGATGAGCGCGCCACACGGTCATCCCGTAGTGGGTGAGGATCGCAAGTCGTGGCTTGGCCTCGCGGATGATGCGCTCGGCATCGTCGAGGCAGAGGTGGGGCAGCTCGGCGCGGCACTGCATCAGCACCGTGTGGATCACCATGACGTCAGCCCTGTGTTGCTCCGCGATGCCGTCGTAGTAGGCAGAGTCGGTGACCCAGCCAAGCCGGTCGCCGAAGCGGAAGCCGTAAGTCTCGACCTGGTGCCGATGCAGCGGTGTGGTGGTGAACTCGATGCCGTTGACGTTGTAAGTGGTCTCGGGCTGGAGCCTCACGACCTCCTGCGGAAAGCGCCGGAGGTACTGCAGCACGACGGGGTCGTCGTCGAGCGCATCCGACGGGCAGAAGAGCCGCCCTCGATGAGCGAACCCGCCCTCGGTCATGGCCTCGACCATCACGTTCACGTCTCCACAGTGATCGAGGTGGCGGTGGCTGACCACGATGGCGTCGAGCTTGGTGAGGTCGACCTTGCGCTTGGCGTACTGAACGATGGCGCCGGGGCCTGGGTCGAGCGCGATGCGCGCGTTGCCGTCCTCGATGTAGAGGCCGCCTGAGGCTGCCAGCTGCTTGGCGACCATGAACCGAGCGCCGGCGGTGCCCAT
>JAYUFT010000042.1:0-2481 GCA_043738605.1 Candidatus Dormiibacterota bacterium | reverse complement strand
GTGATCTCGACGGTGCGCTCCAGCAACCGACGGTCCAGATCGGCTCCGATGAAACGCGCGCGGAAATCGCAGAAAGCTCCCTGCGAGAACGCGGGCTCGGTCGACCCGAGCCGATCAAGGACCATTTGCACGGTAAGGTCGATAATCGTCAGCTCAACCATCGTCGCGTCGGATGCCCCGAGATATCCCTGAACAAGCGTCGCCATCGCCATCAAACCTGGAGACACGGCCTCTTTGCCTGCACCCGTATCGCGGTACATCGCTTCCAACTCGGCTTCGAAGGACTCGTCAATAATCTCGTGACGGTGTCGCCTGAGGAATGCGAGAAATTTGCGAACACGCTTCAGCCGCTTGATGATTGCTGCCTCTTGCTTGGAGAGTTCCTGCCGCGGGTTCCAGCGCTCGGTTGCCATTGAAGCTACAGATCACGTCGCGGTCGCGCCGTCGATCCCCCTGTCGGTAAGAGATCGGATTTCTTCGGTTTTCTAACCGATCGCTGTTCTAGATGTCCAAGCCCGTCTCATTCCCCAGCTCCGAGAGCTTCTGGCGCAGCTTTGCGATGGCGTCATCGTCGAGGACAGCGAGGCACTCGGCAGCGTTCTCGAGTCCGAATTCACGGTGGAGGAACCGCCAGAAGGCCCTCAACTCGATCACGATCTCCTCGGCTTTGGACGCCTCGACCGAGACCTTGCGGGGCAAGATACTGCTTCCTCGTCGTAGTCGTCGCCGCTGAAGTCTTGCCGGATGTCGAAGTCCATCTGAGAAGGCTTCCGATTGGATGAGCTTTGCCAGCGCTTCTTGCCCACCAGGACCACGATCTCCTCGCCTGGATTCCGCTCTCCGAGGGCCGCGCTCACAGGAGGAGATGCTCGCCGACGGTCTGGATATAGTTGGTGCTGCTGACGCTCGTCGAGAAGTGGCCGGCGGAGCGCGACAGGCGTTGCACCACACCCTCGAACTCGGCTTGGCTCACGTCGCGGAACGACATGTACAGGCGGACGGCGGCCCGCAGATAGGAGAAGAGTGGATTGGCGTCGGCCGCGAGAGGTCTGCGCCGCAACTGGGCGTAGACGCGCTCGAACTCGCGGTCGTACTCGGGATTCGTGGCGGCGCAGCAGGCGACCGCCGTCGTCTCGATCAAGACGAAGAACGGCAGGTACTCGGGCGGCGGGCCTCTCTTGAAGTCCGGCGGGACGCGGTCACCGGCGAAGAGCTGGGGGATGGTCTTCACCTCGACAACGGCGACGGCAGCGCCAGCCTCGACGGTGATGCGCGAATCCAGCGGCTCAAGGCGCCCGCTGCCGTTGAGTTGCAGGCGGATCCGGGGCAACACGCCGTCCAGGCTCGTATCGATCCCGGCCTTGTCGAGGACAGCGATCACGTCAACGTCCATGTCTCAGCTCCTCCCGAATCGGCGCTGCCTTGGCGAGGCGTTCGTAGGGCGTTCTAGCCGCTCAGCTCAGGTCCGGACGCAGGCGGGAGCACGCCGGCGATCTCCTCGGCTTGCGAGCCGCCTGGACCGATGCACTCGGCGATGATGCCATCGGCCAGCTCGTCCAGGTACTGGCGCAGCACGGCGTTCATCTCCTGGAACTCGGGCCAAAGTTCACGCTCGACCTGGGCCCGCGGAAGGCGCACGCACACCGAGGAGCGGCGCATGCGCGGGTAGCGGTAAGGCTGCACGCCTTTCGAACGGCACAGTGCCAGGAACAGCCGCAGTGACCAAGGATTGGTTAGCGAGAACCGGTACTCGATCGTCGGCGCAGAGGCAACCTGGTCGAGCCGTTGCTGGACCCGGTCCATGGCGGCCTGGGCTGCCAGGCGCTCCCCCGCTGTGGTCGCGCCGTCGAAGAGGGCCTTGATCTTGGCGAGGCGATCGCGAAGTTGGCGGTCATCCATGGAGACGAGCCTCGCATAACCTGGAGGAGGATGGTGATCCTCCATTCGGACCAACCGCCTCGACGGGCGGCAGACCGGAGTTGGTGCCGCGGTCGACCGGCGCGCGCCGCGCCGCCACCATCTATACGCTGCTCCGCACAGCCGCGCGCGCCAGCACCGAGCCTTGGGCCCACCAGCGCGATGTGCTGCAAGAGCTGATCGATGGCTGGCCGAGCGTCAGGCCCAGGATCGCATCGAGCACGTCGATGGTGTAATCGCCCGAAGATTGCAAGCGGCGCTCGTTCCATTGAGCGAGTGTCGCTGTTGAACGTGGAAGGGGATTTCTCCTCCCCATGTCGCCGTCATCATCGTTCGAGTAAACTCAAGCACAACGAATCTGCGATCAGCCTGCGGACCATGCTTCGAGAGGCACGCCCGAAGCACGGTCGGCGATACTGAAGCGATTCTCTGCCCAAAAGACCTGCGTGATTTCAGTCATTGTTTGGTGCCCAGGGCCGGAATCGAACCAGCGACACGGGGATTTTCAGTCCCCTGCTCTACCGACTGAGCTACCTGGGCGTACCGGGGCCGCTGTGTATGCCG
>JAYUFT010000041.1:0-2484 GCA_043738605.1 Candidatus Dormiibacterota bacterium | reverse complement strand
ACTAGGGCTCCGGTTAGCGCCAAGTCGTCCAACTATTTGACCCTGCGCTGCACTACGACCTTGTCGAGGCCCAGCCAGCCGGCGAGCTCCTCTAACTGGCCCTCGACTGTCCTGACATCCTTGGCGCTCGTGCGAGGTTCCATATGGATGGCCGGCACGCGCAGGGTTGACGATTCCCGGTCCGCTTTGGCGTCGAACCTGCCGATGAACTTGTCGCCGTGCAGAACCGGCAGGACGTAATAGCCCCAGCGCCGCTTCGCCGGCGGCACATAGATCTCCAGCCGGTAGTCGAACCCGAACAGGTCGAGCAGGCGTTGCCGGTCGTGGATGAGCCTGTCGAACGGAGACAGTGTCGCCGTGCGTGCTTGAAACTCGCGTTTCAGCAGCCGGGCATCGGCCACCCACTTGCCGGCGACGCCCTCGACCTCGACGGGAACGCCGATGCCGGTGACCACCTTAGGCGGTGGGTGGTTCGCTACACCCAGGTAATCGGTCATCGAGAAGTTACGGCCAAGGGAGGCCGGACGCGCGATCCCGAGCGCGCGAAGGCGCCTTTCCGCGCGGGTTCGGATCGCCTCCTCGGTGCTGATCACAGGTTGATCCTTCGGGTGCACTCGGTGCGCGAGGTCCCAGGTTCGCTCGTTGCCTTCGCGGCCCGAGATCGCGATCTCCCCGCGCGCCGACAGGAACTCGAGCATCTGCCCCGTGGTGCGGCCGTCGTTCCAGCCCGAGGACGGCCAGGCGGCGACAGCGGCACGGTCCTCGAGCTGGCGGGAGCGCAGCGGCCCCCTCGCTTCCAGCTCGGCGAGCAGGTATGCGCGGAACTCGGCATTGGCCGTCATCCACTCGCGGATGCGGCCAGACCAGACGGAGCGACCGGGCGGCCACACCGCCATAACGGCTCGATATACGGGGAAGTCGGCGGTGGGGTAAAGGAACGCGCGGTGTTCGAACAGCGACCTTTTCACATAGGTCAGGCGCGCAAGCTCTGCGGGTCGGAATCCGTTGCCAAGCCGGCTCCAGAGCACGAGATGCTCGGTCCGCGCCACCGCCGCGGTCGGATCGAGCTGCAAGAAGCCCAGCTGGCGCACGACCTCGACGATGGTGCGCGGCCTGGGAGCATCGAGCATCTGGGCCATCACTGCGAGCTGGCGCGCCCGCTCGCGAGTGATTCGCGTCACGGGTGCGACGGCCCGGTTCTTGTTACCCGCAGGCGGAAGCGGTCGTTTGCGCTTCATGGACCTAAAAGATATGTCGCCGACCGTTCGCCCCGTCTTGTTCTCGGGTGCCATCGCCGTTGTTTGTGCGGTGGCGATCGCACTGGCCGTCGTTGCTGTCAATCGACCCCAGGTGATTGCAGCCCCTGCCGCCTTGCCGCCGTCGACGGCGGGCTTCACCCCCGGCGTTTTCGCCAGCGGGGATGCCAAGGTGTCCGCGAAACCCGATACCGCCTTCCTGACGGTTGGGGTCGATTCGCTCAAACCGACTGCTGCTGCCGCCCAGGGCGAACTCGCGACCAAGGCCTCGAGACTGATTGCCCGGGCCAAGATCTTGGGCATCGCTGACAAGGACATCAGCACCTCTGGCTACTCGGTGAACCCGAACTATGTGGGCTCCAACTCCACCATCGACGGCTACCGCGCATCGGAGCAGATCTCGCTCAAGTGGCACAACGTGGACACTGCGGGCACCGCAGTGGATGCGCTCGTTCAGTCGGGCGGCGCCACCAATGTGTACGTTGGGTTCGGCCTTGCCAACCCGAAGGTGGCGCAGGCGCAGGCTCGGGCCCTGGCGATCGCCGACGCCAAGACCAAAGCGCAAGCGATGGCTGACGCCGCTGGCGTGCGGCTCGGCCCCGTGATGCGGGTCAGCGATGTGCCCTCGTACTCCGCCACGCCGTCGTATGGGGCGTCTTTTGACGCGCGCGCAGGCGCCTTGGCGCCGACCCAGCTTCCGGTCGGCGAGCTTGACGTCCAGGTCACTGTCGAGGTGGACTTCGCGATCATCTGAACCCAAATCCGTGACGTTCGGCTCAGCGTGACTTATGGTCGCGGGGATGATCAAGGTGTACCCGGATCGAAGCTTTCCCGCTTTCATGCGCGTCCTAGGCGATTTCCTCACGATCGCCTGGACGATCGCGTGGGGCGCGTTCGGGTGGCTGATCTATCAGACGGTGCTGGGGCTTCAGGTCATTGCCGACGGGATCACGAGCACGGGGGCCACGTTCAATGCGTGGATCGCCTCGTTCCGCAATGCGGTGCCGGGGGGCATCCCCGTTCTCACTGACTTCCTGCTGAACGTGGCCGACACGTTGCGCAGGTATTCAGGCGATCAGCTGGTGTCAGCGGGGCATCAGATCCACGAAGCGATCTTTCAGCTCGCCATCGTGCTGGCCGTGCTCGTGGCGCTGCCCCCCATCCTGCTCGTGCTGGTGCCGTATGGCGCTTGGCGGTGGCGGGACATGAGGGAGATCGGGGCGGCGCT
>JAYUFT010000040.1:0-7683 GCA_043738605.1 Candidatus Dormiibacterota bacterium | reverse complement strand
GGATCGCCCATCAGCTCGGCCTCCCCGAAGATGAACACCTTGCGGTTGGGATCGGGGTAGAACCTGTGGGCCAGGTAGCCGCCCCAGCCGTACTGGTTGTACATGTGCGTGCCGACCTCAGGGTGCTCTGCCAGCCAATCGGCGGCGCCGATCGGATAGCTCGACGCGTCGAGCTTTGCCTGCACCGACGGGTTGATGTCCGAGTCGATTTTGATCGCCGCCACCAGGATGACGAGCACCAGCACGACCGCGGTGACGATCGCAAACACGGGCCTTGCCGGCAGCTGAAACTTCCAGCCCTTGGTGGCGGCGAGCTCCTTCCAGTAATCCGAGTAGATCGAGATCATCACCGGCGTCGCACCCGCGACGAACAAGGCGATGTGACGCACAGATTGCAGAGCCAGGCCCAGGCCGGCGACCACGAGCAGGAACTGGTATAGGGTCGGCCGCCGCAGCGCGAATCCGGCCACGACGATGAAGATCATCGCCTCGAACGGCCGCAGATAGATCTGGTGGAAGTCGGGCGAAAACCACTCGACGATGAGCTTCTGCTGCGCCACGCTGCCCTGGGTCTGAAACGGGTACAGGTACAGGCTCAGGCCGTGGGGAGTGGCGAGCACCGCCACGACAGAAGCCGCCGTGATGATCGCGAGGAAACGCGCGTGCGCTTTGTGGGCGGGGTTGGAGCCATCCCAGGCCCACATCACAAGCTCCGACACCAGGGCGACGCCGAGCCAGGCGAACCCGATGACCCAGCCGCCGTGAAGGTTCGCCCACACCGCCATGAGCAGTGGAAAGAAGGTGAGCGCGCGGCTGCGGCCGGTGAGGTACCCCTGCAACCAGTAGAGCTCCAGACAGGTGAAGGCGAAGGTGATCATTTGCGCCCGCGGTCCCCAGATCGGCCAACCGGCGAGGGCGCCGAGCGCCAGGCCGAGGCCGACGATCACAAAGGGCTGGCGACGGACCTGTCGGTAGATCAGCAAGAAGCCGGCCCAGGTGATCAGGCCGAAGGCGATTGCCAATCCGACCGTCCCGGTGGCGGTGTAGGTCAGCCACATGAGGACTTCGGTCAGGTACTCGTGGTCTGTCCACACGTGGTCGGGAACCGTGAAAGTGAACAGGTCGTGAGAGGGAAGCTTGCCGTTCTCGACGATCCAGCGCCCCACCCGGAGATGCCACCAGAAGTCGGGATCCTGGAAGCCTTCCATGAAGAGCATGAGGATGGCGAGCATCACGCCGCCGATCAGCAGCGTGCGGGCGCTGAGCCGCCCCGTCAGTCCCACGGAGAGTCGCTCAGATCCGGGCCTTGAGGGGGTTGGGCGCATAGCGGGGTACCCGCTTGGCGTAGGCGGGGTAATCGTTTGGGAACGCGCGCGCAAGGACGCCTTCCTCCCAGCGCATGCGCAGCAGCTCGCAGATGACGAAGTAGAGGACGGCGAGGGCGCTGGGCCAGCCGGCGGTGGCGAGGTTGATCCCGATGGCGGTGATGATCTCGCCCAGGTAGACGGGGTGCCGGCTGAGCGAGTAAGGTCCGCCCGTCACCAGCCGGCGCGCCTCGGGCACGATCGAGAAGGAGCGCCGGAGGTACGCCAGGCCCCAAACCGCGTACGCGAGACCGATGGTCGCGAGGACGTCGGCCGGGATCACCAGCCAGTCGTGACGCCCGCCGCCTGGGAGGAAGCTCGCGGCCATGGCTGAGAAGGTGCCGGTGAACGCGATGACGACCACGGCAAACCGGTGGTCGGTCCCTCGCGCAGGCAGCCGGGTGCTGTAAAGGACGACGAGCATGGTGAAGTAGGCGAGAGCCAGGAGCTGCTGGAGCACGAACAGGTAGTCGAACGGCCGGTGGACGTTTTGAACGCTTGCCCAGAGCGTGAGCAGGTACCTGACCAGGAAAAAGCTGAAAAAGACGGCGGGGAGAAGCCGGCCGAAGATGAGCCCGCGCCAGTAACCGGCGCTTCGGAGCCGGGATGGCGCTGGTACCGGAATCGGCCCGTCTGATCGCACATCTTCCTCGACGCCAGCGGCCGCCATTCCCGGCGTCAATCTAGCAGCCGGCCCCCAGACTCACCCGCCAGGGCCCTGCTTTCGGATAAGGAATTGACCTTCCTGGGGACGCCCCTGTAGCATCACGGCCGCGGACGGCGCCAGGACCGCAAGAAACCTGGTCTGGGCCCGTCTAGCTGAGTAACAGTCCGTACTTCTGGAAAAAGGAGGTGAATGCAATGTTGAGTCTTTACTGGAAGCTCCGCAGTCTTACGACCCGTCAGGAAGGCCAGGGCATGGTTGAGTACGCTCTGATCCTCGTCCTCGTTTCAATCGTGGTCATCGTGATCCTTCTTACGATGGGCAACCAGATCAAGAACGTGTTCTCGAACGTCGTAGCCGCTCTCGGCTAACGAGAACCAAACGTAGTAGCACCTTCAAAGAGAGCCCCGCAAGGGGCTCTCTCGCTTCGGGGGAGCGATATCGGTACCCCCTCGTTACAATGGCGGCACTCTTGAAGAACACACATTCGGAGGTGACGTAACACTTGGCCACCGCAGCACCAGCACGACCCCGACCCGGGGGAGGTCGTCTTTTCATCATCGTCGGCTTGTTATTGGCCCTGCTCGCCGCAGGCGGCGTTTACCTGCTCGGCAGCCTCGGCGGCGGAGGGGTCATTGGTGGCTCAACGCAGACAGTGGTGATCGCCAGGAACCCAATTCCAATGCGTCACCAGATCACCAAGGACGACGTTGACGTCCTCAAGAACGTTTCCACCAACGTAACCAACACCTACTCGAACACTGGCGACCTGGTCGGCCTGATCGCCGAGATCCAGATCAGCAAGGGCGGAATCATCACCAAGGACATGCTCGCCAAGGACATCGGCCTGGTTCCCGCCGGCGCGGGTCCTGCCTACCTGCCACTCGCGAAGGGCTACGTCGCCATGACCATCCCCACCGGTGAGCAGCAGGGTGTGGCCGGTCACATCACGAACGGCGACTACATCACCGTCATCGCATCGGCAAGCATCACGATCTTTGCCACGGGCAAAGTCCAACCGACCGGCCCGCCGAAGGTCGTCAGCAAGACTGTGTTCACAAACGTCAGGGTCATCGGCCTCGGGCCTGCGACCTCAAACGTCCAGCCCGCCAGCGGTACCGCGACGGTCGGCGGCACCACACCGAGCAACGGCGGTTTGACCTCGAGCCTGACGATTGAAGTTACCCAGTGCGACGCCGAGTTTTTCACCTGGTTCCTGAACAACACGCAGCTCAAGTACACGCTGGAGTCGGTGAACGACTACGCGTCATCGCCGCCCACCGGTCCTGACTCTCAGAACTGTCCGAACGGCTTCGATTCCGCGAAGGGTGTCAGCCAGGCAGAGGTGGAAGCCAGGTACCATTTCACGGCTCTTTAACGTCCTCGGCGGCAGCTGAATATGGGTCTTCTCGACAGGGTCAAACAGAACCAGACGGGCGCTCCGCCCGCAACGGGTCCGGCCAGTAACGGACCTGCAGTAGCGACTGCCCCGGGCGGAGCCACCTCGTACAGCACCTCGTCGGCCCTGCTGAAGGCGCGGCCGACCGACACCGTCCCGCCGCCGTCAGCTGCGGCGCGGCCGCCTGCGGCCGGTGAGGCGCCGCCGGCATTCACGGCGGCGAAGGTCCAGATCCACGCCAAGCTGATCGAGCGCTTTGCCGACCAGATCGACTCCAGCAACAAAGTAGGCGTTCGAGAAAAGATCCTCGAGCTCGCGGACGAGTACTTCCGCACGACGGCCATGACGATGACCAAGACCGACAAGGAGCGCCTTGTCGACTCGGTCCTGGACGACGTTCTGGGGCTCGGCCCACTGGAAGCGCTGCTGGCCGACCCGAACATCACCGAAATCATGGCCAACCACCCCAAGCAGATCTACGTCGAGAAGAGCGGCGAGCCGGCGTTGTCTGCCGTCACCTTCGAGTCGGAGAGGCAGATGCGGCAGGTCATCGACCGTATCGTCAGCCTGGTCGGCAGAAGGGTCGACGAGTCGACACCGATCTGTGACGCCCGCCTGAAAGATGGATCCCGTGTGAACGTGGTCATTCCGCCGATCGCGCTCAAGGGGCCCTGCCTGACGATTCGAAAGTTCACCAAGGAAAAGTGGGGCCCGACCGACATCGTCAACCGTTTCCACTCAGCCAGCCCAGAGTTGATGACGTTCTTGCGGTCGTGCGTGCGCGCCCGCTTCAACATCCTGGTCTCGGGCGGCACCGGTTCCGGTAAGACCACCCTTCTGAACATCCTTTCCTCGTTCATCCCCGAGACCGAGCGGCTCATCACCTGTGAGGACGCGGCCGAGCTTCAGCTTCAGCAGCCTCACTGGATCCAGCTCGAGTCAAGGCCGCCCAACGTCGAGGGCAAGGGCGCCGTGCCGATTCGCGAGCTCGTCAAGAGCTGTCTGCGTATGCGGCCAGATCGCATCATCGTCGGTGAGTGCCGTGGCGGCGAAGCGCTGGACATGCTCCAGGCCATGAACACCGGCCACGACGGCTCGATGTCGACGCTCCACGCCAACAACCCTCACGAGGCCCTCGTCCGTCTCGAGACGCTGGTGCTTCAGGCCGGGCAGGACCTGCCCTCGCGAGCCATTCGCGAGACGATCGGCGCCGCCATCCACCTGATCGTCCAGCAGTCCCGACTTCGCGGTGGCATCCGGCGCATCGTCAGCGTCGCGGAGATCATCGGGATGAAGGACGGCGACGTCCAGTACCAGGAGATCTTCAAGTTCAACCAGCTCGGCGTGAGCGCCGAGGGCAAAGCCGTCGGCTATCACACCGCGACCGGTGTCATCCCAATGCGCATGGAGCATCTCAAGGCAGAGGGCGAGGACGTGCCGGAATCGCTATTCAAACCCACACCCCAGCCACCACCGGATAAGCTCTACTGACCGACTAGGAGGTCCTGATGCCGCAGCTGTCGCCGACTTCGATGGTATTCGCGCTGATCGCCTTCGCGGGAATTTTTCTGCTGTTCTTCGGGATCAGCCGCATGCGGCGGTCCGCCGGAGGATCCGAGGACTTTCAGGCGAGGCTCGCCGCCTACGGGGTAACCACGGCCGGGGCCACCACCTTGCCGCCATCGAGCGGACTGAGGGAAAGCCTCAACCGGATGTTCCAGCCTGCGGCAGATCGCATGGGCAGGGGCGACGCCAAGAAGGGCAAGCCCTCGGTGGCCGAGCAGCTACTGCGCGCCGACCTCAAGCTGCGAACCTCGGAGTTCTTCATGATTCAGATCGGCAGCACGGTGCTGTTCGTCCTGATCGCCGGGTTGCGGTTCGGGTTCTCGCTCGGCAGCATCATCCAGCTCGTCATCGCCGGCGCCATCGGCTACATCATTCCGGGGCGCTACGTGAAGTACCGCATCGCGCGGCGACTTCGGGCATTCAACAATCAGCTCGGCGACACGCTTACCCTGCTGTCAAACGCCATCAAGGCGGGCTATTCGTTCGCCCAGGCCATCGACACGGTGGCGAAGAACGCTGTTCCGCCGATCGCCGATGAGTTCGGCCGCGCGGTCCGAGAGATGAACCTCGGCGGCTCGCCTGACGAAGCCCTCCAGAACATCACCAAGCGGGTGGAGAGCCCTGACTTCGATCTCGTCGCCACCGCCTACTCCATCCACCGCACGGTCGGTGGCAACCTGGCAGAGATCCTCGACAACATCGCGTACACCATCCGCGAGCGCGTCCGGATCAAAGGTGAGATCGCGACACTCACAGCTCAGGCGCGAGCTTCAGGCACCCTGATCACGTTCCTGCCCATCGTGCTGGCCGTGTTCATGTACTTCGTGACGCCGACTTATTTCAGGCCCATGTTCCAGAACTTCATCGGCTGGATCCTGATCGCGATCGGCGCGTTCATGATTTTCGTCGGCAACTTGATCATCCGGCGCGTGGTCGCCATCGAGGTTTGAGCTCATGAACATCACGCTTCTGTTTGCGGTAATCGTCGGCCTTGGCGTCTTGATGATCTTCTACGGGTTGTCGCGCACGCCATCCACCAACACCGCCCAGATGGTCCAGCAGCGCCTGTCGGTCTATGGCGCCGGTGGCTCGGACAGGCCCCTGAGCATCGAAGAGGTGGAGCTGTCAAGGCCGTTCAGCGAGCGGTTCCTGAGGCCGGCAATCGAGCGACTGGGAAGTCTGCTGTCTCGTTCGACGCCGCAGAAAGCGCGTCAGGACCTTGACAACAGGCTGGAGCTGGCAGGCCGCCCTGGCAACCTCACGCCCGCCGACTTCGGGGCCATTCGCCTGGTGGCGGCGGCGGTTATGGCGGCGGTCGGGCTGGGCATCGGCCTGCTCCTCGGAACGCCCATCTACCTCGTCATCAGCCTCGCGATCGGGGCCGTCCTCGGCTACTACCTGCCGGTTCTATGGCTGAAGCAGAAGGTGGACGCGCGCCGCGCCGCGATCCAGAAGGGCCTCCCGGACGCCATGGACCTCCTCGTCATCGCCGTCGACGCCGGGCTAGGCTTCGACGCCGCCCTCGCCCGGGTCACCGACAAGTACAAGAACGCGCTGTCGGACATGTTCGCCAAGGTCCTGCGAGAGGTCAGCCTCGGCCGTCCGCGGCTCGAGGCCATGGACGAGATGGGCCGGAGCAGCGGGGTCGACGACCTGCACAACTTCATCCAGGCGATCATCCAGTCCGAGCAGTTCGGCACCGGCATCGGCAAGATCCTGCGCATCCAGGCTGACGAGATGCGGCGCAAGCGCCGGCAGCGGGCGCAGGAAAAGGCGGCTCAGGCCACGTTGAAGATGATGCTGCCGATGGTCGGCTGCATCTTCCCGACGCTGTGGATCGTGCTCCTGGGGCCCGCCGCGCTGATCCTCATGGCGCCCAGGTAAACCCGGAGACAGCACGCTCTCATCCCTGCTGCCGAGCATTCCGGCCTGGGAGCTGATCGTTCGCGCGGTCCTGATCTATGTGGCGCTGCTGGTCGCGCTGCGCATCTTCGGCAAGCGAGAGGTCGGGACGTTCACGCTCTACGACCTGGTCTTCATCCTGCTGGTCGCGAATGCGCTGCAGCCCGCCATCACCGGGCCTGACAACTCGGTGGGTGGCGGATTGATCCTCATTGTGGCGCTGGTATTGACGAACGCGGGCGTGGGCTGGCTGGACGGATTCCCGCGCTTTCACCGGCTGTTGGCGGCACCGCCCGCGGTGATCATCAAGGATGGGGAGTATGTGCGCGACGTCATGAAGAAGGAGGGCGTTGACCAAGAGGAGGTCGAAACGGCGATGCGAGAGCACGGAGTCGCTGACATCAAGGAGGTGCAGCTTGGTGTGCTGGAACCCGACGGCAGCATCTCGATTGTGGCGACCGGCCTCGCCACCAGGACCCGGCGACGGGTGCGATTCCGCCAGCGATCTCGCTAGTCGCCTTCCAGAAACTCCAGCGCCGCCTTCTTGAACTCTCCCGCCGGCACGGCTGACATGTGATTGCGGCCGGCAATCGTGACCAGCTTTGCGGTCGGGAGGTGTTCGATAAACCTGTCGACTTCTGCGACGATGTCGTCCTCGTCCCCGACCACCACCAAAACCGGGTTGGTGATTTTCGCAAGAGCGGCAGCGTCGGGCTCGGGTTGCGGACCGAGGATGCATGCGGCCAGCGCTTCGAGGTCGTTTGACGGTCTCCCCTTTGCGAACTCGT
>JAYUFT010000039.1:0-7725 GCA_043738605.1 Candidatus Dormiibacterota bacterium | reverse complement strand
CGACACCTCCCGTTCGACTGCCGGCGCCCGCCTATACGGCGCCGCCTGGCCACGCTTCAGGCCGGCCGCCGCCGGGCCACGCTCGCGACCTGTGCCGGATGAGGCCGGACGGGGCTTGCGGTCCGGCTTATCGCCAGGCCTTCTTACTCTGTCCCGACGCGAACGCGCTTCCAACGCACTCCCTCCTTTGAATCTTCAAGGGCGATGCCGCGGTCACGAAGCTCATCACGAAGCCGGTCGGCCCTCGCGAAATCCCGCGCTGCGCGCGCCGCCTCTCGTTCGGCGATGAGACGCTCGACCTCGCCCGCCAGACCCGGCTCGTCCGCGCCGATTACGTCGAGGTGTGCATCGACCTCGTCCATCAACGCTTGCAGCTCCGCGTGTCCACGTTTGCCTACCCTGCCGTCGTCAAGGGCTGCGTTCGCCTCGCGAATCAGTTCGAACACCAGGCCGATGCCCAACGGCAGGTTGAGGTCGTCGTCCAGCGCCTCTTTGTAGCCGGCGCGAACGCCGGCGATTCTCTGGACGAGGGTTTCATCTTCACTCGCCGCTGGACTCGATCGCCGCACTCTGCCGGCGAAGTCCCGCAGCCTTCGCACCTGTTCCGCAGCGGCATGCAGCGCCTCCTTGCTCACGCGGATGCGCGCTCGATAGTGCGCGTTGGCGATCAGAAAGAAGCGCACCGCCAACGGGTCGTGCCCGGCGGCGACGAGGTCGCGCAGGGTGGTGAACCCCCCCGCGCTCTTCGACATCTTCTCCCCGCCGGCTTCGGCGAGATGCTCGGAGTGCAGCCAGACCCGCGCGAATGGCTTGTGGTTCGCCGCCTCAGATTGCGCAATCTCGTTTTCATGGTGCGGAAACATCAGGTCGATGCCGCCACAGTGGATGTCGAAAGTGTCACCCAGGTAGCGCTTGCTCATGGCCGAGCACTCGATGTGCCAGCCCGGCCGGCCGTGCCCGAACGGTGCGTCCCATGCCGCTCCAAGCTCATCGTCTCCCGGCTGCGCCTTCTTCCACAACGCAAAGTCACTGACCGACTCCTTGTCGTATTTGTCCGCTGCAACTCGTGTCCCTGCCCGCAGGCCGGTCCGATCAAGACGTGAGAGCGCTCCATAAGAAGGAAAGCTGGCGATCCGGAAATACACATCGCCGTCCGCACTGTACGCATTGCCGTTCTCCAGCAACGCGCTGATCATCGCGACCATGTCGCCGATGTGCTTGGTCGCCCTCGGATAGTGCTCGGCGGTTTGTATGCGCATGGCCGCCATGTCCTCGAAGAACGCGGTCAGGTAGGGCTGGACGTAATCGCCAATCGTCGTGCCCGCGTGCATGGCCTGATCGAGGATTCTGTCGTCGATGTCGGTGACGTTCATCACGTGATTCAGGCGGTAGCCATCGACCTGCAGGTGGCGGCGCAGAAGGTCGTAGAAGAGGAACGCCCGCAGGTTGCCGATGTGCGCGAAGTTCCAGACCGTCGGACCGCAGGTGTACATGCCGACGTGTCCCGCCTCGAGCGGCTCGAACAGGTCCTTGGTGCCGGTGAGAGTGTTGTGAAGCCGTAGAGCCACCGACGTAGGGTAGCTTTAGCCGGTTGCCTCGATGAGGGCCACGGCATGCGCCGCGATTCCCTCTTCCCGTCCCAACGCGCCGAGCCCCTCTGGGGAGGTGGCCTTCACGCTGACCGCCCCGGAGTCGATGCCGAGCGTCTTGGCCAGCTGTTTGCGAATGGCGTCGATGTGTGGCTGCAGCCTCGGCTGCTCCGCCACCACGGTGCTGTCGACGTTGACCACGCGGTAACCGGCCTGTCGCACCGTGCGCACGACCATCGTCAACAGGTCCTGGCTCGACGCGCCCTGGTAACCCGGGTCGCTCGCAGGAAAGTGCTGTCCGATATCGCCGAGCGCTGCTGCCCCCAGGAGCGAGTCGATCACCGCGTGCGTCAACACGTCCGCGTCCGAATGTCCATCAAGACCCAGCGGATGGTCGATGTGGACGCCGCCGATCACCAGTTCGCGACCGGGACGCAGCGGGTGAACGTCGTATCCGATGCCGACCCTCACGTGGTCGCTGCTTCGTGTTCTTTGATTAGCGCCTCGACCACCTCGAAGTCCTCGGGGGTCGTCAGCTTGATGTTGGCGGGCTCGCCCTCAACGGCTGTGACCGCATGGCCCGTCGCGGCGACGAGCTGGGCGTCGTCGTCTCCGACGAGGCCGGCGTCGGCCGCCTCTCGGTGTGCGCGCGCGAGCAGCTCGTAGGCAAAGGCCTGAGGGGTCTGGGCGAGGACGATGCGCGATCTGTCCAGGCTCTCCACCAGCCGGTTGCCCTCCACTCGCTTGACTGCGTCGCGAGGCGAGATCGCCGGAAACGCCGCACCGGATTCCACCGCGGCGGCGAGCACGCGGCGCACCAACGTCGCGGTCACAAGCGGACGGGCAGCGTCGTGCACGAGGACGAAATCGCACTCACCGAGCGCCGCCAGCCCGGCGCGCACCGACTCTTGCCGGCTTTCGCCGCCGGCCTTCACCGTCACCGGCTTTCGAGGGTGCAAGCCGGCAACTTCTCGCTCAGCATTTTCGAGCCGGCTCGGCGGGCCGACGACGACTATCCGATCGATCTCGTCCAGCGCAAGAAAGAGCTCGAGCACGCGGGCCAGCGTGGTCTTGCCGTTCAAGCGCACAAGCGCCTTGCTGCCGCGGCCGAGCCGCGTGCCCGAGCCGGCGGCCGCGACGATGGCGCCGACAGTCATCGACCTAGCCACTTTCCGCCTTTGGGCGTGAATTGGTGCGACGGCTGTCCAGGGCAGCAGGCTCGGCGAAGATCATGCGGCCCGCTGAGGTCTGGATCACAGACGTGACGACCGCTGTGATGGTCTGGTTGAGCAAGCGCCGTCCGTTCTGGATGACCACCATGGTGCCGTCGTCCAGGCTGCCGACGCCTTGGCCGGGCTCCTTGCCCTCGCGCGCCACCATGACGACTATCTCCTCACCGGGGATCGCCACCGGACGCATCGCGTGAGCCAGCTCGTTGAGGTTCAACACGGTGACGCCCTCGAGGCGGGCGATCCGGTTGAGGTTGAAGTCGTTGGTCATGATCCCCCAGCTCTTGCGCTTGGCCGTGCGCACGAGGTGCGCATCGATCTCGACGCTGGGGGTGACGTCGTCGTCGACCACCTCGAGAGGAATGGTCGAATCCTTCTGCATCTCGGTAAGGACCTCGAGCCCACGGCGCCCACGGCGGCGGCGCGTGGCGTCTGCGGAATCCGCGACCTGCTGCAGCTCGCGCAGCACTGAGCTGAGGATGATCAACGGCATGTCGACAAACCCGGTTTTTGCGATGTCGAGAATGCGGCCGTCGATGATCACCGAGGTGTCAAGCAGGACGCCGCTTAGCCGGTGGCTCTTCTGCTGGCTGGTGCCGCCGAAGAAGAGCGCCGCCAGCTCGGTCCGGCGCGTCAATCCAATCGAGGCGCCCTGGGCGGCCAGCAGGAGGGCCAGGATGGCAGAGAGGAGCACACCGTTGGGTAGGTCGCGAACGAACACGCCGATGAGGGACGCGATCACCAACCCGATCACCACTCCCAGCAGCCCGCTCAAAAGATCGGGCAAAGGGGTGCTGGTCAGGCGGAAGTTGAACGTCCTCCAGCCACCGAGCACGTACGGGGTGCCGAGGTACGCGAAGATCAAGCCTTCGAGGCTCGTCAGCCCGATGATCACGTAACCGGGATACGAGTGGGTCCCACCGCGTACCAGGAAATAGCCAAGCAGAAAACCGCCGAACAAGCCGAGCACCGCCCCTAGCCAGCGGGCCAGCTTCTCAGAACGCCTCACGGGAAACCTCCTAGGAGACCGAGATTCCGGCCCCCTCTATGAATCTGCCGGACGTAATGGGTGAAGAAAATGCGGCGGCTTTCGCCTCCGCCAAGGTCCGAACCTCGATCACCTCGAGGCCAGACGGCCGGACGGCCTTGACGCCGGCCGGAATCAAAGCGCGCGCAAAGCCATGCCGGGCCGCCTCGGATAGGCGGCGCTCCAGCTGGCCGACGCGGCGCACCTCGCCCGCCAATCCCAGCTCGCCGATGACAACCAGGCCGTCCGGCAGGGGCCTGTTGAGATCGTTGCTGATGATTGACAGCGCAAGACCGAGATCGGCGGCAGGCTCAGTGATGCGCATGCCGCCGGCGACGTTGACGAAGACATCTGACGATCCGAGCTTGAGGCCTGCCCGCTTCTCGATCACGGCGATGAGCATGTGCAGGCGGTTGATGTCGACTCCGTTGGCGATCCGGCGAACGATCGAGCTCTCGGCTTTGATGTTGACCAGGCTCTGAATCTCGATCAGCAAGGGCCGCGTGCCCTCGAGCGCAACCACGATGGCGGTTCCCGGCGACGACGTGGTGGCCTGGCTGAGAAGCGCAGACGAGGGGTCCGGCACCTCTTCCAGGCCTGCCTCGCCCATGGCGAAGACGCCGATCTCCTCGGCTGAGCCAAAGCGGTTTTTCATCGCGCGCAGGACACGCAGCTCCTGCCGCCGATCGCCTTCGAGGTACAGCACGGTGTCAACGATATGCTCAAGTACCCGGGGCCCGGCGATCGCCCCCTCCTTGGTGACGTGCCCGACCAGGAAGATTGGGACTCCGATCTCCTTGGCGAGGCGCATCAGGCGAGCGGCCGACTCTCGCACCTGGGTCACACTGCCGGCGCTGCCCTCGAATCCGGCGTCGGTGACCGTTTGGATCGAATCGACGATCGCCAGCTGCGGCGTCGCCGACCGGATCGCCTCACAGATCGCATCGAGGTCGTTCTCGGCGAAGAGCAGGATTCCGGGACTCATCGCATCGAGCCGGTGGGCTCGCATGCGGATCTGCTGCGGGGATTCCTCCCCAGACGCGTACAGGACCTGCCCGCCGCGCGCCGCCACCTGCTGAGCTACATGCATCAGCAGCGTCGACTTGCCCACGCCGGGTTCGCCCCCGACGAGCACCAGGCTGCCAGGAACGATGCCGCCGCCGAGGACCCGGTTGAGCTCGCCCCAGGCCAGAGTCAAGCGGGGAGCCGCCTCGGACACCACCTCGGTCAACGGGACCGGCCGGGCGCCAGTTGAGGTAAGGGCTGGCCGGGAGCGGCCACCCGGAGCCTTCCGGACCTGAAACTCCTGGAGCGTGTTCCAGGCCTGGCAATGCGGACATTGGCCGGCCCAGCGGGGCGCCTCTCCCCCGCAGTCGGTGCAAACGAACGTGATCGTGGCTCTTGGCATCGGTGACCCCGACCATCATCACGTTTTCACGGACTGGGCCGTAGCCTTTTTACAGGGTGGTTCGTTATTCAGACAGAGGAATCGCCGGAGTGCCTCCCGGCTCCTTGAGCGTAAGGCGCCGCCCTGACTACCCCCGGGGCGGCGTCACTTATGTCGGGCACTCGGCGCCGCGATTCGAGAAGTTTTATCGTCGGGACCTGAATGGCGATCTCGATCGAACGGATACGCGAGGCGGCGGAGGTGATCGACCCCGTCTTCAAGGACTCCCCTCAATTCCTCGCCGAGTCCCTGGGCGAACGGCTGGGACTGAGCCTCGTCCTCAAAGT
Organism: Candidatus Dormiibacterota bacterium; assembly: GCA_043738605.1. Lineage (GTDB taxonomy): Bacteria > Chloroflexota > Dormibacteria > Dormibacterales > Dormibacteraceae > Palsa-872. The sequence continues at coordinate 2,146 of JAYUFT010000039.1, read as the reverse complement.
GGAGTGCGTCAATCCCATCCGGTCCTTCAAGGGCCGAGGCACCGACTACCTGATGCATCGAATCGGAGATCGGGCGCAGGTTTTCGTATGCGCGTCGGCGGGCAACTTCGGCCAGGGCATGGCGTATGCCGCGCGCAAACGCGGCAGGCGCCTGATTGTTTTTGCAGCCGTGACTGCCAACGCGTTGAAGGTCAGCCGCATGCGGGCGCTCGGGGCCGAGGTGGTGCTTGCAGGCGCCGACTTCGACGAAGCCAAAGCCGCCGGCAAGGAACACGCGCATGGGGTCGGCGCGTTTTACGTGGAGGACGGCATGGTGCCGGAGATCGCTGAAGGCGCCGGCACCATCGCGCTCGAGCTCGGGCGCATGGATGAAACGCTTGACGCCGTGTTCGTTCCGCTCGGCAATGGCTCTTTGATCAATGGGATCGGCACCTGGTTCAAGCACTTTTCGCCGGCTACCGTTGTCATCGGCGTGTGCGCCGAGGGAGCGCCGTCGATGGAGCGATCGTGGCGAGCCGGGAAGCCGGTGACCACTGAGGCCATCGAGACCATCGCCGATGGGATCGGCGTTCGAGTCCCGGTCCCCGAAGCGCTGGTCGCGATGCGCGCCACCGTCGACGAGGTGATGCTGGTCAGCGACGAGGAGATCCTCGACGCGATGCGAATGCTCTTCCTCGAGACCGGCCTGGTGGTCGAACCCGCCGGCGCCGCCGGCCTGGCAGCGGTGGTGGCGCGCCGTCAGGAGCTCGAGGGGCAGCGCGTGGCCACGCCGCTCTGCGGCGGCAACCTGACCGAAGACCAGATCCGCCGCTGGCTCTACTCGAACAAGAACTGAGGTGAGCTTCAGGCCGAATTCATTTCGGCCGACACATATGCTCCATCAAAGTGCCTCCGGGCAATGCATTACTCGGTGGGGGTACCGCGGGGGAGGCCTGCTTCCCCCGCGCTATTGCCTCTCTAGGTCGGCCAGGTAGTCGAGGGTGGCAAGCGGTCCCTGCTGCGTAAAGACATCTGGCATCGCCGTGCGCAAGCTGCCCTGGACAGTGCCGGCGAGGTGCACCCGAATGTCGAGAGACAGTTGAGGGCGCCTGCGGGCGTATGAGGTGACGAAACGGCGGAGCTCCGGGTCGAGGCGGCGAAGCGTCAGCTCGGACGCGGACGCGGGCGTGTAAGGGCTTGGCGGAAAGTTGACACGCGAACCAGGCAGAGGTGGCGGAGTCGCCGGGTTGAGGATGGCGCCTTCCGGCGGACCACTGGGAGGCGGCGGCAGCGCGTCCTTCTTTGGGGCGGCTCCGCCCGCCAGCTGCCAGAGCCTTATGTTGTCCGAGTCTTTGACGACTATCGTCCCGGCGGCGATGTCACCCAGGCGTTTGCCCTTCCCGTTGGCGAACAGGACGATCATTCCCACCCCGTAGCCGTAAGGAAGGAAGTCGACGATCCTCACGATGTTGCGGATCCCCGCCTGCATGAAGGTGAGCGGCTCACCCCGGTCCCCAACCGCCCGAAGCCTGAATGCTTTCTTGCCAACTGTCTGGCCTGACCACAGCGCTTCGCTGACCCAGAAATAGCCGAAGACGTTGATGAAGCTGAAAACGATGATGACCAACCACAGCACGGTCGCAGAGCTCGTCACGGTGCCGGCGGCGATGGCAAAGAAAACGACAGCGACCTCGATGAGGGCAACGATCAGCAGATCGATGATCTGAGCGATCGCCCTCGTGCCAAGCCCAGCGATCTGGAAATCGAACGAGACGCGTTCGGGCGTGGCGACGATCAGATCGGTATCTGAGAACGGGCGCTCCATGTCGAGTATTTTGCTTGCCATGCGCTCAGAGGAGTTCGTCGCCCTGCGGCGTGAGGACTGGAACCGGCTCGAGGACCTCCTGGCTCGGGCGGGTGCAAGCCACCTGAACGCACTTGCGCCGGCCCAGGTGTTGACGATGGCCGCGCTGTACAGGCGGGCAACTGCCGACCTCGCCAGGGCTCAGCGAGACTGGCCCCGCGAGCCGGTCCACAGCTACCTGAACGGCCTGGTCGGCAGAGGACACGGCATCGTATACAGGCGCGGCGGCAGGGTCTGGCGAAGGATCCGCGACTTTTACTTGGAGCTGCTCCCGCGCACGTATCGCGAAGCGTGGCCGTACCT
>JAYUFT010000038.1:0-2507 GCA_043738605.1 Candidatus Dormiibacterota bacterium | reverse complement strand
GAAAGAAGAAGTACACCTGGTACATGGCCAGGAGCCGGCCTGCGCCTCGCCGCGCCATCGCCTGCTCATGCGTGTACACGATGGCTCCGACGTCGATGTCAGGATCGAGGTCGACGTTATTCGGGTTGCCGTGATGGCGATTGTGCTTCTGTACCCACCAGCCGTAGCTCATGCCCAGAAGGGCATCCGCCGTGACCAGGCCTACGATCGCGTTCTTCCAGTTCGACGCAAACATCTGGCGGTGGCCTGAGTCGTGCAGCTGAAAACCCAGCTGGCCCGAGATGAGGCCGAGGAAGACCGCGGTCAACGCCTGGGCCCACACCTGCTTGACGAGAAAGAGGATGGCGAGGCAGCCGAAGAACAAAGCAAGGTTCGTAGTGATGCTGAATGCGTAAAACACCGGGCGCTTGTCCATCAGCCCTGCATCGTTGATGCGGCGCTTCAGAACCGCGTAATCGAGCTGGACATTTTCCGCTGTCTCACCGCTGGGGCGTGAGACCTCTGCAATTGAGCTAGCCAACCTAAAAGTTACCCGTAAGACAGCGTGCGTGCACGAACGTAACAGAAGCCATAACACATCCTTGTTGTCAAGTCCGAACGGGGTAATCGGCCACACTGATGGCCAGAAATGAGGGACATCGCGCTGTGGTGCCGAGAGCGGGAGTCGAACCCGCACGTCCTTGCGGACATCGGTTTTTGAGACCGACGCGTCTGCCAGTTCCGCCACCTCGGCTCGGCCGTTACGGGGCTCGACAATACCATTGGCCAATGCGAATCGCGGCGGCTCTGGGCCTATCCGTGATTTTGAGCGGGTGCGGATTGAGCGGCGCGACCCCTTCGACCACCCCGGTCGCGGGCACCGCCGGCACCCCGCCCCAGAGGGCATCAGCGCCACGAATAACGCCGCCGCCGGTGAGCCCGCCGCTCCCGCCATCGAACGTGGCAGCCTTCAAGTGCGCCGACGCAAGCGGTGGGAGCAGCGGGAACGCCAATCTCACACAGGTCAGGGCTGCCGAGCAGATCGGGTTCGATCGACTCGTCCTCCAGTTCGACACGCGCGTGCCGAGCTATACCGTCAAACGCCAGGCGAAGCCGATCTTCAAGGGCGGCGCCAGCGGCCGGGCCATCACGCTGAACGGCGTCGCGGGCGTGCTGGTTCAGATCCACTCCGCATCTGCATCCAGCACGTACACCGGCCTGACTGACATCACCCACTCGGACTTCCAGGTGCTCGTCGAGGCCAAGGTCGTCGAGGACTTCGAGGGTTACCTGTCGTGGGGCGTTGGATTAAGCAAACCTGCGTGCCTGCGCGCCTTCACCCTTTCTGATCCGGCACGCCTGGTGATCGACTTCAAGACCCCTTAGCGATAATCTTCCCTTCGCATGGCAGACCAACCACCCACAGGGCCTGCCAGCACGCCGCTTCCGCCGCCAGCCGGCACGCCGCTGACTGCGCAGGTCGGCACGCCGCTGCCTCCGCCCGCCAAGTCGGGCAGATCGTGCTTCGGTTGCGGGTGCGGAGGCTGCCTGCTCGCGATCGTCCTCGTCGCCCTCCTGGTCTTCGGCGGCGGCTACTACTTCTTTATCGTCCAGGCCCAGGCCGCGGTGCCCGCGCCGGCCGCGCTGCAGGTGATCTCGACCCCTGTTGACGTTGACACCAACAACTCCGCCGGGTTGCACACCGCGAGGCCCGGGCAGGAGCTGACCGCCGGCAACATTGTGCGCACCGGCGACCAGGGTCACGCAATGATTCAATTCCCTGACGGCTCATTCGTGCGAATGTCGCCGACCACGACTGTGACGGTGACTGCCGCGCAGCTCTCTCACGACGGCAATCTACAGTCGGTGAGCCTGTCGCAGAAGCTCGGCCGCACCTTCACGAATGTGCAGCACCTCGTGTCCGGCGCGAGCTTCCAGGTCGGAGGCCACGCGGTCAGCGCATCGGTACGAGGCACTCAATTCGAAATATTGGTGCGTGCCAACTTCACCAACCTCATCAAGGTCTTCGACGGGACTGTCAAGGTCCAAGGCCAAGGCGCGACTATCGCCACCCTTACGGCGGGCCAGCAGATCGATGCCGACGCCAACGGCAGGCTGTCCGGCCAGGGACTCATCAAGCCTGAGGCTGCCGACCCTTACTTCCTGGAAGCGCAATGCGCCCGCACCGTCTCCGCGGGGAACAATCTCGGCACAGTGCAAACGTCAACGGGCGAAGGGCTCGCCACCGGCCAGACGGCGGAGGCGGACTACAGCTCTCCGGGCGGAACCCTCAGCATCGCGCTGTGCTACCCGGGCAGCTCGATGACGCTGACGATCATCGACCCGGCCGGCAACGCGCACACGTCAAAGGACAGCTCGCGGCCGCTGCAGGCAAACCTGAGGGGCTCGCCCGGCCGGTACCGGGCCATTGTGAAAGCGGAGGATGTGCCTGGCGGCGAGGCGTGGGCCGTTTCATTTGCCACCAACGGCTCCTGCAGCGCCGAGCCCGTGGATACCGGCGGCTTCGT
>JAYUFT010000037.1:0-2509 GCA_043738605.1 Candidatus Dormiibacterota bacterium | reverse complement strand
GGAACCAGGGCGGGAACTGGAAGAACACGGCGCCGAGGCGCCCAGCCGCGCGGAGTGGCTCCAGGGCGGCCCGAAAGCGCTCCCAGGACTCATCCAGGAGTTCTTCCGGCATCTGCTCCATGTAGATGTTCTTGTCGCGCAGCTTGTCAGGCAGCTGGTCGCGGATGTCCTTGGGCAGAGCCATGGGCTTGGTCGGGTGGTTGGTGAAGAGGGAGAAGGACTTGACGTCGAACAGGAAGCCCGGCTCGGTCCGAGCCACCCACAGCTCGGAGTTCTCGACCTTGGGCATGCCGTAGTAGGTCGAGTCGACCTCGACCAGGGGAAACTCGGAGGCGTAGAAGTGCAGGCGCTCCTCCGAGGACGTCGCGTTCAACGGATAGAAGAGCTTGGAATCGATCAGCGACTTGTCGATCCACCCGGCGATGCCGCAGCGCACGGTCATGGCGCGATCGTGGCACAACGTGCTCGTGCGAGCGCTATGATCCGACCGCTCCGTGGGCCGCTACATCCGCTACTGGTACACGTACCGAACCGTCGTGGCGGTGCTTTTGGCGTTGGTCCTGAGCGGGGTCATGTACTGGCTCTACACCCAGCAGCTGGCCTGCGACTCCCGCGTCGGCCCGTGCCTGGTCAACATTGCGGTTCACCCGGAGGATCGCTTCGGCTTCCAGACGAACCCAGACCCCAACGTGATCATCGTCGGCATCGACAACCAGAGCGTGAAGGACGTCGGCACCTACCCGGTCCCGCGCAGCGTCTACGCCCAGGCCCTGAGAAATCTCGAAAAAGCAGGTGCGGCGGTGGTCGGCTTCGACATCGTCTTCCCAGACAAACGCGATCCGCTGACTGACAAAGCGTTCGCCGACGCCTTGGCCACGACCACGGTTCCGGTGGTTCTCGCCTACGCAGGCGACAACACGATCAACGGCGAGGGCAAGATTCTTCAGACCTCGCCAACCACGGATCCTCCCGGGATCGACCAGATTCCGCTGAGGATGTTCAGGTGCGCTGACGCAAGCACGGATCCCAACGCCCCGTGCAAGCAGCCCTACCCTAACGTCGTTCTCGCCTCTACCGACATCCAGCCCGACGCGGACGGCGTCACGCGGCGAATTCCGATGTTCGTGCAGCCTGCGTGCACAGCCACCGGCGCGTGCACCACACCCGTCATCGACACGTTTGCGTTTGCCGCCTACCGCGCATGGGCACTTCAGGGTCTAGGTGGCGTTGACCTGACCGAATCGAACGGTGAAGCCACGTTCGGAACTACGTGGCTGCAGCCCCTCCCCGTCGACGAGACCGGCTCGGCGCTGATCAACTACTTCGGTCCTCCCGGCAATTACAAGCAGGGCGGGCAGTACATCTCGTTCGGTGATGTCGTTGCCGGCCGGGCGCCTGCGGAGAAGATCAAGGGCGCCATCGTCCTGATCGGCTACTACAACCTCACGAGCGTCAACGACAACGTCAGGGCCACCACCAGCGCCGGCGCCGGCCAGGGCGCCGGCGGGAGCATGGCCGGAATCGAGATGCACGCCAATGTCGTTCAGACGCTCCTGCCCCCAAGCCTGAGTAAGACAAGCAAAGCCCCGATCGTAGGCCCGATCGTCAACTTCTTCATCAAGGCGGTACCGAACTTCTTGGCCCCCGAGCCAGCGTTGATGGTGTTCCTGGTGCTGCTCGTGCTGGCAATCGTGACGGCGCTCGCCGTGGCGCGCATGGCCGTCCTGGTTGGCCTTCTAGTCACGGCTGTCGCCCTGGTCGTCTTCACTTTTACGATGTCGTTCTTCTCGTTTAACAACGGCTTTGTGCCCGATCTTTTCCATCCGCTCCTGGTTATGGCCCTCGCCTACGCCGGCGTCACTGCTTATCGCATCCTCTACGAGGATCGCGAGAAGCGAAAGGTGACCGCCCTGTTCGGCCATTACCTCAAGCCCGAGATCGTGGCTCAGCTGGCCAAGACGCGCGGAGGTGTGGACGACATCCTTCGCGGAGGGGAGCGCCGCGACATCACCCTGCTGTTCGTCGACGTTCGCGGTTTCACATCGATGTCTGAGCGCATGGAGGCGGACGAGGTCGTGAACGTGGTCCAGATGTACCTCGACCATCTGAGCGGAATCATCTTCAGGTGGGACGGAACGGTCGACAAATATGTCGGCGACGAGATCGTGGCGTTTTGGAATGCGCCCAGGCTCCAGCAGAACCATGCGCTCCTCGCGGTCCGCTGTGCCTACGACCTCATCAATCGCGCGCCCGAGCTGCAGCAGAGGTTGCTGGAGAAAGGCCTCCCGCCGATCCGTTGGGGCATCGGCATCAACACGGGGCCCGCGGTCGTCGGCAACATGGGCTCGCGCAGCCGCCTGCAGTACACAGCGCTCGGAGACACTGTCAACACCGCCGCCCGATTCTGCGCGAACGCCCCCGCCTACCACCTCCTGATCGGCCAGCCGACCTACGACGCGTGCAAGGACTACATCGCGGTCGACATGGTGCCCGGCGTCCAGCTGAAGGG
>JAYUFT010000036.1:0-2517 GCA_043738605.1 Candidatus Dormiibacterota bacterium | reverse complement strand
CCACCAAGCTGTGACTGCAAGTTCAAACGGCGGGCATGAACTGTGGCGCGACGGATGAGACGGCGAAGCACGTAGCCACGACCCTCGTTGCTCGGGGTTATTCGTTCCAACATGACGAAGCATGCAGCGCGAATGTGGTCGGCGACGACGCGCTCCGACACCGTCGATCGTTTGTCGGACAGACTGCGGATCCGATCGATGATCGGCGCCAAGAGGTCGGTCTCGAAAACGTTGGTCTGGCCCTGCAAGATGTAGCTGATCCGCTCCAGCCCCATTCCGGTATCGATCGCCGGGTGGACCAGAGGGACAAGGCTCCCGTCTTCCTGCTGGTCGTACTGAGGAAACACCAGGTTCCAGAACTCTGTGAAACGCTCGCAGTGATCGGGCACGCAGTGCTCTCGACCGCACCCAACCTCCCGACCCCTATCCCACCAGATCTCTGAGTCGGGGCCGCATGGCCCGCGGCCGAGGCCCCACCAGTTGTCCTCCAGCCGAGTGATGTATGCGGCCGGGACTCCTGTCTTGATCCAGATCTCGTGAGCCTCGTCGTCGGTCGGGTGGATCGTCACACGAAGGCGGTCGGCGGGCATGGCAAAACCGCCGGTGACAAGCTCCCAGGCAAGCGGGATCGCCGTCTCCTTGAAGTAATCACCGGTGGGCGCGAAGTTGCCAAGCATCTCGAAGAAGGTGAGGTGTCGATCGGTCTTTCCGACCTCATCGATGTCACCGGTGCGCAGGCATTTCTGGCAGCTCGCGAGCCTGGGCGCGGACGGCTGGCTAAAGCCCTGGTAATAGGGCTGAAGAGGTTGCATTCCGGCCGAGATGAAGAGCGTGCTCGGGTCCCCTTTTGGCACCAGCGGCGCACTCGGTAGGACCACATGCTTCCGGCTCGCGAAATGCTGTAGAAAACGTTTGCGGATCTCGTTCCCGGTCATGTCGGGGCCGATCTAGCTTACGGTGCCAGCCGCTCCAACCGCCAAGCGCCTCCAGGCAGTTGCACGTAGCGGAGCCTGTCGTGGAGCCGGTCGGCGCGGTTCTCCCAGAACTCGATCCACGCCGGCCGTAGCGCATACCCTCCCCAGTCGGCGGGGATGGGCACCGCATCCGGGTATCGCTGGTCAAGGTCGGTCACGGCTTGCTCCAGTACGTTTCGCGCCGCCACCACCCGGCTCTGCCTGGAGGCCAGCGCAGAAAGCTGCGCGCCGCGCGGGCGGCTGTGAAAGTAGTCGAGAGAAGCCGAGCGGCTTAAGCGCCGAACGGCGCCGGAGACCCTCACCTGGCGCCGGGTCGCCGACCAGTAGAAGACCAGCGCCGCCTTTCGATTCACGGCGAGGTCGCGACCCTTGCGACTTTCGTAGTTGGAGTAGAAGAGGAATGCGCCGCCTTCGATCCCTTTGAACAGCACCATGCGCGCCGATGGAGTGCCGCCCGGACCAGCTGTCGCCAGCGTCATCGCGTCAGGTTGCAGGGCGCCGGCGCGCTCAGCCTGCCGGTACCAGCGCCGGAATTGGGCGATCGGCTCAGCAGGAGCGCGCGACTCGATCAGCGACATGCCATGTTCATGACGCTTCTTGGGGCACGTACTTTCTCAGCTGCTCGAGCGCAGCACGCTGTAGTCGTGACACGTGCATCTGACTGATCCCGAGGCGCCGCGCAATCTCCGATTGCGACATCTGCTCGTAGAACCGCATCGCCATGATCGATCGCTCGCGAGGAGTGAGATGCACCATCGCGCGGTCGAGCAGGTCGCGCATCTCGACGCGGTCGAGCTCTGGATCTGGGTTTCCAATCTGCTCCGCGATGGCGCGGCCCTCCTGGCCGTCCGACGAGCCGATAGGCTGATCGAGCGACAGCGGCATGTAGGCGGGACCGATCTCGATCGCCTCCGTCACGTCCTCGGGCTTCACCCCCAGACGTTCCGCGAGCTCCGACACCGTCGGTTCGCGCCCCAGCTGGTTCTTCATCTCCTCGTTGACGCGAACCACTGATTGGTGCAGCTCCTGGAGGCGACGAGGAAAGCGAATCGCGGTGCCCTTGTCACGGAAATGGCGCTTGATCTCTCCCGCCACCGTCAGCGTCGCGAATGTTGTGAACTCGAAGCCGAGGTCAGGGTCGAAGCGTTCGATGGCCTTGATCAGGCCGAGGTAGCCGACCTGGACGATGTCGTCGAGAGGCTCGCCCCGATTCTGGAACTTGCGCGCGAGGAAATACACGAAGTCGTGATACGCATCGACCAGCTGGGCGCGGATGCGGTCGCGCTCGGCCGGGTCCGCCGTCTCCTTATAGCGACGGTGAAGGGCCCGCAGCTCCTCACGAGAAGGTCGAGGCTTAGAAGACATCTATTTACTCAATGAAAACTGGTGGCCGGTAGGCCGGATTCATTCCGGCCGTCACTTAGCGTCCCACTTCCAAGCGCCACCCATCGTGGCCGGGAGCCTTCCGGTGGGGGTCCCGCGGGGGAGGCCAGCTTCCCCCGCGCCGTTAGCCGGCTATGTATTTGACCATTCGGAAGCGAAC
>JAYUFT010000035.1:0-2526 GCA_043738605.1 Candidatus Dormiibacterota bacterium | reverse complement strand
GTCCCGATGACGACCTGGTCCTCCCGGGAGAGCCAGGCAAGGTGGCGCAGTCCGTGCTCGAGGACCTGTGCTGCTGCAATTGTTTTCGCGGCCCTGGTCGCGCTTGAGCGCGCAAGCTCGGCTCTCGAAATCGGCAGGCCTACGAGCTGCGGCGCTTGCGCGTCCGAGTTGACGACCACAAAGCTCAGGACCACCGCACCCCGAGCGCGACGCCACGAGGTCGAGTGCACCAGCACCGGCTCACCCATCAGGTTGCGCGACAGCCGGCTGACGACCTCGACCGGATCGTCCTCGGCAGCAACCTCGATGTACCAGGGATCGGGGCCACAAGGCCCGGCCAGCTCGGGGCGGCCAGCCCTCATCCGGAGGACGAAGACCTCAGCCTGGACGGGTCCTGCAACAGCCCAGGGTGAGTTCACTGCGCGCAGGATAAGGCGTCTCGGCTGAGTTCACCCGTCTACCTTTTACGTTGTGGACGTTTTGATCTGCGATGTCGGTCCCCGCGACGGGCTGCAGAATGAAGATCGGATCCTCGATCCGAGCGTTCGCGCCGACCTTTGCGATCGACTCGCTACCGCCGGCCTCGAGCGCATCGAGGCCGCGAGCTTCGTGAACCCCAAGCTCGTCCCCCAGATGGCCGGGGCTGAGGAAGTCATGGCGGCTCTGCACCGGCGCGCCGGCACTACGTACGCGGGCCTGGTCCTCAATGAGAAGGGCTACGAACGAGCCCTTGCCGCGCATGTCGACGAGGTGCACTACGCGATGGCGGCTACCGATACGTTCGGGCGCCGCAATCAGAACGCGACCACCGACGAGGGGATCGAGACGGCGCTGGCGCTGGTGCGCAGGGCGCGCGCCGACAAGGTGCCGATCACCGTCACCATCAGCGTCGCGTTCGGCTGTCCGTTCGAAGGACCGGTGCCGGCGAAGAGAGTCCTCGGGATCGTCGAGCGGCTGATGGTCGCACCCGCCGACGAGATCTGCCTCGCCGACACCATCGGCGTCGGAGTCCCGTCTCAGGTGAAGGAGCTGGTCAGTGGCGCGCGGCGGCTCGGTGCGACAGCCGGCGCTCATTTCCACAACACGCGCAACACCGGGTACGTGAATGCGGTGGCTGCCCTCGACGAGGGCGTGGTCTCGCTCGATGCATCGGTGGGGGGCGCTGGCGGTTGCCCATTCGCACCGAAGGCGACGGGCAACATCGCGACCGAAGACCTCGTCTATCTATTGCGCGGTCTTGGCGTAGACACAGGAATCGACCTCGACGCCTTGATCGCGACTTCGCGCTGGCTCGGCGAGCGTTTGGGCAAGGAGCTGCCCGGTATGGTCGCGCGCGCCGGCGACTTTCCGGCAAGGGGCTAGGCACAGGGCACCGCAACGTTGCAACATGGCTCCATGCCAAAAAAGGCCGCGAGCCCTTACCGAGTCGCCGTCGTCCAGCATCCTCCCGTCGCCCTCAACCGCCCGAAGACCCTTGCCAGGGGGGTCGAGCTCCTCGACGAGGCTGCGGCCGGCGGCGCCAAGCTCGTTTCTTTTCCCGAGACCTGGGTTCCCGGCTACCCGGAGTGGGTCTGGCGCCTGAAGCCGGGTGCCGACTACGAGCTGAGCGGCGACATCCACAAGCGGCTGCTCGAGAACTCGGTCGACCTCAAGGCCGGCCAGCTGAAGCCGATACAGGCCGCGGCGCGCCGGCTCAAGGTGACCGTTTCGATCGGGATCCACGAGCGAGACGGCGAGTTCAGCCGGGGCACCCTCTACAACTCCGTGGTCCTCATCGGGCCTGATGGAGAGATCCTGAATCGCCACCGCAAGCTGATGCCCACGAACCCGGAGCGGATGGTGTGGGGGGCCGGCGATGCCACGGGGCTGCGCGTATCCGAAACGCCTTCGGGACGAGTGGGAGCCCTCATCTGCTGGGAGAACTACATGCCGCTAGCCCGCTTCGCGATCTTCGCGCAGGGCTGCGAGATCTATATCGCGCCAACCTGGGATGAGGGGGGGACGTGGCTGTCGACGATGCGCCACATCGCGCTCGAAGGGCGGTGCTGGGTGCTCGGGAATGGAAGCAGCATGCGGGGCAAAGACATCCCCACCGACTTTCCCGACCGGAAACGGCTGTTCCCGGATCTCGAAGCGTGGTTCAACCCGGGCGACTCGGTGATCGTCGATCCGGGCGGCACCGTTGTGGCTGGGCCATTGCACGAGAAGCACGGCATCCTCTATGCGGACTGCGACCCGGCACGCGCCGCGGCAGCGAAGCGGACCCTGGACGTCGCAGGCCATTACGGACGTCCGGACATCTTCCGCCTAGAGGTGAACCGAGAAGCGAGAGCGCCGGTCGACTTCGCCACCAAGCCCTAGCAAAACCGCGCGGCGCCGCCCATCCATCGGGCCATTCGTGCCCTTTTGGTCGCGTCCCCGCCCTTCGGTTCGGCCATTCGTGCCCTTTTGGTCGCACCCAGCGGCTTGGCACTCCTCACCGAGGGCCCTGCCTACCTCCATCGCGTTGTTGCCCTCCCCCTCAAC
>JAYUFT010000034.1:0-2532 GCA_043738605.1 Candidatus Dormiibacterota bacterium | reverse complement strand
GCCCGACGATGGCCATGAGTGCAGCAAGACCGTACCGAACAGCCTGGAAGCCCGCGGGGGTCAGGTTGCCCGGGTCGCCGGCCCGGCTCAGCTTCTGGCGCAGCTCGCCGGCCGCCAGCGCAGGCAGCCGGTTCGCCAGCGGACGTGCCAGTGCTTCGAGCCGCTTCAACAGTGGCGTGTTGACCGGCGGCGCGGTCCAGATCCCGCTGTTGTTGGCAGCCGCTGCGAGGTTCCGATCGAGCGCGATGAAGAACGCGACCACGACGACTCCGCAGATGATTCCCGCCGCCACCGCGATGAGCAGCATCGGCTAAGCCTGCAGCGTGGTCATGCGGTTGATGAGGACGTTGCCGATGAGGATGAGCAGCCCGGCGACGCCGAGCAGGATGTAGCCGATCAGCGTGGAGGTCATCGGGGCGAAGTAGCCGGGCACGAAAACGTAAAGGCCGAGGGCGAGCAGGATCGGCAGCCCCGTGATGATGGTCGCCGAAGCCCGCGACTGCGCGGTGAGCACGCTCATGTCGCGCTTGGTCTGCAGGCGATCGCGAAGGGTGTCGGAGATGGTGTCAAGGACCTCAGCCAGGTTGCCGCCGACGCGGATGTGGAGAAGGATCGCGGTGACGATGAACTCGAGGTCGGGGCTGTTGATGCGCAGCAGTAGCGCGCTCAGAGCGTCCTCGACCGACGTGCCGCTCCTGATCTCGATGGCGACTCGACCGAACTCATCCGAGACGGGCGGCCTGGACTTCGTGGCCACCGTTTCGAGCGCCCGGTCGATCGCGTAGCCGGTCTTCAGCGAGTTCGACAGCAGCTGCAGCATCGCGGTCAGCTGGTCGTTGAAAAGGTTCTGGCGCCGGCGCTGCAGGTACGCCACCACCAGCGGTGGAACCACGAAACCAACGACGCCGAGGATGAGCGGGCCGGCGGAGAAACCGAACCGAAACAGCCCGATCAGCGCTCCCAACGCCACCGCACCGATGCGGATCAGGAGATATTCGGACGGGGTGATGCTGAGGCCGGCGCGAGCCAGGTCCTCCGTGAGGGTCGGCCTGCCCCTCACGCTGCGGCGCTGGCTGAGGTTGTCCGCCGCGGGCCGCAAAAGGCGCTCGACCAGCTCGCGCGGCGTCGCCCGGGCGGATTTCTCGGACTCGAGTGGGACCAGGCGCTCCTTGCGGATCCGGTCCAGGCTCCAGAAGAACACGGCGATCGCGGCCGCCATCGGAATTGCAATGATCAGTGTCAGGACAGGTGGCGGCAGATTCATAGGTTTAGAAGAGCGAAGGGAAGGCCTGCTGCACCAATTTCAGCGTCACGCCCTTCGCGTCATTGACACTTGCGCAGTTTGGATCCTTCGCCGGGGCTCCAGTCCCATAGTCCTGGTAGGACTCGAGCGTGTATTTGAGCGAGGCATAGCTCAGGAACCACGTGATGTACTCGGCCTCGCACTGGGTGACTACGATCGTGAGGCTGGTCGCCGTCGCGGCGCTGCTCGCACCCCCGGTGGAGCCCTCGCCGACGCGGATCACGTGGATGTTCGTGAACACCGTCTTGGTGGCCACCTTGACGCCCGTGGTCACTGTCGCGATGACCGATATGTAGTCCCCAGGTTGGACATAGCCGCCAACACCCTGCTGCTCGCTCGTTGGGATCGTCAGCGCCACGAAGCCGGACGGTATGGGCAGGAACTCGGACTGCACCCCGAACGACTGACCTGGCTTGGCCACCAGGTTCGACGAGACCGCCTGGCCCTTGACGATGGTGACCAGGGGGATCATGCCCTGGGCGTCGGAGATCTTGGTGAACACCGTGGATGGCAGGCCGGCCGCGGCGATGCTCCTGATCTCGAGGGATCCGGCCGGAATCGGGATTCTGGGCGCCAGGTCCTGGGTGGCCACCACCACGTTCTGGCTGGGACCAGTCGACCCTGTCGAGGCGTTGATTGCCACGAGGACGAATGCGGCGATTACAAGCAGGGCGAGAACGATTCCGAGGATGGTGAAGGGTCTTCGAGACGTAAGCGTGCGCAAGTCCGACCCATCATAGGCAAGATAGTCCGGTGTCGCGCCCCCCTAACTCGAGTTCAACTTTTGGCACGCACGCAGGGTCAGGCCAGTCGATGGTCGAGTTCGCGCTCTCCTCGGTGGTCCTCCTCCTCCTGGTGGGAGGGCTGGTCGACATCGGCCGCGCCCTATACGTGCAAGAGACACTTTCGAGCGCCGCCCGGGAGGGCGTGAGGCACGCCATCTGGTTCGACGCCGCCAAGCAGTCGCACCCCTACCTGTCCGACGCCCAGATCAAGACCTCAGTCGATGCCGCCCTGACTGCCAGCGGCTTGCCGGTGTCGGTGCTCAAGAACCCCGGTACCACCTGCCCCGCGCCGACCGACGGCAACGCCGTTCACAACCCGCCCTACGCGAACGCCGCATACCCCGCGGCGACCAACCTGCCCTGGCTCTACATCTGCTACGACAACACGGCGGGGGTCGACTTTGCCTCGCCTCCCGCATCCGGCCAGACCCTTCAGGACATCAA
>JAYUFT010000033.1:0-7835 GCA_043738605.1 Candidatus Dormiibacterota bacterium | reverse complement strand
CGGCGGGGCCGACGAAGCGCGAGGCCGGGGGCAGCACGTCCAGGAACGCCTTGCCGTAATCCTTGCCGAGGATTCTGTTGTCGAGGATGACGACCGCGCCGCGGTCGGTGGACCGGCGGATCAGCCTGCCGAACCCCTGCTTCAGCCGCAACGCAGCCTGAGGCAGCGCCAGCTGGGCGAAGGCGTCGCGGACCTGCTCGGCTCGCGCCGCGTACACGGGCTCGGTGGGTACTGGAAACGGCAGCCGCACCATGATCACGCAGCTCAGCCGCTCGCCCGGCACGTCGATGCCCTCCCAGAAGCTGGCGGTGCCGAGCAACAGCGGCCGCTGCGCTTCCTCGAACGACTTCAGCAGGTGGCGCCTCTGGCCGTCGATGCCCTGGCCGAGGATGAGGACCTCGTCGAGGTCGGTCCGATGCTTCAGCGCCGTATGCACCTCGCGCAGCTGCCGGTGCGAGGTGAACAGGACGAGTGTGCGGCCGCCGACGCGCCGCGCCACCGCCGCGACCACATCCTCCACGGCGCGGTCGAAGCCCTCATGCTCAGGCCCCGGGAGGTCCGTCGGCAGGCAAACCAGCGCCTGGTGGAGGAAGTCGAACGGCGAGGGCAGGATCAGCTCCTCGGCGTCCCGGCTGAGGCCCACCCGCGAGCGGAAGTAATCGAAGGTGCCCCCGACCGCCAGCGTCGCCGACGTGAAGACCGTCGATCGGCGTTCGGTATAGACACGCTCACGCAGCAGGGTGCCGACGTTGATCGGGGCGGCGCGCAGGACGAGGTTGTCGGTGCGGGCGAAGAGCGTGAACCAGTAGACCCGGTTCGGATCCGGGCTGAGAAGCGCCTCGCCCAACAGCTCGGCGGCGCCGTGCAGGCGGCCGCGAATGATCTCGAGCTCCCTGACCCCCTGGTCGGGCTCGATACCGCCGAGCCAATCGCGCGAACCGCTCACCGCCCTCCGAAGGACCCCGTCAAGCGCTGCCAGGGCCGTCGCCGCGTTCTCCCCGGCCACCCTGATTCGCTCCCAGCCCGGGTCCTGTCGAAGCACCGGCGTCAAGCGCAGCGAGTCGTCCCGCCGTTCGGCGTCGTTGAGTCGAGCGCCCACCCAGGCCACCGCAGCCTCGAATAGCTCCCGAACCCGCTCCGCCGCGACCAGCGTCAATGGTTGCGCCTCGGAGAGCGCATCTCCGGACGCGCCAAGGTGGGGCTGGCGGCGAAGATCGTCAAGCAGCCCGCCTTCGCCGCCGGCCAAGCGATCGAGCAACGCGGCCAGGCCGGGGCCGTCGACCTCCTGGCGCAGCCCTCGTGTCGCCGCCTCTTCCAGGTGGTGTGCCTCATCGATGACGAGGTGGTCGTACTGCGGCAGCAGGCCGCCCCCAACCTCGGCATCCGCAAGCAGCAGAGCGTGGTTGACCACGACGAGGTCTGCAGCCTCGGCTTCCGCCCGCGCGCGATGCACGTAGCAATCCTCTTTGGTGCAGTGGATGCCCACGCAGTCGAGTGGGTCGGACGCGATCCGCGCCCACAGGACCTCTTCCCTACCGTGGAGCCTCAGCTCTGAGCGGTCGCCGCTCTCCGTCGAATGCAGCCAGACCAGGACCTTGAGCTTGAAGCGAAGCTCTTCGGAATCGCGACAGATTTCGGCGAGGTATCGCCGCCAGCGACGCAACGACACGTAGTTGGAGCGGCCCTTGAGCAAGCACGCGGTGAAGTCCCACGGCAGCCACTCGCGAAGGCCTGGCAGGTCCTTGCTCATCAGCTGCTCCTGCAGCGTGTGCGTGTTGGTTGAAACCACCACACGCTCCTCGTGGCGGACCGCGCGCGCGATCGACGGCACCAGGTAGGCGAGGCTCTTCCCCGTGCCGGTGCCGGCTTCCACAACGAGCGCGCCGCCACGCCCCTGGATCTGCGCGACCGCCAGCAGCATCTGCAGCTGAGGCTCGCGGTGCTCATAGCCAGGCAGCACTCCGGCGAGCGGTCCTTCGGGGCCCAGCAAAGCCGCCACGAGGTCGGGATCGTCAGGGGGCAGACCCGCCTTGCCTGGATCCGACGTGCGAGCGCGCGGCGCGGATGCGGGGACAGGATCAGGGTTCGGCTCGGATAAAGACTCGGCGAAGAAGCGCGCGACCGACCACTCGTACGGCGCCACCAGCGCCAGCATCGACTCCTTCAATCCCTCGTCGAGGGACGCGGCCTCGTCCCGCAGGCGCAGCAGGAGTTGGCGCGTCGCGTCGGCGTCGTCAAGCGCACGGTGCGGCCTGGGCTGAGAGAAGCCGAACTCGACGGCCAGCAGGGGCAGGCTGTGGCTCGCGGCTCCAGGCAGGAGGATTCGCGCCACGTCGAGCGTGTCGAGAATCTCCAGCGCAGGGTCCCAGAGACCGGCGGCGGTCAGGAAGTCGACATCGAGCCGCGCTCCGTGGCCGACCGGCTGGCGGCCGCGAAGGAACTCAGAGAGCTCTCGCAGAGCCGCGCCGGGGCTCGCCGCCCCGCGAAGCTCCTCCTGCCGGATGCCGGTGAGGCGCAGAACGGTTTCTGGAACGGCCCGCCCGGGATCGACGAGGCGCTCCAGGGTCGCGCTGACGCGATCGGGCGTGAAGGCGACGGCGCCGATCTCGATCACTCGGTCCCGGGCCGGGTCGAGACCGGTCGTCTCGAGGTCGAGAGCAGCGTATTCCGGCAAAGCCGTTCCCGATTCTACGGGCGCGGCGGGCACAACCGCGGAACGCCACCAGAGTCGCTCGCACTCTAGCGGGGGCCCAATCAGAGCGCCGGTTGCTATATTTCGTCCGCGATGCTCACCGGCGCCATCGAGGCACCCAAGCGAATCGAAGACCTGCACGTTAGGCGCGACCTCGTCGCCAGCCTGCTGCTGCGGACGCTCGCGTTCTCCGATCAGCTGAGCGGCGCTGCGCTCGAGACGCGGCTGGGCTTGCCGTTTGAAACCCTGCAGCCACTCATCGAGGAGTTTCAGAAGACGCAGCTGATGGACACATTGGGCTTCTCGAACGAGCCTGCTGTGGAGGGCCGCCCGATCCCGGTGCGCATGAACTACACGGTGTCCAGCGCAGGTCGCCAGCGCGCCGCTGAGATGTCATCGGTGCAGACCAGGTACCTCGGACCCTGCCCCGTCAACTTCGAGGACTATCTCTCGCTCGTCCGCTCGCAGGTTGTCGGCAAGGCGAACGTCACTGACTCAGCCCTGAAGAAGGCCCTGGGCACGCTCGAGCTCGAACAGCACGTCATCGACCAGATCGGCGGCGCCATGGTGTCACGCGCTTCGCTGTTCATCTTCGGCGCTCCGGGCAACGGCAAGAGCACGATCACTGAGCGCATGGCGCTCCTCATGGGCGCTCCAATCGAGATCCCCCACGCGGTTTCGGTGGGCGACGAGATCATCCGCGTCATCGACCCCGTCTATCACAAGATCGCCGAGGGCGACCAGCCGATCGACAGGCGGCTGGTCAAGGTCGAGCGTCCCGTGGTGGTGGCCGGTGGCGAGCTCAAGCTGCAGCAGCTTGACCTCACCTACGACTCTTCCAACCGCTACTACGAGGCCCCCCTGCAGTGGAAGGCCAACGCCGGGGTTTTCGTCATCGACGACTTTGGACGCCAGGAAGTGCCGCCGATGCGGCTCCTCAACCGCTTCATCGTGCCGATGGAGAAGAAGGTCGACTACCTCGACCTCTCAGCCTCAGGACGCAAGATCGAGCTGCCCTTCCTCTGCCAGGTGGTTTTCTCCACCAACCTCTCGCCCACCGAGCTCGTCGATGAAGCCTTCCTGCGACGCATGGCCTACAAGATCGGGGTCGGCAACCCATCGCCTGAAGCCTTCGGGCGAATCCTGAGGTACGAGTGCGACCGGCAGGGCGTTGCCTTCGACGAGAAAGCGATCGGTTACCTCCTGAACAACCTGTACGGCAAGAAGCCGCTGCGCGGCTCGCACCCTCGCGCCCTGATCGCGCGCCTTGTCGACCTTGCCAACTACCGGCAGGAGCCGCCGAAGCTCTCGCCGCAGACGCTGAAGGAGGCGTTCGACGCCTGCTTCAACCCAGCCCTGGGCAGCCTGACGGAAGACGACTGGGCAAGGCCGGCGATCAACTAACTGGCCGGGTCACTCCCGCCAGTCGGCGGCGATGTGATTCCAGATCGCTGAACGCTCCGCGTTGGTTTGCCGGCAGCAGCTCCGCGATCTCGACCATGATCGCGTCGGCGGCCTCCTGGTGCGAGACCCTGGTTCCATCCGGCCGCCTGGATGCGACCAGAAAAGGTTTGCCGAACGTGATGCTCACCGGCACCCGGCGTGGCCAGTGCGCCCCCTTCGGCAAGCATTCGCGAGTGCCGGACAGTCCGACTGCCACGACCGGGCAGCCCGCCTTCTGAGCAAGGAAGCCCGCGCCCGGTTCCGGGTTCGCCAGGACCCCCGATTCAACACGCGTGCCCTCCGGATAGATGATCAGCACGTGCCCAGCCTTCAGCAGATCGAATGAGCGCTTGAGCGCGACGCGATCTGCAGTGTGCCGCACCACCGGGAACGCGTGATACCACCTGAACAGCACCTCGATGATGCCGCCCTTGAAGTACTCCGACTTCGCCATGCTCCAACTGTCAGATCGAGGGGTGAACGCGGGGACCATCGGCGGATCGAGCGTGCCCGAGTGGCTCGGGCAAACGATCAGCGGGCCGGTCCTCGGCACGTTGTCCGTGCCCACGATGCGAAACAGTCCGACCAGGTAGGTGCGCGTCATCGCGCGCATAAACCAGCGGAGGAATCCGTAGATCATCTCGCCGAGCCCCGCTTGCCGATGTGGCGAAGGATGGCATCGACCACCTCATCGACAGTCAGATGGTCGGTGTCGATGACGATCGCGTCGGGCGCCGGCCGGAGCGGAGCCACTGCTCGCTCAGTGTCGACACGATCGCGGGCCTCCACCTCCCGGCGCATCGCTTCCTGGTCAACCACCTCGCCTCGCCTTTCATACTGCGCGGCGCGCCTTCGAACTTTCTCTTCGAGACTGGCGGTGAGGAAGAACTTGTAGTCCGCGTCAAAGAACACGACGGTGCCGATATCTCGACCCGCCATCACGACCCCTCCCTGTCCAAGTCGCCTTTGCTGCGCCACCAGCGCCTCGCGCACGCCTGCGATTGCCGAAATTCGCGGCAGCGCTTCCATATGGTCCGCGTCAAAGATCCCTTCCGTCAGCTCGACACCATCGGCCCAAACCCGGTCGCCCTCGACCTTCAACTCCGTGTGTCTGGCCAGCTCGACGAGGGCGTCGGCATCACTCGGATCGATTCCGCGCTCGGCGGCCAGCTTGGTCACCGCGCGGTACATCAGCCCGCTGTCGACGAACGGAAGGCCGAGGGCTTCGGCCACGCGCCTGCCGACGGCGGATTTACCTGAGGCCACACCGCCATCGATGGCGACGATCACTTTTGATCGAATCCCACCGCCCGGCGGAGCGCGGCCACCTCCGCGTCGCCGAGCAGTCGCCAACCGCCAACCTTGAGGCGTCCGATCTTCAAGGGTCCGAACCCGATGCGCCGAAGCGAATGAACCTTATGGCCGACCCCATGCACCATTCGGCGCACCTGCCGGTGGCGCCCCTCGCGAATGACAATCCGGACGTCAGCCAGCACGGAGTCCCGACTGCCCGGAGTCACCGCGAGTGTCTCGACCTCGGCGGGAGCGGTGACGCCCTCCTCGAGCTTCACGCCAGTGCGAAGGGTTTCGAGGTCCGCTGCAGTCGGGTTGCCGATCACCGTCGCGATGTATTCCTTGGCGACCTTGTAACGAGGGTGCGTGAGACGAAACGCGAGCTCGCCGTCATCGGTGAGCAGCAACAGGCCGGATGTATCGGCATCGAGCCTTCCGACCGGGAACAGTCGGTGACCGGCCTGCCCCTCGTCTCCGACCACGTCGAGAACTGTCGTGCGCGCCTCCTCGTCACGGGCGGTGGTGATCACTCCGAGCGGCTTGTTGAGGACCACGTAGCGGTGCCTGGTCACAGGCTTTACCGGGTTGCCGTCGACCGTGACCACGTCTTTGTCCGGGTCGACGAAAACACCCGAGGGCGGTGGGACCTCGCCATTCACGCGCACCGCGCCTGAAGCAATCAGCGTGTCCGCCGCGCGGCGGCTGGCCACGCCCGCCCTGGCGAGAAAGCGGTTGAGACGCTCTGTCAACGGGGGGACTCCCCCGGAGATGTCTCCGCCTCCGTGCGGTCGAGCCGAGGGGTGGGCAGGTGATCGAGCGACTCGAGACCCATCACCTGGAGAAACCTCATGGTCGTGCCGTACAGCCTCGGCAAGCCAGGCCCGGTGCCGCGGCCGACCTCGGTGATCAGATTGCGGAGCTCCAGGTTGGTGAGCACGCTCTCGCAGTTGACGCCGCGCACCTCTTCGATGCGCGACCGCGGCACCGGCTGCTGGTACGCGACGATCGCCAGCGTTTCGTAGGCCGCAGGCGAGAGCTTGCCGGAAACCTCCGGACGAAGCGCGCGCCGTACTGCCGCCGCGTAGGCTGGGCGCGTGGCGAGGTTCAGCTCGTCGTGATGGCGCATCAACATCACGCCACGCCCCTCCAGAGCAGCCTTCAGGTCTTCGAGAGCCTGCTCGACGGCTGTGCGGTCGCTGCTCGTCGCCTGTTGCAGCTCACGCAGCTTGATCGGCCGGCTGGAGCTGAAGAGGATCGCCTCCAGCGTCGCTGACAGCTCGCTCATCCGACCGCAACCTCAGGTGCATTCCTGGATTCAATGCGGATCGGTCCAAAGCGCTCCTTTTGCCGCACGCTGATCAGCGATCGCCTGAGCAGCTCCAACACTGCGACGAAGGTGACCACCGCCTCGAGACGGTCTTCCGATTCCAGGATCAGCTCGAGCAGCTCGATCGGCCCAAGTCGCAAACGGCTCGCCAGCGATTCCAGCTTTTCCTCCAAGGTCCACGTCCGTCCCGTCACGACAAGGGGGCGCGGGGGGACTCGTGCGAGCACGCTGTTGAACGCGACGACCAGCAGTTCCACCTCGAGTGGCTCTTCCTGTCCTGCCGCATCGACCTGCCGCGTAGGCGGCGGAAACGCGAACGGCTCCTGCTCCGCGCGGGTCATCAGCCCCTCTGCCATCTCCTTGTAGGCGCGGTACTCCTCGAGGCGCAGGCGTACGTCCTCCTCCCAACCGAGCAGCTCCGTCTCCTCATCGGTCGGCAGCTCGCCCGGCAGTAGGCGGATCGACTTCAAGAGCAGCAGGCGCGCCGCCATCCACAGGAACTCCGCCATCTCTGCAGGGTCCGCCACCTCGCGGCCCGCCAGCTCGATGAGGTAGGCGTCTGTGACCTTGGCGAGGGAAACCTCGAAGATGTCGACCTCCTCACGTTCGACGAGGGCGAGCAGCAATTCAAGAGGCCCTTCAAATACAGACGTCTTCACGTCAAGACGCGGACCAGCGACAGGAGGTTCCAACGACGACAAGTATGAGAGAGAACCAGTCGGTTCTCCCTCATCGCCAGGCGCTTCGCGCGTAGCTGCTCCTACTCCCGGGATTGGACTAATGACGAATTACTTTCTCCTCGCCGCGATTTGGAGTCGGTTGATACAAAGTCATGGCCGGGGGGACCCCGGCCAACCCTGCCGCGCCTGCTCTTGATTTAGCGCAGGTTCACCTGGTGGAACTTTTCGATCCGGGCCATGGCTCTCCAACGGCGCTGGAGCGATGCCGGGCTGGGCGTTTGGCTCGAGTGCGCCAGGCGCGCTTCGATCTTCTTGGTCAGCACTCGACCCACGTCGACTTCGAGCGTCGGCTCCAGGCCGCCGAAGCACCATGCCTCCGCGGTCTCGTGCGGCAGCCCTG
>JAYUFT010000032.1:0-2542 GCA_043738605.1 Candidatus Dormiibacterota bacterium | reverse complement strand
TGGTCTGTCCCGCGGTCGCTTTGAACGAGATGTCGCGCAGCACCGGGGCGGCGGCGCCCGGATACCGAAACTCGACGCCGCGGAGTTCCAGCTCGGCGTGCGAGCGCAGCTCGCGGACGGGGTTCTGAGGCGGCACGACCGAGGATTCGGTTTTGAGCACCTCTCCGATCCTGTCGGCGCAGACTGCGGCGCGCGGAATCATGATCGCCATGAAGGTCGCCATCATCACCGACGTCAGGATCAGCATCAGGTACATGAGGAAGGCGGTGAGGGCGCCGATCTGCATCTCGCCGCTGTCCACGCGGCCCGAGCCGAACCAGAGGACCGCGATGCTCGAGCCGTTGAGCACCAGCATCACGGTCGGAAAGATCAGAACCATGAGGCGCCCGACTTGCAGCGCCGTGTCAGTCAGCGCTGCGTTGGCCTCGGCAAGCCTCTGCGCTTCGTCGCGCTCGCGCACGAACGCGCGCACCACGCGGATACCGGAAAGCTGCTCGCGCAGCACGCGGTTGACGAGGTCGATGCGCTTTTGCATCGCGCGGAACTGGGGCACCATGCGGACCACGATCAAAGAGATCGACACGACGAGCACCGGGATGCTGACCACCATCAGCCAGGAGAGGCCGACGTCCTGGCGCAGGGCCATGATGATGCCGCCCACGCACATGATCGGAGCCGCGATCATCATCGTGCACGTCATCAGGACGAGCATCTGGACCTGCTGGACGTCGTTCGTGTTGCGTGTGATCAAGGAAGGCGCCCCGAATTGGGCCACCTCGCGGGCCGAGAACGTGCCGACCTTGTGGAAGATGGCAGAGCGCATGTCGCGGCCGAACGACATCGCCGCGCGTGCCCCGAAGTAGACGGCGGCGACGGAGCAGGCGATCTGGGCGATCGTCACCACCAGCATCCAGCCGCCTGTCGACAGGATGTAGCCGGTGTCGCCCTTGGCCACGCCCTTGTCGATGATGTCCGCGTTGAGGCTGGGCAGGTAAAGGTTCGCCATCGTCGACACCAGCTGCAAGGCGACCACGGCGATCAGCGGCCTGGTGTAGGGCCGCAGATAGGTGCGCAGTAAGCCGATCAGCATTCGAAATGGGAGGTTACGACCCCAACGTGCCCAGGCGCGAGCTAATAAGCTCGGCAGCCACCCGACGGGGTGGTGCGACCAAAAGGGCACAAATTGCCGTCTCCCGGCCGGGTGGGCCGGCCAAAAGGGCACTAATGGCCCCCCCGCGCCTCCGGCGTGGGTGTTACCGCGGCGGTTTGGGGGTTCGCGTCGAGCGCACGTCGGAGACCCGCTCTCGCAATCGCGTCACGGTCGCTTCGACAGGCAGCGCCTGAGCCGGCGCCCGCCCGAAGGCCGCCCGCCACGCCGGCAGGTCCTCGCCGCTGAGCACCAACCGCCTCAAAGCGACGTCGATCGGAAACAGCAGGATCGCGAGGACTAGCAGCAGCTCGTCGATCGGTTGAGCCGCGCGAACAGGTGGCACCGCCTCCTTGAACACCGATGACAGATCGCTTAGGAGCACGCCCCCGCCAGCTCGGGCGATCGCGCTCAAGGTCGCGTTGTCAGTCCCCAGGTCGCGGTACTCAGGCGAGTACGGGACGACGAGCCCGATCGTGTTGGTGTGCTTGACCGCGCCTCCGATCGAGTCCGTGACGTGCAGCAGATAGCTTCCGACCTGGTCCGTCGGCAGGTTGCCCTCGAACCGCCCGGGACCGGTCGACGACAGCGTCAGGTCGAGATTGGAAAGATCCGGCGCGACTGCGCTCACGCTGACAGCCGACCCCGACGCGGACGGCGAGGTGACCAGCAGGTGCGTGTGATCGCCCTGGACCTGCGCCTCGACCTGGAGGGCTGGATCGCCCGCTTGGGGCAGGCTGTACCGGACCAGGTCCCCGAAGAACCGATTGGCCGACGGCCAGCTCAGCAGCCCCGCTGTCCATCGCCCCTGGGCGTCGCTCGTCCACGCGACCACGCGGCCCAGCCCGTACTGCCATGTCGCCAGCAATGGATCGCCCTGTGGGCTCTGCAGCACTACGTCCGCGGCAGCGCGCGGCGTCGTCGCGACGTAGCCGGTGATCGTCGGGAACGAATCAAGCGGCACGCCCGGAAGAACTTCGGCCAGCGACGCCAACCGTGGAGTGATGACGCCTTCGACCACCCACGGCTTCAGCGCCTCCTGCGTCTCCTTCAGAAAGATCTGCGGCACGTCCTGGATGCCGAAGCTCTGGTAGAAGCGCCCATGCCCCCAGCCGGCGATCGCTCGCATCAGGGCGGGGCCGCCCCTGTCTGAGCCGATGGCCACTGTAGAAACCGTGATGCCGTGGCTGTGGATTCTCTCGATGACGCCCTGGTAATCGCCCAACGTGGCGTCCCCGTCGCCCAGCAGGATGATGTGCTTGAGCGCCGCAGGCGTATTGGAGAGCTGCGCGTCGGCGGCATTCAGGTCCGGTATGTAGGACGGCGGATCGCCCAGGTTCATGGCCTCGATCTTCTGCTTGACCGTGGCCTTGTCGGTCAACGTGGTGAGTGGGA
>JAYUFT010000031.1:0-2547 GCA_043738605.1 Candidatus Dormiibacterota bacterium | reverse complement strand
GCTTGTCCGGCACACCGCCGAGAAGATCTCCAAACGCGCGCAGGTTGTTGCGCCCTGACAGGTAGCTGTACAGCGCGGGTGATTCGACCAGAGCCCCGACGCGTGGCAGAACCTTTGAGCGGTTGTGGCGAACCTCGAGCCCGAGTATCTCCACCGAACCGTTGGTCGGAGCGATGAGGCCGAGCGCCATGCGGATCGTCGTCGTCTTGCCCGCGCCGTTGGGGCCTAGAAAGCCGAAGAGCTCACCGCGGTCGACCTGGAGGTCGAGATGGTCCACTGCCAACCTCTTGCCATAGGCCTTGGACAGGGCGATGGCACGAAGTGCTGGTTGGGCGCTGGTCATCCCTGACTAAGCACCACGCCTGGGGCTTTTGTGACGGTGGGCCAAACAGCGAAGTGCGACGACGTCGGGTAGTTGACGCCGCCGCACGTTGCTTCGGAACTTCTTTATGGATTTACTCCCGCGAGGGTCATGGTCGTGGTGTGCGTGCCGCGCTGGTCGGTCCAGGTGACCGAGACGCGGTCTCCCGACTTGTGCGAGCGGATCGCTTTGCCGAGCGAGGCGCTGGAGGTGATCGTGGTGCCGCCGACCTTGCTGATGACCGCGCCGACGGTGATACCCGCCGACTCGGCGGGAGAGCCCGCCTGAACGGTCACGACCTGGGCCCCGGTTCCTGCCGCCACGTCGCGCACCGACACGCCCATGAAGCCGACCTGCCCGTAGACGATCTCCGTGCTCGCCTCGCCGGACCGGATCCGGTTGACGAAGGAGATCGCGGTGTCGCTCGGGATCGCGTAGTTGACTGTCGAGGTCTGCGAGCGGAAGCCCTGCACGTCGCCGGCGGTGATCATGCCGACGACCTGGCCGGCCGCGTTGACGATCACCCCGCCCGAGTCGCCCGGGCTGATCGATGCGTCACTCTGGATCATGTCCGTCAGCTGCTCGGAGCTGCCGCCGCCTTCGCTGGCGGTGATTGTTTGGTGGAGGGCGGTGACAGTGCCCGTCGTGACGGTCGGCGCGCCACCCTGGCCGAGGGCGTTGCCGATCGCGACGACCTGGTCGCCGACTTTGACGGTGGACGAAGCACCGAAGGTGATGGTCGGCAGGCCCGACACGCCCTCGATCTGGATCAGCGCGACATCTCGCGCGGGAGCAACGCCGATGACGTGAGCTTTGAAGCTGGTCCCGGGATGGCTGGCGATGACGACGCTGATGCTCGTCGAGCCGTCGACGACATGGTTGTTGGTGAGCACCTCGCCGTCCGGGGTGAGGATCTGGCCGGTGCCTGAAGCCTGCCCGGAGGTGGTGATGGTGTTGATGTCGACGATCGCGGGATTGACGGCAGCGGCGATCGCGTTGGCGTCAAAGCTCCCGTTGTTCGGGACCGTCGTCGGTTTGGCAATCGCAATCGGCGACTGGACGACCGCCGGATGGCGGAACGCATTGGCCAGGCCCCAGCCGACTCCGACGCCGCTCCCGCCGGCCGCAATGGCAGCGACCAGGAAGGCGACGACGATCCAACGCCCCACGTGGGGGTTTGAATGGGTCGGGGGCGGCGGCGGGGGCGGCGGCGCCCAATAGGTGGCCGGCGGCATTGGCATGGGTTCCGCGCGCGGTGCGACGGGCTGAGCTGGATCCGGATACTGCTGCGACATGGGATTTACCTCCGCATCGTGCTCCATTGGATTTCTTGACCACAGGTTGCGGTCGGAACCTTTGAGCTTGCTGGACGGATTCTTACGGTTTGCTGAGAAAGCCTCAGCGACGGAGGTCCTGCGGCGTGAGCCCGGCGGCTAGCAATACGAAGTAGAACGCTACGGGAAACAGAATGGCACCAACCGTGACCAAGACCTTCGACGTAGGCCGCCAGCCCGTGCGCCAGATGAAGATCAATCCAGCGAACGTGCACAGGAGGTAGCAGATGAGGAAGTAGGCGATGCTCGCCCCACCCACCTGCCAGTCCTTGTAGACGCGCTCGTCGTTGCTGTGCTGGATATAGTGGCCGGCCTGGCGCCAATCGAGCTCCGGCGGCGGTGGGATGCGAGGTGCGGCCGCGTACGCCGCCGCCTCCTGCTTCTCCTTCACGATTCGTTCGACCTCTGACGGCGCCACCCACGAGGGCATCTCGATCGGGGCGACCGGGGCGGGCGCCGCCTGGGCGGTGGCTACGTACAGAGGGCCGATAGGCATCGCTGTTCGCTTGCCCCGGAAGCGCTTCCAGTCCGTGCCGTTGTAGCGCCATTTACCGTCGGGCGAGACGGCGTCCTGCCACTCGCGTCCGTCCCAGAACCAGTTGGCGTCCGGAGACCAACCTGGTGGCGTCAGTTGAACCATCGCGAAGTGCCTCCCAGGATGTCAGGTGTCAGAACGGTTTGAAGACCATTAGAAAGAAGAGGATCAGGAGCCCGATGACGCCGACCACGGCCAGCTCCAGGGGACGGGCGCGCTTCAGCATAGGCTCGATTTCGGCGGGTGGTTTGGCGTTGGCGGCATCGCGAGCCTTGTGGTACGGCACGCTCATAGCGGACATGATCACGATCACGGCG
>JAYUFT010000030.1:0-2557 GCA_043738605.1 Candidatus Dormiibacterota bacterium | reverse complement strand
CGGCGCTGGCGGCGTGGCCTGCACCCTTTCGAACCAGGCGGCGACGCCGGCCTGGATGGCCGCGGCGTAGGTGATGGTGAAGAACACGCCGATGCAGCACGCGATGAGTCCGAGGCTGCCGATGATGCCGGCGGCGAAGATGACCGCGCCGCCAACAATGCTGTTGTTCACCTGGCTTGTCGCCAAGGCCCAGACCCGCGGTACATCCATCCCACCGGAAAACCCGCTGCGCGCAGTCAGCACGAGGAGGGACGGAATCAGGAAGTCAAGGAAGAGCTGGGCCGCGAAGCTCCACAAGGATCCCAGCGCCGAGAACGGGGAGTAGGCGAGGTCGTTCTGCCGGCTCATGGCGCCGCCGATGCCGTCGAGAATCGAGCCCGGAATGTTGATGACGATCGCGTAAAGAACGACCACGCCGAAGATGCCGATGCCGCGCGAAAGGTGGAACCCGGCGGGCGCGAGCTCCTGGCGGCCGGCCCTGAGGTTGTCGAAGGTCAGCATGAGCCAGCCCGCAGTCGCGATCCAGCCGACGATCGGGATGATCAGGATCAAGCCCTGGACCGCGATCTTTCCAACCCACCCGGGGTCTCGGAACGGGTATGCGAAGGCGTCGCCGACGCTGTTCATCTTGCGAAGTGTATTGGTGAATCGGCCGGATGGCTAGATCTCCGGCCCGTGGATCCCGGGCTCGGGTGTCTCGGTGATCTGCGCGACATCCGCGTGCTGGCGAACGCGGCTCAGCGGGCCGGCGAGCACGGCAATCGTCGCCGTCATGCCGATGAGGCTGCCGATGACGATCGTGGCGGGAGCTCCGAGGGCGCCTGCCATCAATCCGCCGCCCAGGTTGGCGATCGGCTTGACCCCCCAGAAAACTGTGCGCATCGTGGCCGTCATTCGGCCCTGCAGGCGGCTCGGCGTCACCGCCTGGCGGAGGCTGACCTGGCTCACGTTGTAGATCGAGTCGCAAATCCCGGCGAAAAACATCAACCCTCCAAGGACCAGCACCGGTGACGCGAAAAGCGCCAGCGGCCAGGCCAGAAAGGCCAGCCCGAGGAGCACGTTGGTGAGGGCCAGTGAATTGCCGACACCAAGCCGGCGCACGACAGTTCCAACCACCAAGGCCCCGACCAGAGCCCCTGCCCCTCCAGCGCCAAAAACGAGGCCGACCAGGCCCGGGCTCAGGTGCACATTGCGGTAGACGAACAGGAACAGCGCGGGATCCTGGAGGTGAAATCCGATACCGCCGATGGTCAGCATGATGAGGAGTGCCCTCAGGATCGGATTGTGCAGAACCAACCTGAGGCCCTCGCCGATCTCGGCAAGAACGCCCGCTCGAGGAGCAGTTGGATGTCGTGGCGGCTCCTCAGGTTGCCGGATCCAGATGATGCTGCCGACCGAGGCGACGAATGACAGTGCGTCTGCGACCATCGCTTGAGCAGCGCCAATCACCTGGATCAGCACGCCTCCCAGGCTTGGACCGACAAGATGTGATCCGGAGAAGCTCACCTCGAGCTTGGTGTTTGCTTCGAGGAGGTCGTCCCTGCTGACGAGGCTCGGCACGTACGCCAGGTAGGCGATGTCGAAGAGGACGGTGCCCACGCCGAGGACGAGTGCCACGACATAAAGCTGCACCAGGCTGAGTACACCGAACGCCGCCGCGATCGGCACCGACAGAATCGCGAGTGCCCGCACAGCGTCCGCGAGGATCATCATCGGCCGCCGCCGCAGGCGATCGGCGAACACTCCGGCGAACAACGCGAGAACTGGAAACGCAATCTGCTGAGCGGCCGCAAGCAAACCGACCTGGGCCGCAGACGCGTGCAGCTGCAGGATTGCGATGGTGGGGAGGGCGATGACCGTCACCTGGCTGCCGACCACGCTGATGGTCTGGCCGGTCCAGAGCTTCAGGAAATCCGCATGCCGCCAAAGGCGGTTACCGCCGAGCATTGCGCCTCAAACGTAGCTTTCCGTTTCGTGCCAACATCGACGGCGTCGATGTTCAGTCATCCGCGCCACGAATCACAAGCGGTGCAGCGAAGAAAATCCCAGCTTCGACTTGCCTAGCTCCGGCTATTTCGCGTGAAGCTCCTCATCCTGCTCACGTTTCCGGAGCCGATCCGCAACGTCTACCGCGACGGCATCGTCAAGGCCTTTCCGCAGCTGGAGGTTGATATGGTCGATCACCACAGCAAGGTGGCACCCCTCATCGGCGAAGCGGACATCTTGGTCACCTTCGGGGCCCACATGGCCGATCACGTCCTTCACGAAGCCGCCAACCTGAAGTGGATCCAGGCGCTCGGCACCGGCGTTGATGGGATCGTCGGCGCCGCGTTGCGTGATGGCGTCGTCGTGACCAATTTGCGCGGCCTTCAAGGCGCTTCCGTATCGGAAGCGGTCCTGGCCGCGATGCTGGCCCTTGCTCGCAACCTGCCACGGGCGGTTCGAAGCCAGGACGCGGGTCGATGGGACCGGTTTCCGGTCGAGCTGGTCAAGGGCAAGACTGTGGGCATACTGGGCGTCGGTGTCATCGCCACTGAACTGGCGCCGCGCTGCCAGG
>JAYUFT010000029.1:0-2558 GCA_043738605.1 Candidatus Dormiibacterota bacterium | reverse complement strand
TCGAGGAGATCGTCGCCAAGTCCCGCGTCGAGGTCCTGCAAAGGGTCAAAGAGGAGGGGGAGGCGGCGGTTCTGGAGGTCGGCCTGCAGGGCCTTCATCCCGAGGTCGTCAGGCACCTGGGCATCCTGCGTTTCCGGACGAGTTACGGGCAGCAGGTGCTCAATCACTCGAAAGAGGTCGCCTATCTCGCCGCCATGATGGCGTCCGAGATCGGCGCCGACGTCCGCATCGCCAAGCTGTCAGGTCTGCTGCACGACATCGGCAAGTCCATCGACCACGAGGTCGAGGGCTCGCACGCCGTGATCGGGGCGGACCTGTTGCAGAGACACGGGGTTCCCAAAGAGGTGGTGCACGCCGTGCGTGCTCACCACTACGACGAGGAGCCTCACAGCCTGGAGGCACTCCTGCTGATTGCAGCAGACGCGATCTCCGCTGCCCGCCCCGGGGCGCGCAGGGAGTCGTTGGATGCTTACGTGAAGAGGCTGGAGAAGCTTGAGGAGATCGCAAACTCGTTCCAGGGCGTCCAGCAGTCCTACGCGATCCAGGCCGGGCGCGAGGTCCGGATCCTGGTCAAGCCGGAGCAGATCGACGACACGGCTGCCCAGCTCATGGCCAGGGACATCGCCAAACGCATCGAGACGGAGCTCAGCTTTCCGGGCCAGATCCGCGTCACCGTGGTCCGTGAAACAAGGGCAATCGAGTACGCCAAATAAGCCAATCAGGGGAGCCCACGCGGGCTCCCCTTTTTTTGTTGCCAATAGACTTCTCGTGCCGTGCCTGACGATTTCCGGATTCTCTTTGTCGCCGACGTCGTCGGCTCGCCTGGGCGTGACGCCGTCAAGGCAATCCTGCCTGACCTCAAGAAAGAGCTCCGGCCTCACCTGACCGTCCTCAACGGCGAGAACTCGGCGGGCGGCTTCGGCATCACCGGCAAGCTGGTCGCCGAGCTGAAAGCGGCGGGCGCCGACGTCATCACCACCGGCAACCACGTCTTCGCCCAGAAGGACTTCCTCCCCGAGCTGCCCAAGCTCGAGCGGGTCTTGCGGCCCGCCAACTACCCGCCCAAGGCGCCGGGCCAGGGATGGTGCGTGGTCGAGGCGGGCGGTCAGCAGGTCCTGGTCATGAACCTGATGGGCCGCGTCTTCATCGACGCCCTCGACGACCCCTTCCGGGCCGCCGACGCGATCCTGGAGGCCCATCCTGACGTGAAGATCGTTTTCTGCGACATGCACGCCGAGGCGACGTCCGAGAAGACGGCGATGGGTTGGCACCTGGACGGCCGGGCGAGCGCCGTGGTCGGTACCCACACGCATATCCCGACCGCCGACGCCAGGGTCCTGCCGGGCGGCACCGCGTATGTCACCGACGTCGGGATGGTGGGCCCCAGGGACGGCTGCATCGGGATGGACAAGGACGTGGTGCTACAGCGCTTCCTGACGGGGGTGCCGACCAGGTTCATGGTCGCCTCCGGGCCCGTGACATTCAATTCGGTACTGGTTACCATTAACAGTTCCACCGGCCGGGCAACATCGATCCAACGAATTGACAGAGAGCATTCTTGAAGGGGTTCCAGCAATGACCGAGCGTGCACCAGTCGAGGTGCTGAAGGTTTCAGCCACCTCCAAGCCTGTCGCCGTTGCCGGGGCCATCGCCGGCGTGATCAGGAGCAAGGGGCGGGTGGAGGTGCAGGCGATCGGAGCCGGCGCCATCAACCAGGCGGTCAAGGCAATCGCCATTTCGCGCGGTTATGTCGCACCCGGGGGCCTCGACCTCGTCTGCATCCCAGCCTTCATTGACATCTCAATCGACGGCGAAGAGCGCACTGGAATCCGCTTGCTGGTGGAGAGCCGCTGACCTCGGAGGCACCCGGTCGAAGCAGGTCGTTTCACATCTGGTCGATCGGTTGCCAGATGAACACCGCCGACTCTGAGAGTCTCGCCAGAACGCTCCTGGCTGCCGGGTACGTCGAGGACTCGCTCGAACGGGCCGATGTCGCCATCCTCAACACCTGCGTTGTCCGCCAAGCCTCAGAGGATCGCGTGTACGCGAAGCTTCACGAGCTGAAAGAGTGGAAGACTCCCGAACGCACGGTGGCGGTAACCGGATGCATCGTCGCCAAGGAGGGAGCCAATCTCGGTCGGCGCTTCCCGATGCTCGAGCCGATGGTCGTTCCCATTGGCGAGTACGACGCTTTTGTCGCCGGCCTGGATGCCCGCTACGACTACTCGCAGGGCGAGTCGCTGCCGCTGGCCGGACGCACCGGCATCAGCCACTTCGTGCGAGTGATCGAAGGCTGCGACCACAACTGCACTTTCTGCATAGTGCCGAAGGTGCGCGGCCGGGAGCGGCACATCCCCTTCGACAAAGTCGTGGCCGAGTGCCGGCAGGCGGTTGACGCCGGCGCGAAAGAAGTGGTGCTGTTGGGCCAGAACGTCGACGACTACCGCGACCCGGACGGCCGTGGCGGCCTGGCGGCTCTGGTCGCGGCGGTGGAGAAGATTCTCGGCTTGAAGAGGCTTCGTTTCATGACCTCGCATCCGCAGGACCTCGAGCCTGAG
>JAYUFT010000028.1:0-7963 GCA_043738605.1 Candidatus Dormiibacterota bacterium | reverse complement strand
GTTTCGACTCTCGATGCGTGCTAGGGTTTCGGCTCGCAGGGAGCGCCGTCATCCGCCACCATGACGGGCGCTCGCCACGAGTTAGCGGGAGAGAGTGTGACCGGTCCGTCGCTGGCAGCTGATGCTGCCCAAGGTGGCCTTATCGACGAGCGTGCGCTTGCCGGTGTGCTCGGCTTCGACCTGGCTGCCGTGCGCCGAGCTGTACGTTCAGGCGTGCTGACCCCCACCGCGTCTGAAGACGGCCCTCGTTTCGACCTGGACTCAGTCCGCGACCAGCTTGCCTCGAGCGGATGGGATGGCCGCGAGGCGCTGCTCACTGGTGAGCAGGCGGCGGGCCGGCTTGGGGTCAAACCGAGCGAGCTGGTCGAGATGGGTCGCGAAGGCAAGGTGCATCCGCTTCGGCCTTTGCCCGGGGTGCCTGCCCGATACCGCGCCTCCGAAGTGGAGACGGTCGTCGACGGTGGCCGCGTGGTCGCCGCAGTCAGCCACGCGCGTCACGGACTTCGCCTGCTCGGCACCAACGTGGTCCTCCTGGTTGCAATTTTCCTCGCCATCTTTCCGTTCCTTGCCCTGATCCACGGCTCGGCGGTGCTGGCGGCAATCACGCAGCCTCGATCTGCGTCGGAGGTGATCGGTGAGCTTCTGGCCGGTGTGGCATTGCTGGCCGGGAGCATCTTCTTCTGCTACTCCATCCGGTACTACCTGGCCACGATCATCGTTGTGGCGTCGGCCGCGCCGTGGGTCATTCGCACCCGGCGGGCACGCCGCGAAGGTCGCATCGCCGTCGCCAGGGAGCGCGACCCGAGCCATATCGACCTCGGTTACAAGCCATTCGTGTCGGTCCATATCGCCACCTACAACGAAGAGCGCGTGATCGTCCGACTCCTCGAGGCGTGTGAGAAGCTCGACTACCCCAACTATGAGGTGATCCTCGTCGACGATTCGACGGACGGCACCCCCGACCTGGTGGCGCGATGGGCATCGCACCCGCGGTTCAAGATCATCCACCGCGCCAGCCGCTCAGGTTTCAAAGGCGGTGCCCTGCGGGTCGCGCTGGAGGCGATGGACAGCCGCGCGGAATATGTCGCCGTCTTCGATGCCGATGCCGTGCCATTTCCGGACTCGATCGATCGCCTCCTGCCGCATTTCTACGAAGTCCATGGTGGTCGCGCTCACCGCAAGCACCCCGTCGCAGCCGTCCAGAGCTACCAGTGGCACGTACTCAACCGGGCACAGAACTGGCTCACGGAGGCGGTGCGGGCCGAGTACTCAGGCAGCTACATGATCGAGCGTCCGTTTCAGCAGGCGCTGGGCGCGATGAAGATGGTCGCGGGCACTGCTTACATGATCCGCGCAGACGTCCTGCGCAGCATCGGGTGGGGAACGAGCATCACTGAGGACTGGGAGCTGACGCTCCACCTTTACACGCTCGGTTACAAGGTCGCATACACGCCATTTGCCGAGGCTCCCGCGGAATGCGTGAGCAGCTTGAGCAGGCTTGTCAGCCAGCGAATGCGCTGGGCCGAAGGGCACAGCTTCAACGTCAAGAAGTGGTTCGTTCCGATCTTCACATCGCCCTTGATCAGTGTCATGGAGAAGTTGGAATTCGCGTTCTACGTGACCTACTACCTGCAGGCGCTGCTGCTGCTGATCGGAACCATCGCCTGGGTGATCGCGGAGCTTGGGCTCCACGCGCACATCCCGGGCTGGACCGCCGTCCTGGGCTGGTCGTTGCTGATCGCGAACCTCCTCTCATTGCCATTGATGAACGTGGCCGGCCTTTTCCTCGAGGAGGCTTCAGGCCGCGACTTCCGCGGCGCGATCGCCTCGATCGCCACGGCTTACCTGCTGGTCCCGTATCAGGCCTGGGCCGCGATGAAGGGATTGCTTGAGTCACATGAAGGCGGATGGGCGCGTACGCCCAAGACCGGACAGCTGACCGGTGCGATTCACCACCTCCGGCCCATCGAGATGGTCCAGCAGTGGGCGGTCGGGTTGCCTCGGAGCCGGCAGCCCGCACGAGACGCCGTGGTGACCCGCGCGAGCGCGACGCGCCGAAGGATGGTGCCCAGGCTCGCGACGCTCTCGGTCGTGGCCCTGCTCGTCGTTCTGACGGTTGCCGCGCTTGGGCCTTCAGCGTTTGCGGCTACCGGCGACTACTACCTGCACCGCAGCCAGAGCATGAACCACAGCCCTGCCGGCAGCGGCCAGAAGGCAACATTGAACCTGGCGCCGGGGATGACGGCGATTTGGGTGTCTACCGACACATACAACTCAGGCACGGTGATTCCCGCGGGCGTCTACACGTTCACGGTGGACTGGCAGAAAGATGCAGCGGCCACCGCCTCGATCACCTTCACCGTCGGCTTCGACAACGGCAACTGCGGCACTTTCACCAGGCTGGTCAGCTGGAGGTCGGACGTGTCAGCACCACCGCAGCCGACGGTGACGAGCGCGAGCACGACCAGCGCCACCGAGCTCGGACCTGGCGGTCCCTTTCACCTGTGCTTCAGCGTCCACGTGAACTCGATCACGTGCCCGGGCGCCCACTGTCCGATCGCTCTCCTTTTCGACAGCAGCCGCTTCCAGGCCATCCTTTCGTTTCCCGCGATCGAAGTTTCTGAGCGCGTGCTTCCGCTCGCCGGCCTCGCGATCTTTATCCCGATCGGAGCCGCGGCGTGGGTCCGGCGCAAGGGCTGGGTATGGTGCCCATGAGCGCGGGACGTCGGGTGGCGGTCGTGCTGGCCGGTGTGGCCGCCGTCCTTCTCGTGCTCACACCGTTCGTCGCCACGCTCGATGACCTGCTGGCAGCGCTGGCACAGCGCTCAGGTCTGGACGCGCTGGTCGCGGGAATCGCAGCGCCGGAGGCTCGTATGGTGGCGGCTGCGCTCAACCTGCTCGGCGTTCACGCAACGAGCAATGGCGCCACGCTGTGGGTGTTTGGCGCCCATCCTGTGAAGCTGGTGCTCGGCTGGAATTGCGTCGGCTGGCAGGGCATCGTGATCTTCGGAATCACGCTGCTGGTGGGCCTTCGCCACCAAGAGAGCTGGGAGCCGTACGTTCACCTTATCGCGATCGGCATCTTTGGCACTGTGGTTGTCAACCTCGCGCGGATCGTGCTGGTCTCGATCCTTGCCGCGAACGCCGGCTATTACCCCGCCATCTTTGTGCACGATTGGGCGGCGACGCTCTTCACTATCGCGTGGCTCGCCGGATTCTGGGTCTTCGCGCAGCGATGGATCCTGGAGTCTGAGCCGGACCCACCTGCTTTCCGCGCGGCGCCGTTCAGTCCTCGGTGACGCTCCAGATATCTCCGACCCTGAAACCTTCAGGGAACGGATCCATGGGGTCGAGCAGGTAGTTGGAGACCGCGTAGACGTAGGCCGAGCCAGTGATCGTCGGCACCACAGCCGGGTAGGAGCCAACCCTGGTGGAGCCGATGAGCCTGCCGGTGAAGGTGGTCCCAAGGATGCCTTCGTGGACGAAGTCCTCGTTGAGTCCCAGCCGGCCTTTGGCATGCAGGACCGCCATCTGGGCGCAGGTTCCCGTGCCACATGGGGAACGGTCGAGCACGCCAGTCCAGGTGGCGGGCCGATCCCAGTCGAAGGCGCCGCTGGAGACGACGACGGTGTTCTTCCGTGCGACTCCGGCCTGGGCGGACGGGCCAGAGAACTGCATGATCGACACCCCGCTGATCGCCGGGTTGTCAGGATGCGAGACCGGGAGCTGCTCTCGAGCGGCCGCCTTGATCATCTCCCCGACTCGAACGAGGTCTCTGCCCTCGTCAGGACTGATCCGGAAGCCGAGCGGCTCCGCCTGAACGATTGCATAGAACATTCCGCCGTACGCGACATCGACCGTCACCGTCCCGAGCTGCGGCACCTCGACTGGGGCGTCGAGGTGCACGGCAAAGGCGGGCACATTCTCAAACGTGATGCTCTTGGTCCTACCCGCCTCCACGCTGGCGGTGATCCCCACCAGGCCGGCGGGCGCCTCGAGCATGAACTTTGTGGTGGGCTCGTCCGCCGGGATGTAACCCGTTTCCAGTAGCGCTGTCGCCGTGCAGATGATGTTGCTGCCGGACATCGGAGGGTATTCGGTCTGCTCCATGATCACGAACCCGGCCGCCGCGCGAGCATCCGTGGGCGGCAGGACGACGTTGCAGCACAGTGCAGGGTAGCCACGAGGTTCGCGCAACATCAGCTTTCGGACGCCGTCGAGATGCTGCTCGAAATACGTTCGCTTTTCAAACATCGTTTCGCCCGGCACGTCAGGAATGCCGCCAAGGATGACCCGGCCTGGCTCACCGGCAGCGTGAAGGTCGACCGCCATGATCATTCGCGCTGAGCGCATCAGGTGATCCCCAACTCTCACGCTCTCACTGGCGCTTATCCGCCCCGTCTGGCATAGCGGGAGCTTAAAGCGGTCTTGCACCAAAGCGCGGAGGATGGGAAACCCCAGAGCACAATTCCTGAAGGGTGCGAACTAACTTCGGAGCGGCGCTAAGAGAAATTGGCCCAGGAACTCTCGTGGTCCTCCGGCCACCGAGAACCGGGCTGCTTGCCGTTCTGTGGTGGGCTGGGATCATCGCCTTATTTGTAATGGTCGGCTGGTACACCATTCGCAGGCGGCTGGGGGCACGTAAGGACGGGGGAATCGGTGCGGCTAGGCTTGCCAATATTTCTCAACTGGCCATATGGGCCTGGTTCCTCGTTTTGGTTGTGTTGGTTTCCGCGGTTCTTCTAGCCATTCATGTTGTGCCCGGCACCTGAGCATTCGTGTCAGCGCTCGCGTCCGACAGCAGGCTGGCGATCGTCCCTGGCAGCTTTGACGTTGGTTGTCTGAATGCATCTACTCGTCGCTGCGTGGCGGCGCTCGGATGGAACTCGAACTTCAGGTGCCCATAGACGTCACGTCCGGCGATTGACGCCAGATCCTCCGATGGGATCACGAGGCACTCCTCGTGGAATCGATCTTCATCCCGCACCCACGCAAGGACGACGAAGTAAGTAGTGGGCGCGGGGCGGAAGCTCAACGCTCGCACTGCCACAGTCGCGCTCGGACGCGTGGCATCCACCCCGACGGTCTTCACCTGAATCCCAAGGACCCGACGGCTCTCCAGGTGCAAAACGGCCAGCTCGGCGGTTTCGAGGTCGGGGAACGGGCGGAACAGGTTCAGCTGCGCATTCTCAGCGAGCCGGCGATTCACCTCAGACTCGCCAAGGAACCCCAGGTCGCTGCGCCACGACGGCGCCGGCTCGGCGACGGCGGCCTCGGTTCCGATTCCTTCAATGCGAGCCCCAATCCCAAATCTCTCGGCGAGCCGGTCCGGCGGTACCAGCCAGCGCAGCCACCGGCTGTCAGACCGCGGCCGCATCCCGAATCCCATTGAGTAAATAGCGCGCCCGCCGGTCTGCGACAGCTCGGCCAGGTGCCGGAACTCGCCCGCAGGCACCACCAACATCATCGGGCCCAGGCCGCCGTCAACGATCAGCCCACTCACGATCACGACATCGTCGTGCACCAGGCTGTCAGCCCACACCACCAGGTGCACCTCGCCACCCATCAGCGCGGAGCGCCGGCTAGGCGATGGTGGCTTCGATGGAACCCTGGTGGCCTTGGAGATGGCCGATAAGCACTCGCTCGATGCGCTGCTGCACAGTCATCGTTCCAGAAGGCAGCTCCCTTGCGATATCCAGCTTCTCGTCGGGCATGGAGCGCAGGTCCTTGGCGATCTGATCCCCGCTGGCCCGCAGCAACGTCAGCACCTCCGCCTTGGTCGTGTCGGCATATTCGTTGGCGTGCCTGGCGTTTGACTGCTTGAAATCAATCGGCGGCGTCGGCTGGCCACGAATGACGGCCTGGATGCGGCCCATGATCACGTTCAGATTCACAGCGACGTGGTGCGCGATGACGCCCAGCGGTCGGGCCTCGTCCTCGTCATTGATCCGCATGCCTGGGGTGTTCTTGCCCCGCATTCGCCACTGGTCGCCGCTGAGCGACTCAACCACGCCTGTGAAGTTCCCGAGTGCAGCCTCGAACTGATCGGCCAGGCTTTCCGAACGTGACGTAGAGGTTTCGGCCATGTCGAAAAGGTAGCAGCCTGATCAGGAAACCAGCGGGGGAGAGACTCCGTTTAAGTGTCGGTGCCGCCCCCACTCCGGTTGGATTGCAAGAATCTCACCTTCGTCGCCCCACACCAAACGCCAGCCAAGCTCGTGGACGAATCGGTGATGGCGCCGGCAAAGTAGGCACGTGTTGCCAAGGTTCGTTTCGCCCCCGTCGATCCAGTGAACCAGATGGTGGCCGTCGCACCAGTCGGCCGGCCGGTCGCAGCCGGGGAAACGGCAGCCTCTGTCGCGCACGACCAGCGCGCGCCGCAGGGCAGGTGGGATAGTGCGAGTGCAGCGGCCGACGTCGATCGGCTCCGAGTTGGGAGCGAGTAGCACGCGGGTCATCGCGCTGTCGCAGGCCAGCCGTCGGGCTGCGTCCGCAGTGATTGGTTGCGACCATTCGAGGTCGGCTGCGGGAGCGCCGGGCGCTTTCGCCAGCGTGGCCGCTGAAGCGATCACCGAGAGGTGAGGCTTCTGTCCTCCGACCTCGGGCAGCGTGCCCGCATCCAGTTGCTTGCGCGCCATCTCGACCAGGGCATCGGCGCGGCGCATCGATCCGCTCCGCTCATCCATGCCGTTTGGCTCGAGCGCGTTGAGGGCCGTGCGTAGCGTTGCGCCACCCTCGGCATCCAGCCTGGCGTCGAGATAGAACACGCCATCCAGCGTCTGGCTGAGGTGGAGGTAGCGATAGTCGTATTGATCATTTGAATGGGCAAGGGTGCCGTCGGGATCAATTGAGTACCGGAGCCGGCGCGTCAGATAGCTGAGGTACTTCGGGTCGAGGTTGTGAGCTGCCCGGACAAGGCGAGACTCTTCCTGAACGACGGCCTCAGCCCCAACTTCGGTGACAGAGCGTGCAATGACGACGGCGTGGTGGAAGCCGATCTCACCAGAAGCGAGCGCGGCGCTGGTCTGGGGGAGCGATGGCAGGTTGCGAGCCACCTCCGAGTGCTGCATCGCGACGCCAGGCATCAGCCGGCACGCGCGGCGCAGCCACGAGATGAGGCTGACGAAGCCCAAGGTGATGTAGCCCCGGCGCTTGGAGAAGAGGCGAAGCCGACGGCTGAACTGAAACTCGAGACGATCCATCGTGCGGCGCAGCTCGACCAAGTCCTCGGCGAGGGCGGTGTCAGTGAGTGGCTCGATGTCCTCTTTCTCAAGCTCTGAAACGACGCCTTGCATCTGTTCCGAACGCATGTTCGTAGCGTATCGAGTTCAAGAACCCTGTCAACGGCCTTAACAAGGCAGCAATCGTCCCGGCGGCTTATGCCTCAGGCGACGAGCTACTGGGCGGTTTGGTTCAAGAACCAGTTGATGAAGAACAGCACGTACTTCGGTTGGTCCACGTAGTAGTAGTCCGGGTTCTCGCGACCTTCCTGGAAGACTGCCAAAGCATCCGAATAGCACTCAACGTGTAGAAGCTTGGCGAAGGCCACAGAGGTGGACTTTGTGCTTCCGATGAAGGCCATGCGCTGGTTGCTGACGACCAGGGTTCCGGAGTCGAGCTTGCCGAGAAGCTGCTGCTCAACCGGATGGCCACGGAATGAGCCCACCCTATATCGAATTCCCGTATGACCAATAGGAAAGCTGAATCCCTGGCTGGCACCGACCCACTGGCGGCGAGTCTGCTGACGGGCGAGAGTGGCAGGGGCGGCCAGGCAGGCCCGCTCACCCTTCTTAAGGATCAGGGGGCTCTCCACTGGCTGAGGTCCTCGCGTGCTCAGAGTTGCAGCGAGGTATGGCGCATCAAATCCCATTTCGCTCTGCGCCTCGCTGCGACGTTGAATTTCCTGTTCAGCCAAGGCTGCGCTAGCCGCAATACTTTCTGCTTGGGACTCGAGTTGTCGTGC
>JAYUFT010000027.1:0-7967 GCA_043738605.1 Candidatus Dormiibacterota bacterium | reverse complement strand
GCGACCTGAAGCTCGTCGCGTACATGATGGGCGGCCACCCCAACCGCAAGAAGTCGGTCGAGGTAGGAAAGAAGCTTGCAACCTCCGGCATCGCCGCGCTCGAAATTGGCATACCTCACTCCGATCCGCTGGCGGACGGTCCAGTCATCCAGCGCGCCGGGCAGGTGGCGCTCGAACACGGCATGACCGTCGAAGCCTGCCTCGAGCTGGCCGGCGCAATCGCTGAAGAAGGCACGCCCATCGTGCTGATGACCTACATCAACCCGATCCTGGCCTACGACCCGCGTAAGTTCGCCGCCGAGGCCGCGCAGGCCGGCGTGGCGGGCATCATCGTCCCGGACCTGCCGGTGGAGGAATCGGAGCCGGTGGCCGGATGGCTGAGGGCGGCGTCGCTCGACACCGTCTTCATGGTTTCGCCGACCACATCGCTGCAGCGGCTGCAGACCATCTGCGATCACTCGAGCGGTTTCGTCTACTGCGTCACCGTCACCGGAATCACCGGTGCGCGCAAGGAGCTGCCGGAAGGAATGCCGGAGCTCATGCAGAAGGTGCGGAGTCACACCCCTCTGCCGGTGGCGGCCGGGTTCGGCATCTCGCGACCCGAGCACCTGAAGGCTCTTCGTGGGGTTGCCGATGCAGCGGTCGTTGGCAGCGCGATCGTCGCCGAGATCGACAAGGGCCGCGACCCCGTCGTGCTGGTCAAGGAGCTCCTGAAAGCGTGCCGGTGAGAGGAATCCGCGGCGCGACCACCGCGGACGTGAACACCGCGGAGGCCATCACCGAGACGACGCAGGAGCTGCTGGTGGAGCTGACGCGCCTCAACGACCTCGACAAAGACGAGATCTGCTTCGCCTACTTCACCACCACCCACGACCTCACGGCCGAGTTTCCCGCCTACGCCGCTCGCCGGCTGGGCTGGCTCGAGGTACCGCTGCTTTGCGGCCACGACATGGCCGTCCAGCTGCCGAACCCGCGCGGCGTGCCGATGTGCATACGTATCCTTCTGCTTTACAACACCGCCAAGCCGCAATCGGCGATGCGTTTCGCCTACCTGCGCGGCGCGAAAGCGATCAAGGCCGACCTCGAATCATTGAAAGGAACAGTGATCTTGTGATCATCGTCATGACACATACAGCGACCGAAGCCGACATCAAGGCGGTGGTCGATCGCGTCCAGGAGATCGGGCTCAAGACCGAGCTATCGCGCGGCGAGGAGCGGACGCTCGTGGGGGTGATCGGCGGCAACGCCTACGCCTACAAGGAAGCGTTCTCGCACCTCAACGCCATCCACGAGATCATTCCCATCACCAAGCCCTTCAAGCTCGCGAGCCGCGAGTTCCGACCGTTGAACACGGTGGTCGACGTCGGGGGCGTAAAGATCGGCGGGGATGAGGTCGTGATGATGGCCGGCCCATGCTCGGTGGAGGGCGAGGACATGCTCCTCGAGACCGCCCGCCACGTCGCCGCCCAGGGCGCGACGATCCTTCGCGGCGGCGCGTTCAAGCCGCGCACATCGCCCTATTCGTTCCAGGGCCTGGGCGAGTCGGCTCTGAAGATGATGGCGCTGGCTCGGGACGAGACGGGCCTCAAGGTCGTGACCGAGGTGGTGGCGCCTGGCGACGTCGAGCTGGTGGCGCGCTACGCCGACATCCTCCAGCTGGGCACCCGCAACATGCAGAACTACGCGCTGCTGCAGGAGGCAGGCCGTTCGGGCAAGCCAGTCCTGCTCAAGCGAGGCATGTCCTCGACCATGGAGGAATGGCTGCTCGCTGCCGAGTACATCCTGTCGCAGGGCAACCGCGACGTGATCCTGTGCGAGAGGGGCATCCGCACCTTCGAAACCTCGACCCGGTTCACCCTCGACCTCAACGCGGTCCCGCTGGCGCGGGAGCTGTCGCACCTGCCGATCATCGTCGACCCCTCGCAGGCCACCGGCCGCTGGTCGCTGGTACGGCCGCTCGCCCTGGCGGCGGTCGCGGCTGGGGCGCACGGCTTGATCGTCGAGGTGCATCCGACGCCGAACCAGGCCCTGTCAGACGGCGCGCAGTCACTCGACTTCGAGAACTT
Source organism: Candidatus Dormiibacterota bacterium (assembly GCA_043738605.1). GTDB lineage: Bacteria > Chloroflexota > Dormibacteria > Dormibacterales > Dormibacteraceae > Palsa-872. The sequence continues at coordinate 5,901 of JAYUFT010000027.1, read as the reverse complement.
CGATCGCCTGATGGAAGACCTCAGGCGGCTGCTGGGCGCGATGTCCAGGCAGCTCGCTTAGCCCGCACCCCAAAATGCCTACCGTCGCGATAGTGGGCCTCGGCCTGATGGGCTCTTCGCTCGCGCTCGCGCTCAAGCAGTCAAGGCCTGACGTGGTTGTCGTGGGGAGCGATAAAGACCCGACCACGTTGCGCAAAGCGGTGGATCGCGGCGTCGTCGCCAGCGCAAGCGCGGACCTGGCGGTCGTCGAGATCTCAGACATGGTGGTGCTGGCGGTGCCGATCCTGGCCCTTCGCCAGGTCTTCTCCAATCTCCGCGGCCACGTCGCCGGCAAGGTGGTCACCGACATGGCCAGCACGAAGGTGAGCGTCATGGAGTGGGCATCGGATTCGGGTGTCGACTTGATCGGCGGCCATCCGATGTGTGGAAAGGAGATGGCCGGCATTGACGCTGCCGACCCTTCTCTGTTCCAGGGTGCGCCGTGGGTCCTCACCAGCTCCCACCCGGCAGTGAGCCACCTGGTCGAATCGGTCGGCGCGCACCCGCTGGTCATGGATGCGGCGACTCACGATCGGCTCGTGGCCGGCGTCAGTCACGCCGCCTTCCTCCTGTCGGTGGGCTATGTCCTCTCGCTCTCCAGCCGCTCCGATTGGCCTGACGCATCCAAGCTGGCGGCGTCCGGATTTCGAGACATGAGCCGGCTCGCGGCCGGCGATCCGCAGCTCTACGCAGGGATCTCACGGACCAATCGCGACAACCTCGTCGAGCAGCTCGACGCGATCAGCGCCACGCTGGCGAAATTGCGCCGCCACCTCCAAGACGGCGATCCGCGCCTCGTCGAGCTGTTCGAGGAAGCCAGATCAGTGCGTGTGCGGTGGGCTCACGACATGCCCTCCTCGTGATCGCGACTGTTCGCAAGGCTGAACGGCTCGAGGGTGAGGTTGCGTTGCCCGGCGACAAGTCGATCTCGCATCGCGCGCTGATCCTCGGCTCGCTTGCCGATGGCTGGAGCCGCGTTCACGGTTTGTCAACCGGCGCCGATGTGCAGTCGACGGCGAACTGTCTTCGGGCGCTGGGGGCGGTGATCGAAGAATCGGCCGTTCGAGGGTTTGGCCTCGACGGCGTACGGAAGGCGGCCGCGCCGTTGGACTGCGGCAACTCCGGCACCACGATGCGATTGCTCGCCGGCATCCTCGCGGCCCAGGATTTTGTCAGCGAGCTCACGGGCGACGAGTCGTTGACGCGGCGGCCGATGGATCGAGTGGTCAAGCCCCTGCTCGAGATGGGTGCGCATGCGCAGTGGCCGCCGCTGCGCGTTGGCGGGCGGTTGCCCCTCCACGGCATCGAGTACGAGATGCCGGTCGCGAGCGCGCAGGTCAAGTCGGCGGTTCTGCTCGCGGGACTTTTTGCCGAAGGCACCACCACCGTCATCGAACCGGTGCGCACTCGCGACCACACCGAGCTGATGCTCCGGTCGATGGGCGCGGAAATCAAATCGGAGGGGGATCGAGTCGAGGTGCGCCGGGCGACCATGCTCAAGCCCTTCGATATCGAGATTCCAGGTGATCTGAGCGCCGCGAGCTTCTGGCTGGTGGCGGCCGGTCTCGTGCCCGGGTCGACAGTGGTGGTGCCCGGCGTCGGGGTGAACCCGACGCGGACCGCGTTCCTCGAGCTGCTGCGGCACCACGGATTCGACATCCAAAAGTCGCGGAAGCGGGTCACCGCAGGGGAACCGGTTGCCGACCTCGAGGTCCACGCGGCCTTTGGAGACGACCCGCTCGAGGTGGCCGGCGACACCGCCTCGGAGATGATCGACGAGCTGCCAATCCTCGCCGTGGCCGCGACGCAGCTGTCCGGGCGGAGCCACATCTCGGGCGCGGCGGAGCTCCATGTCAAGGAGTCGGACCGCATCGCCGCGATGGCCGAGGGGCTCGCCGCGATGGGCGCCAACATTACGGCCAACGCGGATGGCTGGACCATCGAGGGCCCATCCACCCTGCACGGCGCGCAGGTGCGTTCACTCGGAGATCACCGGATCGCGATGGCCCTGGCTGTGGCCGGCCTGCTGGCCGACGGTGAGACCGAGATCGAGGACGCCGAGTGTGTGGACATCTCCTATCCGGGTTTCTTCGACCAGCTGGAAGACCTGTGCTGACCGTTCGATCCGAGCTCGACATCGAGCTCGTCGCCCTCGACCTGTACGAGCTCGAGGTGACTGAGCCGCGCGAGGACTTCGAGCTGGAGGTCAAGCGGACGACCCAGGGGGTCAGAACCGGCGATGTGGGCGACCTCGCGCCCGCGCGCGCTCTCTACAGGCGATTCGGCATCGATCCAACGCGCGTGCGCCCATCGTCCGAAGCGCTGCTGCGCCGGCTCAAGAAAGGCGAACCGCTCCCTCGTATCAACTCCCTGGTCGATGTTGCCAACGCGCTGTCGGTCCAGCTACAGGTGCCTGTCGGGCTGTACGACCTGGGCAAGGTGCGCGGCGATGAGCTCGTGGTCAGGTTGGGCGCCGATGGTGAGAGCTACACGGGCATCGGCAAGGAACGCGTCAACGTCGCCGGCCGAATCTGCGTCGCGGACGCCGAGGGGCCGTGCGGCAACCCCAGCTCCGATTCCGCTCGCACGATGATCACGACCGACACCGAACGCGCGGCCTGGATCTATTTCTTGCCGGTGAGCGATGAGGCGATCGACCGCACGGCCGAGCTGATCGCGGTGTTCGGCCGCGGCCTGGTAAGGGTTCTCTAATGGTCACCATCCTTGGGGCTGGCATCGCCGGCGCTTCACTCGCGTGGGCGCTCGCGCGGCGCGGGCGGAGAGACGTGGTGGTTTTCGACCCGGCCCCGGAGCCGGCTGGCTCCAGCTCCAAGGCCCTTGGCGGATTTCGCACGCAGCATGGCAGCGAGCTGAACATCGCCCTGTCGCTCGCATCGCGGGACTTCTTCGTCCAGCGCGCGGAGCATGTGCACTTTCAGTCCAACGGATACCTCTACCTCGCCGAGACCCCGGAGGTTGCCGTGGACCTTCGTCGACGGGCCGACTTCCAGCGGGCGTGCGGGCTGCCCATCGAGCATCCCGACCCACAGGCGATCGTGCCGTGGCTCGACACGAACGGAATCCACGGCGCCAACTTCTGCTCGCTCGACGGGCAGTACATACCTCTCGACATCCTCGGTTGCTACATGGAGGAGGCCAGGGAGCTCGGTGTCGATTTCCGGCTGGGACGAGAGGCTGGATCTCGAGACCCTGGCGCGGACATAGTCGTCATCGCATGCGGCGTCTGGTCGCCTGAGGTCGCGGCCAAGCTTGGCGTCAACTTGGCCGTCGAAGCTGTGGAGCGAGGGATCTTCATGACAGGCCCATACGATTGGTTGGGTGACAAGGTGCCGGTAACGCTGGAGGCGGGGTCAGGGTTCCACTTTCGCGAACGCGATCGCAGGTTGTGGGTGATGGGACCTGGCGATCAGCACGATTGGGATCGCATCCGCAATTGGCTCGCGATGCGCGCGCCACGCGCGGAGGTGCGCGAACCAGACGGATTTCTCGCCGGCAACTACGAGATGACTTTTGATCACCATCCATTGGTCGGCGAGACGGTGCGCCCTGGCGTGTGGGCGTCGTGCGGCTTCAGCGGCCACGGGGTGATGCACTCGCCTGCGGTGGCGGACAACCTTGCGGCCATGATCAACGGCGACTCGCCTCGGCTCGATATCCGCGCCCTGAGCCCGCAACGTGTGGAGCCTCTCATCGATATGACGCAGCTGTGAGCGCCGCTTCGGAGCAGGTGCTGTGCGTGAGGCGCGAGGACATCTTTCCCGACGGTGCCTGGCACGGCTTCGTCAGCGATCGGCTCGATGAGCGTCAGGCGGTGATTCGCAAACAACACTTCTTCATGGCGCGCGCGAAGGTCGAGGACGATCCGAATTATCAGCAGATCATCCCTTACGTTGTGTTTCGCCACGGCGATCGGTATTTCCTGACGCACCGCTTGCGCGCCTCATCCGAGAAGCGGCTGCGCAAGCAGTACTCATTGGGGCTTGGCGGCCACATCAATCCCGGGGACCTCGAGGCCGGCGATCCGATCCAGGACGGCCTGAAGCGTGAGTGGGAGGAGGAGGTGATCTACGACGGGAGCTTCGACACCAAGCTGATCGGCCTCCTCAACGACGAGTCGTCGCCGGTCTCGAAGGTGCACCTTGGCGTGGTGTTTCTCGTCGATGGGGATACGCCGAACATCGCGATCCGCGAAACGGACAAGCTCGCGGGCGAGCTGCTCACTCTGGACGAGATGCGCATCTACTACCTGGGGATGGAGTCGTGGTCGCAGATGGTGTACGACCGCCTGGCGCGTGGTGAGCTGCCGCGATGAAGTACGTCGAGGTCGGCGGCGAGCGCCTATCGGCGATCGGGCTCGGCACCTGGCAGTTCGGCTCGACCGAATGGGGCTACGGCAAGGACTATGCGAGCGGTGAGGCCGGCGCGATCGTCAGGCGGGCGCTGGAGCTCGGGGTGAACCTCATCGACACCGCCGAGGTCTACGGCATCGGCCGCTCCGAGCGCATCGTCGGCGAGGCGATTCGCGGCCGGCGCGACAAGGTGTTCCTGGCGACGAAGCTGTTTCCCATCGGCCTTCCATTCCAGGTTGAGGGGCGCGCGCGGGCGAGCGCCAAGCGTCTCGGCGTCGATCGCCTCGACCTGTACCAGCTCCATTGGCCGAGCCCGCTTTTTCCGCCACGTTCGACGATGCCGCGGATGAAGAGGCTGGTCGATTCGGGACTGGTAAGCCATGTCGGCGTCAGCAACCATTCGCTGGCCCACTGGCAAGCTGCGGAGAGCGCCCTCGGCGGGCCGGTGCTTTCGAACCAGGTGCGTTTCAGCCTGGTCGCACGCGGGCCGGAGCTCGAGCTGCTGCCCTGGGCTCAGCGCGAGGGGAGGCTGATCATCGCGTACAGCCCGTTGGGCCAGGGATTGCTGTCGGGCAAGTACCAGAAGTCGCCGCCGCGAAACTTCAGGCGGGCCCGGCGTGCGTTCAGCGCTGAGTCACGCCAGCGCTTGCAGCCGCTCGTTGACGCGCTGGGCGAGATCGGTGCGAAGCACGGTGCGACCAGCTCGCAGGTGGCCCTCGCGTGGCTCATCCGCAAGCCGAACGTGGTGGCCATCCCCGGCGCCTCCACTGTGCGGCAGCTCGAGGAGAACGTCGCGGCTGCGGACGTCGAGCTCACCGACGACGACGACAGGCGGCTGACGGCGCTGGCCCTGTCGATGGCCGGATAACATCGCTGCGTTGAGCCCTTTGACCCTCGAAGCCGTCGAGCTGTTCCGTATCAGGCTGCCGCTCGTGGCTCCGTTCGAAACCTCATTCGGGATCCAGACCGAGCGCGACATCCTCCTCCTCAAGGCGAGGACCAGCGACGGCGACGGCTGGGGCGAGTGCGTGGCGATGGAGGAGCCTGTCTACTCGTCCGAGTACGTGGAGGGGGCGCAGCACGTCCTCGTCAACCATCTCCTGCCGAGGTTGTTCGAGCGCGGGCGACTTTCGGCAGAAGACGTCGCGCCGGTGCTGAGGCCCGTCCACGGCCATCAGATGGCGAAGGCGGCGATCGAGATGGCGATCCTGGACGCCCAGCTGCGGGCGAGCGGCGAATCGTTCGCGCACTTCTTCGGCGCGGTGAGGGCCGAGGTCGACTGCGGGGTGTCGGTGGGCATCCACTCCTCGATCCCCGCGCTCCTCACGACCGTCGGGGCATACCTCGACCAGGGTTATCGGCGCATCAAGTTGAAGATCAAGCCCGGGTGGGACGTCGAACCGGTGAGGGCGGTCAGGGAACGATTCGGCGACGTGCCCCTGCAGGTGGACGCCAACACCGCGTATTCGCTGTCGGACGCCAAGCACCTGGC
>JAYUFT010000026.1:0-53681 GCA_043738605.1 Candidatus Dormiibacterota bacterium | reverse complement strand
AGCACCACCGCCGAAGTCTCCGCGTCGATGACGCGGAAGTGGATGTCGAACTGCGTGCCGAGCGGGATGGCCGCCAGGTTCCTGAACAGGTCCGCCCGACCGGTTCCCGTTTCGTCTGTTGTGATCGCGTGGGGCACAAGTCCCTGGCCGAGCGTCAGCCAGTTCGTTCCGGTGCATTCGTCGTTCACATTCGAATCCGTGGCCCTCTGTAGGTTGTAGCTGTGGTTCGCGCCGAGGTCTCGCACCCAGACGTCGAGGTTGACGATCTTCTCGGCGTCCTTTGGCTGACGGAACTTCACCAATCCGAAGCCGCTGTCCGGTGCGCCTCCTACCGGTCGCAGAATGACTTCGAGGTTGGCGCCCGAGTCGGCTTGAGCGGCGACGGCGGCAACAGCGGACACAGTTGTCACTGCCGCGAGCACAGCGACGAGTTTGAGCAGATGCAAGGTGCGTCCTTGTGCGGCGATCATTGAAATTACCGATCCGATCTTCATCGCTTGACCGACCTCCTGAGTTCCGGGGTGGAAAGGGAGGCCTCGCTGCTCGAGACCGGGTGCAGCGTCCGTCGGTCAGGCGATCCCGCCTGTGACATGCGTCACAAATGGGCGGTGATATCTAGCACAGCGATCGCAGCCGGGCCGCATCGAGGATCGTGATGTGACCCTGGTCGATCGACACCGCGCCCAGCGTGATCAGGCGGCTGATGGCTCGGTTGACGTTCTCACGGCTGGCGCCGACCATCCCCGCGAGCTCGGCTTGGGGCACTCTGACGCCGATTCGCACCCCTCCGGCAACCGCGACGCCGTGCCGGTCGGCGAGCTCCAGGAGTTTGCGCGCGGTCCGGCCGGACACGTCCAGGAAGGCGACGTCCGCCAGTTCCTCGTCCTTCCGCCGCACGTACCCGACCAATGTGGAGAGCAGCCTCAAACCGAGTTCTGGCGTCGTCCGAACAGCGGCATGGAGGTCGTCTTTGCTGAGAATCACGCAGACTGTCGGCTCGACTGCGACTGCATCTGCGGTCCGCGTCCCCGCGGCGTCGAGCACGCCGAGCTCGCCAAGCGTGTCTCCGGCAGTCAGCAGTCTTAGTACGAGCTCTCGGCCGTGCCGCGAGGTGCGCGTCACGCGCACAAGACCGTGCTCGATGACCAACACCGAGTTCGCCGGTTCGCCCTCCCTGGTGAGATGGGCGCCGGTTGCGAACAGTCGGCGCTGCACTCGCCGCCGAAGCGCGCCGGTCACCTTGGGCGGAAGGCCAGCGAAAAGGGGCGTGCGAAGGAGGACGTCGATCGGCTCCGTGCCGCCGGTCACCGCGGTGGCCAGGGCCAGTCGCCAGGTTTCGATCGAAACGGCCGTACCCTTCAACGAGACGGTATCGCCGCTGTCGAAGGAGAAATCCGCGGCAGCGGCCCGGGTCGCCGCGTCGACGAGCGTTTCCCCCGCAGCGGCACGAGACGTCAAGCCGGCGGCGCTGTTGGTCACATCTCCGACTGCCGTGAAGTCCTTGAAGCCGCCCCCGCCCACGTTTCCGCAGTACTCCTCGCCGGTGGAGATCCCGATGCCGATCTCTATCCAGGGTCCGTCGGCCGTTCTGTACCCCACGGCATCGAGCAGCTCGGCGGCCGCCGCAACGGCTTTGCGCGGGTAGTCGCGGCCGCTCAGCCCAGGCACGAACAGGCCCATGACCTGGTCGCCCGCGATCTGGCCCAGGACCCCTTCCTGCTTCAAGAGCACCCGCGACGCGACGTCATAGAAGCGGTTCAAAAGGGCCGGGACCTCGCTCGGCGACAGCGATCGAGTGAGGCTCGTGTAACTGCGGACATCGGCGAAAAGGACGCTGATCGGGACAATGGCACCTCCCTCAGGCGCCCACTCGAGGCAGCGAGCGCAGACGTGCGGCGTCTTCTTGGATGGGCGGTACCCGAGGGCGCGGAATGGCAAGGTGACCGGGCCTCCGTGGGGCGCGTTGCACACCTTGCAGCGCGGCCGGCCGGGGAAGAGGGCAAACGCCCGGCGCCCCAGGCGTGGTCCGAGGCCGGCGAACCGGTGCCCGTGTAGGATGGCGGACCAGTGCTCATCCATCGGGACGTAGCCACCGGTCAGCTTTGAAGCCGCCATTTGGCGGACCTATGGTATCCCTGGCGATGCGGCGCGTCCTCGTCGGCATGTCGGCGGTTGCCGCTGGGCTGGGATGGCTGCAACTCGCCCCCGCCTTCGGCTTCCCAGTTACCGCACCCGCGGCGATGCTGGACCGGATGCTCGGCGCCCATCGGGAGGCAGGCCCCGCGGGGTGGGCTCTGCTGCTACTTGGCGAGGCTGCCTTCGCGGCCGCATATCTCCTCGTCGTCGAGCCCAGGACCCAGGGGGTGGTCGCACCCCTCGCCTACGCGCTGGGCGCCTGGTTGCTGTCGGGCGCAGTCTTGATGCCGGTCATTGGGTTGATTCAGGGTGCCGCACCCGCCGGCGACGCCGCCAACGATCCCATGCGCGCGACCTTCTTCATGCTCAACCTGGGCCCTTTGGCCGCGGTCGAGGCGCTGGTCGCGTGGGGGCTGTTCGGCGCGGTGCTCGCTGCGGGTAGAAAGCTCGACCTGCGCCCTCGCGACTTCTACCTGACCAGTGGCGCTGTAGCGCTTGCCGCCGTGTTGGCGTTTGCTGTTCCAGTCATCGTGACGAGGACTGCCGGGAACAGTGTGGTCGAGGGCAAGGTGGCGGCGCTCCCAGCCGGCCCCGTCTTCATCAGCGTGCTCGAGCTTCCCCAGCCTGCCGGGGCCGTGCTCGGTCCCCATGCGCACATCCCAGGTTTCGTTCTCGACGTGTCGGGCACCGCCACGATCGCGATCGCCGGCAAGGGCACATTGGACGTAGGGCCTGGCGATGCGTTCTTCACGGCGGGCCTTCTATCCCACGACCACGAGAACCGGGCGGCGGTGCCGATAGCGATCGTCCTCGCCGTCTTGCTCGTCGGCCTCACCGTCGCATTGTTGGCAGGCGTGTGGCGACGTCGCGCGGTGTTTTTGCTGGCTGCGTTGCTTGTCATCGGTGTCGTCGGAACGATCAATCCGTTGATGAATCACTGGTATTTCGTCGGGGTCCGCCCAGCCGCTCAACGCGGAGCTGTGATGCTGGTACCCGCCGCTCACCGAACCTACGAGTCGGAGAACCTATCGGCTCTCGCCCCAGCACCGTTCACCGAGCGCCTAACTTACCGCTGGCTGGCCTCTGGCGAATCGGCTCGCCTCAGCGGCGCGGCCGCGATCGTTGTGCTCGACGGCGAGGCCTCGGTCATCGTCGGTGGAAGCACGACAGGTTTATCCGCTCAGTCTGGTTTCACGATCGCGGGCGGCGAAGACGCCACTGTTCGAGCCGGGTCACAGGGCGCGAGGATCCTGATCGTTCAAGTGCTGCCCGCGGTCTGAGGACGCAAAGCGGCTGGAGTCGAATCCCACCAGGTTGTGACTCATTTCGCGGTGCTCACAACCCTCAGAACTCCTCCGCGACAAGCTCTGGGTGCGTGCTCACAACGGTCTGCAGGCGTCGCCGGTGCAGAAGGCCAGGAGTGGCTCCATAGACGCCGACCACGTACGCGGCTTGTGCTGTACCCCAGGCCATCGCGACCGGGAGTGGGCGGCCGAGTTGAAGGGCCGCCATCAGGGTCGCACCATAGCCGTCGCCCGCCCCGGTACGGTCGACGACCGGCATTGACAGAATCCCGGTTTTGAGGAAGCGGTCGCCATCGAAAGCGTATGAGCCGTGGGTCCCATCGGTCATCACCACGATCTTCGGTCCCAGCCGCCGCAGCGCCTCCAACTGCGTCTTGGGGTGGCCGCCCACGCCGGTGAGCTCTGACGCCTCGTGCCGGTTGAGGAGCAGGAGCTCGCTCAACCGCAGAAGCGGGGCAAGTGCGCGAGCACCCATGCGCAGCTGGTGGGTGCCGGGGCTGAATGCGAGCCGGGTGGGGTGTTGGTCGAGGTGACAGCGGACAGCTTCGTGCAGTCGGTTCACCGCAGCCCCACGCGGTCCGACGGAGGTCGCGTAGATCCAGGCAGTAGGCGGAAGCTCGGGTAAGTGGTAACTCCGCGGCTGGTGCCAGACGAAGAGCGTGCGTTCTCCGCGAAACACCAGCGCCGTGCTCGCATTGGTCGAATGCCGGTGGTCCAGAGCCATCAGCGAGGTGTCGATGCTCTCGCGCTCCAGGTCGCCATTGATCGAGCGGCCCTCGGGGTCCGCACCGGTGACTCCATAGACCGCGACGTGCAGACCCAGGCGTGCGGCGGCGACCGCGGCGTTGACGCAATTGCCGCCCGCCATACGGTGGAACTCATCCACCGGGATCTTGTCCGCATAGTCGATGCACAGCTGTGTCTGGTCTGGCTGCACCTGGAGGGCGAGATGAGCATCGTGAATCTTGAGGAAGGTGTCGACGGTGGGGTCGCCGATCGTGACCAGGTCTAGCTCCATTCTCGTCTCAGATATCAGGCTCGCAGTACCACTGCCCTGACCACAGGGTCCAAGTACCCAGCCGCCACGGGACGATGGGCCCTTTCGGGGTGGCCCAGCTGCGTTCAGGCTGGACTGCGATGGCCAGGATTACCGTCAAGCACAGGCACGGTCAGAGTTTCGACATCCACGTTCGCGGCTATCGCCTTGTGTCCGATGAGCCCGTCACCTTGGGCGGCGATGACGAGGGCCCGACCCCCACCGAGCTGATGGTCGCTGGCCTTGCTGCTTGCGCCGCCGACGAGGTCGTCAAGAGCCTCATGGACGAGGGCGTCAGTTTCGATCTCACCGAGGTCGAAGCCGACTTTGTCTGGGACGCCGAGGGTCGCCGAGTCGCGTCGATACGGCTGTCAATCACCCTGCCCGATGAGATCAGCGAGAGCACCAGGCAGAAATTGCTGCTGGCGATGCTTTCCTGCCCCGCGCGGAAGATGCTGGCGGAGCCCCCGAACGTCGAGTACGAGTTGAAGGCGGCGGGCATCCCCACGCTGGCGGGTCCTGGTTTGGGTGGTAGTTTCTGGCCGGACGAGCCGCCGCCGGACGTCGACTCGCAAGGCTAGGTTGAGGTCAAGATGAGAGTTGTCCGCCGTGTCGCCCATCCGGCCACCAGCACGACCGTTCGTGAGCTGATGGGAAAGTCCACGGAGAGCGCCGACGCGCAGCAGACCCTGGTGGACGCTGCTGCCCAGATGCGTGCCCACCGGACCAGCGTTCTCGCTGTGCTTGACGGCCAGGCAATCGTCGGCGTTATCACCGAACGCGACTTCATGCGTGCGATTGCAGATGGCCGCGACCCCGCGTCCACGCACGTCTCCGACTACATGACTCACGATCCCAAGACCATCGAGGCTGGCAAGCGGGCTGCCGAGGCGGCGGCCATCATGATCAAGCATCACGTCAGGCACATTCCGGTGACCGAAGGGGGTCGGGTGATCGGCTTTCTGTCGGCCCGCGATCTGCTCGCGCTGACACCCTGGCCGCTAAACCTGCCGATCGGCGAGAGCTGGTGAGCTGATCCGCCGCCACCGGTGAGGGTCACGATGCGGCGCTAAGCCTCTCTGGGGGAGCTGGTCTCCGGGTGCCTGCTTGATTGGGCTGGAGGGTCGGTCGAGATCACGAGGATTGGCCGCTTGGAACTCAGCACCAACTCATGACTCACGCTCCCCAGGACGAGCTCAGCGACCCCGCCTCTGCCTCTTCGGCCGATCACGATCACGTCGGCATTGACGCTGTCAGCGACCTGTGCGATCGCCGACGCAGGTCGGCCGTCCTCCATCATCGCTCGGTACCGGACGCCCGAGTCCCGCAAGCTTTTGCACCACACCTCTTCGAATTGGTGCTTCATGCCGGCTCGCCACTCTTCGTCGAACTGAGGCGGCACGACGGGGGCGAGGAAACCGCCGTCAAAGTAGACGGGCGGGGCGATTGCGAATACGGCGACAACCTCGGAGCCCATCCCTAGAGCCATGCGCACCGCCCATTTGATCGCAGCCTCTGAGTGCAGGGAGCCGTCGACGCCGACAACGATTCGACCAATACCACCGTCATTCATGGCGTGATGGTCAGCATGCTGTCGACCTTGGTAACGCCGGGCGCCGATTCAGCTGCCTTCTTGGCTGCCGCGGCTTCGCTCCAGGAGCGGACCCGCCCGTGCATGGTCACGTGGCCGTCGTCGGTCGTCAGCCAGATCCGGCGCGCGTCGATCTGTGCCTGCCGGTGCAATGCCTCGCTGATCTTCTCCTTGACGTCCTTGTAGTGGACCGCGGGCTTCACGATCACGCGGTTCGTGACGCCCTTCACGCCAATCAGGCCCCTGACGATCTTGTCCGCAGCCTCTGACTGATAAGCCCAGTCGACACGGCCTTCGAGCGTGACCCATCCGTGCGTGACTGTGGCCTTGATCGCCTCGTTGGGGATGGCGGCGCTCCACTTCACTTGATTTGATATCGCGAGCGCGATATCAGTGTCGTCGCGCGTCCGGTCACCAGGCAGCTTGACGACCAGCTCGTTGGCGACTGCCAGCACTCCGTAGATCCTCAACGCTGCATGTTCCGCAGCGATCAGCTCCGCGTAAGTCTTCACATGCCCCGTCAGCGTCACGGCGCCCTTGTCCACCGAGACGCCAATGTTGGCCGCATCTACTTTCGGCTCCCAAGCCAGCTCACGAATAACGTCCGCTTGAAGCTCTTTGTCCAGTTGCATGGCACGACCTCCTCGTAACCGAATCCTGACTAGGGCCGCTTCGAGCGTTTGGCGCCTGCCCGCGTCACGCCGCGGGCCTGCCAGTAGCCGGTGTTCGCGCCCTGGACGCCGGGCGGATGTGACTTCTTTTCTATCCGGGTTGGCGGTTGCGACTTCTTTTCCATCCGGGGTGGCGGTTGCCCCCCCGGCGGTCCGATCTCTTCATCGGGCTCCGGTTCGAGGTTCGCGATGTACTCGGCAACCTCGGCCTCGCCGGCCCCTGAGCCGAGCAAGGTCCGGACGCCCTTCTTGGCGTTCTCTTGAAGGCCGGCAGCGTAGGTCTCCAGCTCCTTGTCCGTGACGCCCTCGGGCTCGTACAGGTTCTTCATGGTGTGCACCTCGTTGCTCACGCTGGCTTGATCCTCTTCTGAGCTTCGCTTACGCAGTCGCTATCCACGAGAGCCATTCGGCCATCAAGTTCCGGGCCATTCGTGCCTTTGCGCCGATACCCAAGGGTGCAAAGGTTGATGTGATGTCAACGCACCGCATGATGCCGGCCCTCATGGCCTTTGCTCCCAGCCTGGACAAGAGCTACAGCCACGCTCTCAGCGTCTATTTGCCTGTGCGGGCTGAGGGGTTTGACGCGCGCCATTTCGACCTGGTCATCGGCCATGTGCTGCGCCGGTACCGCGACCGCCTTAGCGACGAGGAACGCGAGGTCATCGACCGCGAGATCCCACGCGTTCGCGCTCGGCTCGAGCTGGTGCGCCCGGCCGGATCTCCTTCGCTCGCAGCATTTGCCGATGAAGAGGCCGGTTTGCTCGTGCTGATCCGGCTGCCCGACGAGACCGAGGCCCGGCTCGAGGTCGGGCCGCTGCTCCTGGCGCCCATCGAGCGGATGCTCGAGCGATTCCCACCAGCGCTCATCGCCGTTGTCGACAAGGAGGAGGCGAGGGTGTTCGGCGCCGTCCTCGGCGAGGTTTTCCCCCTCGATCACCTGGTCGGCAAGGACGTCAAACGTCACAAAGCGGGTGGCAGCTCCGCGTTGAGCAACCAACGCAAGGCCGACAACCGGGCCAAGGCAAACCTGACGCAATTCGTCGGCACGATCGAACGCGAGATGCGCGCCGGCTCGTATGAGCGCATCTACGTGGCAGGGCCTCCCACCGCCCGAGCCGAGTTCGAGACGTTGCTGCCCACTGAGCTCAGGCGTCGGATCGCGGGCCGGCTGTCCGCATCCCTGGACTCAGCGCACCTTCAGCACCAGCTCCGCGAAGAGATACAACACGCAGCTGCGGGCGTCTGACCCAGCTAGGCCCACGTCAGTCGACTCCTCGTCTCTGTCAGCTAGAGACTAGGATCGTCGCCGAGCCGCCGCGATGACAACGGGCCGGCGTATGCGATGGAGCACAGCCTCGCCCGCGCCCGCTGCGATGTCACCACCCACCCAACCGATCGCTCGGGCACCGATGACGACCATGTCCGCGCCAGTCGCTATCACCTCGCTCGCGATCTGCGGCGCGAAGCCGTGACGGTTTTCGATCATCCGCGACTGCACATGAACCCGTGCCCTCTTGAGAGCCGCCGTGGCTTTCGCGAGTGCCTCCTCATCGGGATTGGCGGCCGGCGGGGTCTGGGGGGACTCCATGTCGTCGCCCATAGTGCGGCTCACGCATACGACCTCGACTGACGCTTTGAGCGCGTGCGCGAGCTCCGCGGTCGCCGTCAGCGGTCGTTCCAGGTCGCCCTCACCATCGATGACGAGAACGATCCGCCGGGGTGTCACCTTCGAGCCGGCGGCAGCCGGCACGATGACAACCGGACGGCCTGCGCCCATTGCGACGTGGTGGCTCACGCTGCCCAGAAGCAGGCCGGTCAGCTCGCCGCGCGCTCTACCGCCCATCACTACCAGGTCGGCATGCACGCGTGAAGCGGTGTCAAGGATCTCCCTGGCTACTTCTTTGGGCTTGCTGCTGCGTACATCACCCTTCGCCCTGACGCCGGCCTCCACCAATTGCTTCACGACATCGTCGACCAGGTCGCGCACAGCCTCGTACTCGCGCCGTTTGTCGTCGGCTTCACTCCGTGCTCTCTCTGGCACGACGCTCAGCACGGTAACCGGTGCCTCGAGTCGCGGCGCCATGTGAACAAGCAGGCGAGTTGCCTCCCACGATGGGGCGCTGCGATCGATCGCGAGCAGGATGTGCTTCATGAGACCAAAGTAAACCGGGATATCGGTCGCCGCGCCTGCCGATCGGCCCTGATCGACTGGTACTTCTGGCCTGCGGGGTCGGTAACATCGCGTTGGTCGCACCTCAGGTCCTTCCAATTACGCACTCCGCGCGGCCGCGTGTTCGACGAGCGGCCGGCTTTGCAGTGCGCGCCCTGACGGTGATCCTGGCGGCCTGGCTGGCAGCCAGCCTGGCCGCGGAGCTCGTCACTTTGCACCCCGCCCGAAGAGCTCTCGGACCAACACCCGCAGAGCGCGGAATGACCTACCAAGATGTCAGCTTCAGGACCAGCGACGGCCTGGCCCTCCGTGGCTGGTGGATACCCGGAAACCGGCACGAAAGCATCGTCATGATCCATGGCCTTTCCAACAACCGGAGCGAACCCTTCAACCAGGCGGGATACCTTCACGAGGCCGGCTACAACCTGCTCGTTTTCGATCTGCGAGGTCACGGCCAGTCCGACGGGAATGGGACCACGATGGGCTTCCGAGAGCCCGAGGATGCCCGTGCGGCGGTGGCCGAAGCGCATTCGCTGGATCCCGGACCGGTAGCGCTGTTTGGCTACTCGCTTGGTGCGTCGATTGCAGTCGAGGAGGGCGCTGCCAACCCCGGCGTGACTGCGGTTGTCGAGGACAGCGGATTCAGCTCGGTTGGGGACATCTTCCTCGCTCGATTCAGCGAAGTCACTCGATTACCCGACCTGCCCTGGGCAGCTCCGCTCGTGGCGTTCGGCCAGGCCGACATCGGGACGTCGCTCTGGAGCGTCCGGGCTGCGGCAGACGCGGCCCTCCTGCACAAACCCCTGCTGGCGATTATCGGCGGCGCCGATACAATCGTCCCTCCATCGGAAGGTCTCGCGATCTTCGCGGCGGCGGCCGGTCCCAAGCAGCTGCTCGTGGTCCCCGGCGCCGGGCATGTGCAGGCGTACAACACCGCGAACGCGCAGTACGAGCAGGCGGTGCTCGAGTTTCTTTCGCGGAGCTTCGCCCTCGCAGCCTAGCCTCGTAGGCGGCGTCCGACAAACGCAATAGCCCGGTCGCCCAGCTCGAGGCTTAGAAGTGCGAGCGCGATGATGCCGACCGCCGAAATCGCCACGATCGGCCGCGGAAAGTCGAGGTCGAACACCTTTCTCACCGGGGCCAGCAGCATGACGATCGCAAGGCCCGCGGCCATGGCGGCTATCAGTCCGCGACGAGAAGCGGTAAGAGGTTGCGCCAGTCGAGCCAGGATCCACAAGCCGATGGCGGCGATGACAACTGTTGCGACCGTGCGCTCCTCAGAAATTGAGACATTGGGTTCGTTGACCGCCAACGCGTAGGCCCCGAACGTCGCGACCGCGGCGACCGCGCCCGCCGGCAGGGCAAACCGCATGACTCGCCTGACAAACCCGCTGCGCGAAGGTTCGAAGCTCGGAGCCAGCGCAAGGTAGACGGACGGAATGCCGATCGTGAAAGCGCTGATGAGGGTCAGCTGCCGTGGCAAGAACGGGAAGGGCAGCGTTGCCAAGCTCACAGCGAGCGCAAGGAGGAATGCATACGTCGTCTTGGTGAAGAAGAGGCTGGCCAGCCGCTCCACGTTGCCGATGACGCGCCGTCCCTCAGCGAGCACGGCCGGCACGCCGGCGAAGGATCCGTCGATCAACACGCAAGCCGCCACAGCGCGCGCTGCCGCGCTGCCGCCTCCCATCGCGATCCCGAGGTCCGCCTCCTTCATCGCGAGGACGTCGTTCACGCCGTCGCCGACCATCGCCACGGTGTGGCCTGCGGCTCGCAAAGCCCTGACGATATCTCGCTTCTGTTCGGGGCTGACACGACCGAAGACAGACGCTCGCTGGACCACCGCGAGCAGGTCTGGCCCCACCTCGTGCATCTGCTTCCCGTCAACCGGATCACCCGATGTGCTCAGGCCGACCCTGGCCGCGATCGCTGCCACCGTAGCCGGGTGATCGCCTGACAGCAACTTGATTGCGACGCCCTGCTCCACCAGAAGCCTCAAAGTTTCCGCCGCGCCTGGCTTGATCGATTCGTGGAGCACCACCAGTGCAGCCGGCTCGAGCTCGCGCATCGTTTGGGTTTCAGCATCCACGTCTGCGCGCGCGAGCAGCATCACGCGCCTGCCCTGGGCGGAAATCGCGTCTGCCCGATCAACGACCACCCCGAAGCCGCGGGTACCGGCGAGCATCACATCGGGCGCTCCCAGGACCCACCATCCACGATCGGCGAATCGCACGGCGCTCCACTTGCGAGCCGAGGAGAAGGGCACTCTCGACTCGAGCCTCCATCCCGCGGGTGCGGCATAGCCCGAGGCGATCGCCCGAGTCGATGGGTTGGGGTTTGGATCCGAGTGGGCGACCGCCCCCAGCGCCTGCCGCCATTCCAGGGTTGGCGAAAGCGTCTCGACGGTTTCCACCGAGCTCTCGCTTTCGGTGAGAGTTCCGGTCTTGTCCATGCAGACGACGTCGGTCCTGGCCAGCATCTCCACAGCCGGCAGCTGCTGGATGAGGACCTTCCTGCGACCCAGTCTGACTACAGCCAGGGCGAGGCTCGCGCTGGTGAGCAGCACCAGTCCTTCCGGCACCAGCGTGATGACTCCCGCCACCGAGCCGCGAATCGCGTCTGGCAATGAGGGGCTGGCCCTGAGCTGCGAGATGACCAGCAGCACGGCCGTGGGTACGACGAGCCAGGTGACGATCCGCAGGATCCGATTGATCCCCGTCATCAGCTCCGAGCGGACGAGCTGAAACCGTCGGGCCTCCGCGGTCAGCCGGCGCGCGTAAGAGGCTTCGCCCACTTGCGTGGCCCGATATCTTCCCCGGCCGGCGCTGACGAAGCTTCCCGCCAGCACCTCGGCGCCACGCTTCTTCGTCACCGGCATCGATTCGCCCGTCAGAAGGGCTTCGTTGAGCTCGACCGGCTCGTCCGACTCGAGGATTCCGTCGACGACAGCCTCATCGCCGGATTCCATCACCACCAGGTCGCCCTCGACGACGGCGGCGACGCCGATCTTCTTCTCGTTGCCGTCGCGCACGACGGTGGCTTGCCATGCCGCCAGGACCGCGAGGCGGTCGAGGGTGACCTTGGCCCTCAGCTCCTGCCCGATGCCGATCAGCGCGTTCGCGACCAGGATCAGTCCAAAGATGGCGTCCTGAAGCGGGCCGACCACCAGGATCACGACCAGCATCGACCCCAACAGCGCGTTGAAGCGCGTCAGCAGGTTGGCCTTGAGAATGTCGCCCAGGCTGCGGCTCCTGACATCGACCACCGTGTTGGCGAGGCCTCGCTCGGCGCGACGAGCCGCTTCCGCCTCGGTGAGGCCATTGAAGGTCGGGAGAACGCGGGCGCTAGAACTCACAGGGACCCTCCAGAGCGCGGCTGTCTAGTCCAGGGCCACGGTCCCGAATCCACCGGGTCGAAGGGCCCTCGTCAAAACCGGCCATCGGTGAGAACCTGATGGCGTCCCGATGGACTGAGTACGGTAAACCGAAAGATACCGAACGTCGACCTAGGCGAAAAAGTCGAAAGACCGGGAGCCGAAAGACGAATAGGAACTCAAGGGAAAGCGGAAAGGTCTTCTCGGGACACTTTTGTTTCCGGCACTGCGAAGGCGCAGATGGCGCGGGGGCCTAGCGCTCGCGCGGCGCGGCGATCGCGCCGACTGCCAGCAAGTCGCCCTTCGACACCATCCCGATCGTCGAGTCTCGTTCCATGACCGGAAGGTGTCCGATTCCGTTCTCGACCATTCGCCTCGCGGCGATTCCAGCGTCGTCGCCCGGCGTGACAGTGATCGCGTCCGCGGTCATGAACTCGTCAACCGTCGTCAGCTCCATCGGCGCCTCCTCGGCGATTGCTGTCACCAGGTCGGCCTCGCTGATGACACCAACCAGGACTCCCTCGTCCAGAACCGCGAGTGCTCCGACATGGTTGCTCGCCATGGTCTGAGCCGCCTCGAAGAGGGTATCGGTCACCTCGGCGGTGATCACCCCAGCGCTGCACAGTGTCTCGATCCTCATCGGTGTCACCTCTCCCGCGTATTCCGAACGCAGTGTGCGGCCGATGCGCGGGCGGAGCATGGGCCCAATGGCCCTGGATCCTTGGGGCTGCGGCCCCCTACATACCAGCTATCGCTCGCCGGCCAGTCGTAAGATTCGGTCCCGTGCCCGCTGTCGACTTACGCCGTGCGGCCGGATGGGCCGCGCTGGCGGCTCCCTTCCTGATGTGGTCCGAGTTCCTCACGATGGGGACCTCGCGGTATGGCTACAACCTGCTGACGCGTCCCTTCAGCGACCTCGCCACCCGAGGCACACCGAACTCCGGGCTTTTCGACCTGGGCTTCTTCTTGGTGCCCGGAGTCCTTACCGTGATCCTCGGTCTTGGCCTGTACGCGGTCAGCCACGGCCAGGCGTGGAGCATCGGGGCCCTCATGGTCACCGCCTCCGGAGTCTTCCTGGTTGCCGCAGGCGCCTTTCCGCAAGACCCGAGCTCGGTCGTCGAGGGCCTGCTGCACGGCACCATGGCGCAAACGTGTTTCGCGCTGGCGAGCGTGGCGCCGCTGCTGCTGTTCCTGGGATCTGCAGATCAACGCCATCTCGCCCCTCCGCGCCGGATATGGCTGGGGGCGGCCCTGGCTGCCTTCGGGATCGAGGCGCTGGCGGTCGCTGTACGACCGCTCACGCACTACCCGGACGGATTGTTCCAGAGGCCGTTCACCGTCGTGTTGACCATCTGGTTCATCACCACCGGCGCCTGGCTGCTGAGAGGCCGTAAGTTCAAGGGTCTTTCGGTCCCTGACTAGCCGTCCGTAAGGACGGAGACTCAACCTCGAGTTGAGCCAGGAGCGCATCCACTACCTCGATTGGCTGAAGGTGCTGATCGTCTACGGCATCGTCCTCTTCCACGTCTCGCTTGTCTTCTCGTTGGGGACGTGGCTTGTCTCCAACCACGATCGCAGCCTCGTCCTGACCGCCTTCGCCGGATTCACCTTCCCCTGGGGCATACCCGCGATGTTCCTGATCGCCGGCGCGGATGCCTGGTTCGGCCTGCGTTCCCGCAATGTCTCCGACTTCATCCGCAAGCGTTTCCTTCGCCTGCTCGTGCCGCTGGTTCCCGGGCTGCTGATCCTTTCTCCGCTGCAGAGGTTCATCTCGAGCCAGAACCCACCGCCGTCCCTAGACACCTTCTGGCCCTTCTATGTGGGTTTCTTCAGGGAGTTCCACTTCGAATGGACGCTGCAGTTCGTGAGCCGTTACTGGCTGCACCTCTGGTTCCTCGGCTACTTGTTCGTGATTTCGATCGTCTGCTTGCCGGCTGTGCTCTGGCTGCGCGGACCCTCTGGGCGGCGCCTCACCGCCGCGCTCGTCCAGATCGCGAGCCGGCGGGCCGGCCTCTTGATGCTGGCGGCTCCGCTCGCGCTCACCCAGCTGGCGCTCCGATGGCGATTTCCTGCATATCAGGACTGGGCCGATGTGGCTACATACACGCTGGTGTTCCTCTGGGGGACGGTCATCTTCAGCGACCGCCGTTTCGAGGCTCTCATTCGAGGTCAGATCCGCTGGCTCCTTGCCGGTGGCGTGCTCGCCATGTTGGGGATCGGCATCCTGGCTTTGGTCACCCCATCCCACCTGGCAGGTGACTCCAGGGCTTCGGCGGTCATGCAGGCTCTCTACGCGCTTCTATGGAGTGTGTACGTCTGGTCTTGGTTGCACGCGGTCCTCTACCTGGGACTCCGTTGGCTCAACTTCCCGAGCCGCGCCCAGCATTACGCCCAGGAATCGGTCCTTCCCGTATATGTGATCCACCATCCGGTGGTGCTGCTGATAGCGTCCTTCGTGGTCAGCTGGAACCTGGGGGCATGGCCTAAGTTCGCGGTGATCCTGGTCACCGTGGCGGCCCTGACTCTCGGCATTTACGAGTTCGGCGTTCGGCGATGGGCGATCACGCGACTCGCGTTCGGGCTCTACCCACTGCCTCACGCCAAGCCCAAGCCGGGCCTGAGCTCCCACAGGCGGGTCCCCGCCGGCGGAGCGTAGCGACAGATGGCCGCCACAACGCGCACCGCGCTGGTGCTCTCCGGTGGAGGCCTGGTCGGCGGCGCGTGGATGATCGGCGCTCTTAACGCGATCGCCGCCGAGACTGGGTGGGATCCGGGCGCCGCCGACTACGTTGTGGGCACCTCTGCCGGGGCGATGATCGCCGGCCTGCTCACGTCGGCAGTACCACCCTGGCTCCTCCTGGCATACGTTGAAGGCCAATCGCTTGAGGGTCTCTCCGAGGTCGGTCGAAGAAGCAACCGATTTGGTTCTGACATCAGGATGCACTGGAGCTTTCCGCGACCAGTCCTCGGTTCGCCCGCCCTCGCGATGCGCAGCCTCCGTGAGCCGTGGAAGTACGGCCCGCTGGGAATCGTCGCGTGGCTGCCGCACGGAGTGATTTCAACAGAGCCATTGAAAGAGGCAGTCCGGACGCTGGTGCCGAGCGGATGGAGCTCTCATCCGAATGTCTGGATCGTCGCCATCGACTATCGCACCGGTGCAAGAGTTGTTTTCGGCCGGCCAGGCGCGCCTCGAGCCGAGCTCGCTGACGCCGTTGCAGCTTCGTGTGCAATCCCCGGCTTCTATTTCCCGGTGACCATCGGCGACCGGCGCTACATCGACGGCGGCCTGTACTCGCCTGCCAACCTCGACCTCATCCTGGCCACCGACGCCGAGCTGGTCGTGTGCCTCAACCCTATGTCGTCCCGCCATCGGGGGCGCTGGTTCGAGTCCACGGGATCCATCGCAGGCCTGGTCAGAGGGGGCAATCGTGTCATCCTCGACCGGGAGATCCGCTCTCTTGAACGCGCCGGCAAGCACGTCCTTCTCCTGGAGCCGAGCTTAGAGGACTTGAAAGTCATGGGGTTCAACTACATGAGCCGCCGGCGAGTGGATCAGGTCGTCAAGACCGCGGTCAAGACTGCGAGCGCTGCTCTCCATGAAACCAACGCCGGAGGGCGGCTCAAGGAGCTGCCACCCGGCGCCATTGACAGGCTCCGACGCCCACCGAGCCGCCCTTCGAGCTGGCCGCCAGACCTGTTTCCTCCGTTGAGACGGAGTGCGTAGCTAGAGGAGGCCCGGCTGGACACCCTCGTTGTGCCCAGCGTCAGCGGACGGCCTCAGCCGGAACGCGCGACTCGACCTTGCCGGCCAGCGAGCATGCCCACGCGGTGGCGCGCTCGAGCTCCCCGGGTTCAAGCACCGGGTACTTGCCGGCGACGACGAAGCTGGCCCCCGGGTCGATCACATTGGCGCCGGCCTTGCGGAGCCTTACCGTGATGCCGGTGGCAGCTGAGCCCGAGAGCCATCGGGGCCACGTCAAGCGGGTGTCGAATCCCGCAGCTGCGATGCCCTCCAGCTCGCTGTTCCCAAACTGGTCGAAAAAGGTCACCATCGGCTGGGTCATGCGATGCGCTTCGGTGGGGCCGCCGACCACCAGGAGGTCGGTCTTCGCGGGAATCGTGGCAGGCGCGTGGTCAACCGAGAACAGATGGACGGTACCGTGGCGTCGCAATTCGTTCGCGATCGCCTCGGCGATCTTGTGGGTGTTTCCATGTCGCGATCCGTAAATGACGATGCTGTTCATGTCGAATCACCTCCGTCGAGTCGCGAATGGACGATCTGCGCCCGACATGACCATTAGGCGGCACGCATGGCAGGCTTCAAAGGGCCGATGGTCACTTACGGTCCGGGGCCTACAGCAGGGGCTGCTGCGCACCGATCCGCTGTACCTTTTGGCCATAAGGAGACAGCCAATGAGCACACCTAAAACCGAAGTTCAGACAGCCTGGGACCAGTTCCAGGCCGACATGAGATCGCTCCGCGATGAGCTTCGCCGCCACTACGAGCCGGCGACTACCGAGGACGGCGATCTCCAAACATCCTTGAACAAATTGGGCAAGGCTGCCGATGAGGTGTTCGAGGCGCTCGGGCGCGCGACCCGCGATCCCGACGTGCGCCAGGGCACGCGCCAGGCGGCACGATCTTTCGGTTCGGCCCTCGCGGAAACCTTCAAGGACGTGGCCGACGAGCTCGCGGCGGCGATGCGCAAGAAGGACTCGGCGCCGCCGGGCTAAGGCAGCCTCAGCGCCTGGAGCTCAAGTCCGGGCTGAGCCGACTTTCTTCGGCGCGTAGTACCGGCGCCAAATCAGGCGGTGCAGCGGCAGCCACCGTGGGATGTCACGCAGGATCGGGATGAACGGCACGAGCGCCAGCAGGACTGTGAGCGCCGTCATGATGAGGATGATCCCGAGGTCGGCATTGCCTCCGTTCAACCCAATGAAACCGGTGTCGCTCGTGAACGGGAAGACCTGGTACCAGAAGCTGAAGAGCCACAGCCACGTTTGGCCCGGGTACTGGCCCGTCTCGTTCATCACGCCCCAATGGTCCCCGGCCAGGTTGGCATTTGCGACCAGGCCATCGAGGTAACCGCTGTCGGCGATGAAGAGGAGCGGCTGCGTGTAGTCGGTCTGGTAAAAGCGCCCGCTTATAACCAGCAGGCCGTCCAGGCCGCCGGACTGGGCCACTCCCAGGAGGCTTGCCATCATCACCGGCAACGGGCCGTAATTGCCGGCAGCGACTGACACCTTGCCATCGGCCAGGGTGGCGTCGGGCAACGCCTTGGTGTAGGCGTCGAGCCACTTGCCTTGCTGCTCCGCGGTCGCGCTCTGCCACTTGCTCAGCGCCGCACCGAGCGCGGTGTCGCCGAAGCTTGCGCGCTTCAAGGGTTCGATCACGAAGGCATTGGCCGAGTCGACAGGGATGCGCACACCGAACCACGCCTGCGGCGCAATCGGGCCCCAGCTCTGATTGGCGTCGGGCGTGGAGTTGTACGGCTGCCCATACCCAGCGCTCGTGGTGGTCCCGGCGAGCTCGCCGGTCGCGGTGGTGACAAAGTCGACCGGATCGGTCTGCGACCACGTCGCGATCGTCACGGGCGGGACGTCAGGAGACGAAAGAAAGGCGGCAAGGCCAATGGTGAGCACGCCGATAGCCGCGAGCGCGATGGCGAGCTCCTTGACCAGGTCATACGGCACCATGCGGACGCCTCGGTAGTACTCCTCTTGGGTCTGACCCATCGACTTCATGACCGCGCCCCTCCCTCGGCGTCAATGGGCTTCACAACGCCGCGCGCGCGCACCATGACGATGTGCGCTACGACCAGGAAAGTGACGCCAATCGGCAGCAGCATCACGTGCAGCCCGTACATCTGGCCGAAGTTCAAGACGTTGAAAAAGGCTCCCACTCCGGCTCCGTTCATCGCGTCCTTGGCGTTGGTGGCAATGAACTGCCCGTCGAAGTTCTGCTGCGCCACGTACCCGGTGAATGCGGTCAGGATGCTGGTGCCGAAGATGACGACTCCGATCATCCAGGTCGCCGCCCTACCGTTGCGCCATCCCGCCATGAAGTACTGGCCCCAAAGGTGCAGGACCATGAAGATGAAGAACAGCTGCACCGACCAGAAGTGGAGGCTGTTGAAGAAGTGCCCCACGCGAGAGTCATGCCACCACTGCGGCCCGAAGAACGACAGTACGGCGCCGCTCCCGACGACCCAGACGAGCGCCGCGATCGAGACCACACCGAAGACGTAGACCCAGGAGCCGACGTAATAGGGCTGGCGGTCTGGGAGCAGGTGGTCCATCGGCAAGTGGCTGTCGACCGCCTGGCGGACGCGCAGCGTCCAGCTCGCGGGCTTACTCAGCGTTGCCATCGTCGGTCCCCTCCGAGTGTGGGAACGGAGCGATCATCGCGATCGCAAACAGGACGAGCATCCCCACGATGACAAGAAGGTTCGGCCACGAAATATAGATGAATCCCCAGTGAAGGTAGGTCGCGGGTGAATCCATGTCACAAATTCTCCAGTTCAGTAGTCATTGACCGCCACTTTGAACTCGATAGCTCGCAGCCGGCAGGGCCGGGAGTCCCTTCTGGGCCGGGACTTTAGTCCCGCTCGAACGCTGCGCCTAGGAGTGCTTTGACAGCACCGCGCGCACGTCGCGCGCCACCTCGACATCCTCGTGGGCGTGGATCACCAGGGTGCGGACGCGTGCGTGGTGGGTGCTGATATCGGCGTCCCCGGCGGCCTCCGCGTTCCGCGCCGGGTCGATCGCCATGCCGAGAAAGCTCAGCCCACCCGCCGCCGCTGCGCGCACGGCCGGTGCATTCTCGCCCACCCCGCCCGTGAAGACCACAGCGTCGAGGCCACCCATCGCAGCGGCCATCGACGCGATGCAAGCGCGAAGTCGGTGGACATACACGTCAAACGCGAGCGCTGCCTTCGCGTCGCCCGCCGCAGCGTGCTGCAAAAGCTCGCGCATGTCTGCGGTGCCGGCCAACGCGAGCAGGCCGGATCTCCTGTCGAGTGCATCGTTGAGCTGCGGTTCTGTCAACTTTGCGTGCCTTTCGAGCCAGAGCAACATTCCCGGGTCGACGCTGCCTGAGCGAGTCGCCATCACCAGGCCCTCGAGCGGCGTGAAACCCATCGTCGTATCCACCGACCGGCCGCCCGACACAGCCGCGAGCGATGCGCCGGAGCCGAGGTGGCATGTGACCACCCGCAGCTCGCTCTCGGGTTTGCCGACCAGCTGAGCTGCCATGCGTGCGGCATACGAATGGGAGAAGCCATGAAAGCCATAACGGCGAATCCCGTGGCGCTCCCGCCATTCCTCCGGTATGGCGTAAGTCGATGCCGCCGCCGGCATGCGCGAGTGGAATGCGGTGTCAAAGCAAGCGATCGCGGGGACGTTGGGAAACGCCTTGGCGGCGACTGCGATTCCTGCAAGTGCGGCCGGGAGGTGGAGCGGGGCGAGGTCGGTGATGGTCCCCAGGTAATCGATAACGTCGGGGCTGATCCGCACCGACGCCGAATAACGCGAGCCCCCGTGGACCACGCGATGGCCGACGGCTTCGAATCCGTCCATCGAGCTGACTGCTTCTCTCAGCTTGTCTTCTTCGAACCGCCCGCCGACAGCGTCGAATTCGTGTTTGGAGAGAATGGCATCGTCCGGGCCGACCAGGCTCACCTTGAGCGAGCTCGAGCCGGCGTTGACAACCAGTACGCGCACGCCCCGACCTAGTACGGCCAGGTCCAGCCGCGAATGTCATCGGGATCGTCACCGAAGTCACGCGTGTACTGCCGAAGACGGAGTCGCTCGTCAGCCATCTCCTGGCGGATGTGGCCGGCCTTCGAACCCAGGCCCGGAACGCGGTCGATCACGTCCATCACCAGATGGAAACGATCAAGGTCGTTGAGCATGACCATGTCGAATGGAGTCGTGGTCGTGCCTTCTTCCTTGTAGCCGCGCACGTGGATGTTGGCGTGGTTGGTGCGCCGGTAGGTGAGGCGATGGATCAGCCACGGATAGCCGTGGTGGGCGAAGATGACCGGCCGGTCGGTGGTGAACAGGGCGTCGAACTCGTCGTCAGACAGGCCGTGCGGGTGCTCGTTGGCCGGTTGTAGCCGCATGAGGTCGACCACGTTGACGACGCGGACCTTGAGCTGGGGGAGATGGCGCCGAAGGAGGTCAGTCGCGGCCAGCGTCTCGAGGGTCGGTGTGTCGCCGGCGCAGGCCATCACCACGTCGGGATCCCCGCCCTCGTCGCTGCTTGCCCACTGCCAGATGCCGAGTCCGCGCGTGCAGTGCGCAACCGCCTCGTCCATCGAAAGGTAGTTGAGGGTGGGCTGCTTGCCGGCCACTATCACGTTGACGTAGTTGCGGCTCCGAAGGCAGTGGTCTGCGACCGACAACAGGGTGTTGGCATCCGGAGGGAGATAAACGCGTATGACCTCGGCCTTCTTGTTGACGACGTAATCGATGAAGCCTGGATCCTGGTGGGAGAACCCGTTGTGGTCCTGGCGCCAGACATGCGACGAGAGCAGGTAGTTGAGAGACGCGATCGGCCGGCGCCACGGGATATCGCGTGTGACCTTCAGCCACTTGGCGTGTTGGTTGAACATCGAGTCGATGATGTGGATGAAGGCCTCGTAACAGTTGAACAGGCCGTGGCGGCCGGTCAGCAGGTAGCCCTCGAGCCAACCCTCGCACAGGTGCTCGCTGAGCACCTCCATGACCCGCCCATCCGGAGATAGGTGATCGTCGCCGACCAGGATCTCCGCGTCCCAGGCCCGGTCGGTTGCTTCGAACACCGTGCCAAGCCGGTTGGATGCGGTCTCGTCCGGGCCTATGATCCGGAAGTTGTTGGGGTTGCGAGCGATGACGTCGCGCAGGTACGCGCCCAGAACGCGGGTGGCTTCGCTTCTCGTGATGCTGGGCTGAGGAAACTTCACTGCGTAGTCGCGGAAGTCGGGCAGCCGCAGGTCCTCGAGCAGCGCGCCGCCGTTGGCGTGCGGGTTGGCGCTCATGCGTCGCGCGCCGCGCGGTGGCAGCTCGGCGAGCTCTGAGACGAGGCGGCCGTTGCCATCGAAAAGCTCCTCTGGGCGGTAGCTGCGCATCCATGCCTCGAGGATCTGCAAATGGTCCGGCTTGGCCTTGAAGTCGGTGACAGGGACCTGGTGAGCGCGGAATGTGCCTTCGACCTGCAGCCCATCAACGGTTTTGGGTCCTGTCCAACCTTTTGGTGTGCGAAGAACGATCATCGGCCAGCGGGGATGTCCGCTCTGGCCGCCTGGGGCAGCCGCCTTCTGGATACGGGCGATCTCGTCGAGGCAAGCGTCCATAGCGGACGCCAGGGCCTGGTGCACCGCCGCAGGCTCGTCGCCCGTCACAAATATCGGCGAGTGCCCGTAGCCCTCGAGCAGCCTGGCCAGCTCCGCTTCCGGTATTCGCGCCAGCACCGTCGGGTTGGCGATCTTGTATCCGTTCAGGTGCAGGATCGGCAGGACCGCTCCGTCGCGCCGAGGGTTCACGAATTTGTTCGAATGCCAGCTCGCGGCCAGCGGTCCGGTCTCCGCCTCGCCGTCGCCGATGACGCAGAACACTGTCAGGCCGGGGTTGTCGAACACCGCGCCATACGCGTGCACCAGCGCGTAACCGAGCTCGCCGCCCTCGTGGATCGAGCCCGGCGTTTCGGGGGCGACATGGCTCGGTATGCCACCCGGAAACGAGAACTGCCGGAACAGCTTGCGGATGCCATCCGCATCCCGCGTGATTTCGGAATAGACCTCGGTGTACGTGCCTTCCAGGTAAGCGTTCGCGACCGCCGCCGGCCCGCCATGACCCGGCCCCATGATGTAGATCGCGTCGAGGTCGCGCTCCTTGATGACGCGATTCGCGTGCGCGTAGATCAGGTTCAGGCCAGGAGTCGTGCCCCAATGGCCGAGCAGGCGCGGCTTGATCTGCTCGAGCTTCAGCGGCTCTTTGAGCAGCGGGTTGTCGAGCAGGTAGATCTGTCCGACCGACAGGTAGTTCGCAGCCCTCCAGTACGCGTCGATGCGGCGCGATGCCTCTGGACTCAATGGGGCCGCAACCGTGCCGCCCTCTGCTGTTCCGAGCCGTCCCCGATCGCTGGTCGTCATTCCCTGATTCTCAGGGCCATCATGCCCGAACAGCCAAAAGCGGTTTCGTAGCATGCTGACGCGGTGAGCGCCGCCTACCCTGCGCATCGCGAGGCGACTGTCGTGCTTCGCGATGGCTCCACCCTGGCCGTGCGGCCCATTCGTCCGGACGACGAAGCCGATCTAGCCCGCTTCTTCACCGATCTCTCGATCGAGTCTCGAGTCTTTCGGTTCTTCGCTGCCATCGCCCATGCCGACGCCCTGGCCAAGAAGCTCGTCGACGTCGACTACAGGAGCCGCTACGGCCTGGTGGTGATCGGCGGAGCCAGCCGCCAGATCGTCGGGCACGCGATGTACGTCGAGACCGAGCCCGGGAAAGCGGAGCTGGCGCTGGCTGTCGCGGACGGCTATCAGAGCCGCGGCCTCGGCACGATCCTCCTGGGGCAGCTGGCGGAAGCGGCAGCAGGATCCGGGATCGACGTGTTGGAGGCGATCGTCAAGCCCGAGAACCATCGCATGCTCAACGTGCTGCGGGAGAGCGGCTTTCCGGTCACCGTGCGCTCAGAGCCCGGCGAGATACACGCCGAGATACCGACGGTGCTGGCGCCAGAGGCCTTGCGTCGGTTCGAAGATCGCGAACGCATCGCCGCAGTGGCGGCGGTGAGCCACGTTTTGGCGCCGCACTCGGTGGCGGTCGTCGGCGCCTCGCGGCACCGTGGCAGCATCGGCGCGGAGCTGTTCCACAATCTCGTGGCCACTCGTTTCCAAGGCACCCTCTATCCGGTCAATCCCTCGGCGACCGAGATCGAGGGTGTGGCCGCTTATCCTTCGGTGCTCGACATTCCTGGAGACCTCGAGATGGCGGTCATCACGGTTCCGGCGGCGGGTGTGCTCGAGATCGCCCGCCAGTGCGCGGCCAAGGGGGTTCGGGCGCTGGTCGTGATCTCCGCAGGTTTCGCGGAGGTCGGCGGGGAGGGCGTCGATCTTCAGCGGCAGCTGTTCGAGATCTGCCGGCATGCCGGGATGCGGCTGGTCGGTCCCAACTGCATGGGCGTCATCAATACGGCCGCGGACGTGAAGCTCGACGCGACGTTTGCTCCTGACGCGCCCACTCTCGGCCGCATCGGGTTCCTCTCGCAGAGCGGCGGACTCGGCATCGCCGTGATGGCGCGGGCGCAGGCCCTGGGGTCGGGGATCTCCTCGTTCGTATCGGTTGGCAACAAGGCCGACCTGTCCGGCAACGACTTCCTGCAGTACTGGGAGGCGGACGCCGCGACCGATTTGATAATGCTGTACCTCGAGTCCTTTGGCAACCCTCGCAAGTTCGCGCGCATCGCACGCAGGGTCAGCCGGTCCAAGCCGATCCTCGCGGTCAAGGGCGGGCGGTCACCCGCGGGAAACCGAGCCACCTCTTCGCACACCGGCGCCTTGCTCTCTGCCTCCGACATCACCGTCGACGCGCTTTTTCAGCAGGCAGGCGTGATCCGAACCGACACGCTCGCCGAGCTTTTCGACGCCGTTCTGCTGCTGGGCAGCCAACCGCTGCCTCCGGGCAATCGGGTGGGCATAGTCACCAACGCCGGCGGGCCGGGGATCCTCGGCGCCGATGCCTGCGAGGCCAATGGCCTTGTCGTGCCTCCCCTTTCAGAGAAAGTGCGGGCCGAGCTGGCGGCGTTCCTACCGGCCGCCGCGTCCAGCGGCAACCCGGTCGACATGATCGCATCGGCGAGTGCTGCGGACTACAGCCAGGCGATCGGGATACTCGCGGCGTCTGAAGAAGTCGACGCGCTGATCGTCATCTTCACGCCTCCCCTCGTCACCAAGGCTCCCGAAGTGGTCCGCGCGATCCAGCGCGCGGCGAAGAACCTGCCTCGGCCGATTCCACTGCTCAGTGTTTTCATGTCGAAGCAGTCCGCGCCGCGCGTCATCCGATCCGAGGGAGTTGGGGTTCCGCACTATCCGTTCCCCGAAGAAGCAGCGCGTGCGCTCAGCCTCGCCGCGCGCTACGGCTCCTGGCGCGCGATGCCGGAAGAGCCTGCAGCTGTGCTCGACGGTATCGACCGCGACAGGGCGGCGGCGGTCATCGCCACTTCGCTTGCCGAGGGAGGCGGCTGGATGACACCGCGCGCGCTGGAGGAGTTGGTCGCGTGTTACGGAATCCCGATGGTGGAAACGCGTTTCGCGGACTCGCCGCATGACGCCGGTCGGGAGGCCGGCCAACTCGGCACGGCGGTGGCGCTCAAGGCGATAGTGCCCGGCTTGCTGCACAAGTCGGACGCCGGCGCCGTCCACCTCGATCTCAAGGGCGAAGAAGCCGTCGAAAAAGCTGCGTCCGACATGGCGGCGAGCCTCGAGCAGTCAGGCCACCACGTCACCGGCTACGAGGTGCAGCCCATCGTCTCCAAGGGCGTTGAGATGATCGTGGGCGTCGTCCAGGACCAGCACTTCGGCCCGGTGGTCGCATGTGGAGCGGGAGGTACGGCGACCGAGTTGGTAAAGGACGTGGCGGTCCGCATCACGCCGATCACGCGAGGAGAGGCGGGCCGGATGATCCGATCGCTCAAGACGTTCCCGCTCCTCGATGGCTACCGAGGGGCCGTTCCCGCTGACGTATCTGCCCTCGAGGACGTGCTCCTACGCGTGAGCGCCCTGGTCGAGGCGCATCCGGAGGTCATCGAGATGGACCTGAACCCATTGATCGTTCATGCCGAGGGAGCCGTTGCGGTGGACGCTCGGATCAGGCTCGAACCCGGTTCGCCGAGGCCCCCGATCGGGGCACGCTGAGCTCGCCGACCGGCCCGCTCTTCACCCCGACCACGCCCGGCACGCCGGCGATTCGCTTGAGCAAAGTTTTGGGGAGTTCCTGTTCGATTGCGCCGTGAAGGCGAACCAGGCCACCTGTCACCTCGACCTCGACCCGGTGCCTTGTAACCGAGGCCGCGTCATGGAAGATCCGGACGACCTCTCGGCGGATTGCCTCGTCACTGCGGAGGAACACTTTCAGCACCTGCGTCCGGCTGACGATACCTACAGGTTGTTTCCGGGTGTCGACCACGGGCAGCACCGGAATCCGGTGCTGGAACATCAGGCTCGCAGCATCGGCCAGCGACGTGCTGGGGGTGGTCGCCACGACGGCCGCCGCCACCAGCTCAGTCGCCTGCCCAATCGCGGCAGCGTCGTTTGTCATCACGTCCGACACAGTCCAGGTCATCTGCTGCTCACCTGCAACCATCTCGCGCAGCGCCGTGATGCAAAAGGGCCTATCGGCCCGCTACCGCGGGGACCGCAGCGATCTGTTCGGCCGCGCCACTCTCGCCGGTTGAGTTGACGGATGAGAAATCATCGACCTCCATGTCTTCTGCCTCTGGCTCGATGTGCCCCCCGCCCCCGATAGCCCTCAACGCGTTGAGGATCACCGCGACATCGATTGCCTCTTGAAAGAAAGCCCCAGCCACCGGCGGCAGGACGCCGATTGTCGCGAGGGCCATGCCAAAAACCGACAAGGCCATGCCGGCCAGGACGCTCTGTACGGCGATGTCGCGAGCGCGCCGCGCGATGAGAAGCGCCTCTGCGACACGATCCAGCCGGTCGACGACGATCACAGCGTCGGCGGCCTCCGATGAGGCTGTCGACCCTCGCGCGCCCATGGCGATCCCGACATCGGCCGCCGCCAGAGCGGGGGCATCGTTGATGCCGTCGCCAACCATGACCGTCACGGCGCGCGCGCGCTCGTGCAGGACTGCCTGCACCTTCTGCTCCGGGCTGTGCTCGGACAAGACAACATCCACGCCGAGCGCGCGGCCCACCGCGTTGGCAACATCGGGTCGATCACCGCTCAACAGCACGATTCGAGTGATGCCAGCCAGGCGAAGGGTCCGCAGGGCGCGTGGCGTTTCAGCCCGCACAGGATCCTCCATGACCAGTGCCCCGGCCATCGCGCCGTCGACCGACACGAACACCGCCATGGCCCCATCAAGGGCGATGCGGCGACGTAGCTCGGCGGCGGCGTCCGGCAGCGGGCGGCCGGCCGACAGCCACCTGGCCTGTCCGAGCGCAACATGCCGCAGGCCGACCGCGCCTTCGATTCCCTTGCCTCCGTGCTCGCGGACGTCGGTGGGGAACTCGAGATCGAGGCGGCGTTTCCGAGCTGCGGTGACTATCCCGTTCGCGAACACGTGCAGCGAGACCTGATCGAGCGACGCCGCGAGGCCCAATAGCTCGTCGGCGTCAATGGTTCCGAATACCTCGATGGAGGCGACCTTGGCTGAGCCGGAAGTCAGCGTGCCTGTCTTGTCGAACACAAGCGTTCTCGCGCGGGCGAGAGTCTCGAGCGCTCCGCCGCCCTTGACGATGACGCCGCGATGCGCAGCCCGCGAGATGCCGGCAACGATCGCGACAGGTGCCGCTAGGATCAACGGGCATGGCGTTGCGACGACGAGCACGGCGAGGGCTCTGACCGGGTCGCCCGATATCGCCCATGCCACGCCTGCAACGCCGAGCGTCAGCGGCAGGAACCAGAGCGCATAGCGATCTGCCAGCCGCACGAACGGTGCCTTAGAGGCCTGGGCTCCGCGGACAAGGCGGATGATGCCCGCATAGGTGCTTTCGTCTGCGGTAGTGACGGCGCGCATATCGAACGGAGCTCCGGCGTTCACGACACCGCTGCGAACCCTGTCTCCCTTCAATCGCTCGGCCGGCCGCGACTCACCGGTGAGGGCCGCTTCGTCGAGGATCGCCGCCATCGAGGTGATGAGGCCATCCACCGGCACGACCTCGCCCGGTTTCACCAGGAGCCGGTCGCCTTGCTTCACGTCGGCAATGTCCGGCGATGTCAGGACGCCGCCCTCGTACCGATGCACCACGCGAGGCGCGCGCGCGAGCAGGGCCGACAGCTCACGCCGCGCGCGCGAGCTCGCGTACCGCTCCAGTGCCTGGCCGCCCGACAACATGAGCCCAACCACCGCGCCGGCCAGGTATTGGCCCAGCACGAGCGACCCGGCCATGGCCATCAGCGCGATGAGATCGACACCCGTCTCGCGGTGGAGCAGATCCCGCGCCACGGAGATCCCCAAAGGGATCAGCGCCAGCGTCACCGCGGCCGCCCATGCGAGGTCTGCCGCCGAATGCGCTCCCGCCAGCCAAAGGGCTGTGCCCATCACGACAAAGCCCAGGACTATGAGGAGGATGGCGAGTGGACTCCCTTCCAGAGGCGGGGCCTCCGGCCGGGTCGGTCCCGACGGCACGATCGGGAGGCTGGCGCTGTGCAGCCGGCGTCTCGGTGTCGGTCGGTGGCGCAGCGCCCAGCGCAACATCGGCGTTCTAGCGGACCTTGGCGCCGGCTTTCGGCGCGGCAAAACGGACCTCGAGCACGCCGGCAACCTGGAGGACAGCCGACTCCACGAGCCTGCGGGCCACTCCTTCGAAATCAACCGGCACCGTGGCTACCCCGTCGGCGACCTTGACTCTGGCTCCTGCGGTCATCAGCCCGAGATCGGCCAGCAGGCTGTTGATGTTGCTCTCGATCTGCTCGTCTGACCGGGCGATGACCTTGACCAGGTCCCGGCGACTCACAATCCCGACAACGCGGCGCAAGTTCACAATGGGGACTCGCTTCACGCCCCGGTTCAGCATCGTCCTGGCGGCTTGTGCTACCTCGCTCTTGGCGCTGACCACGACAACGTCTCGAGTCATGACGTCGGCGACGCTACGCGGTGTGCTGCCGGCGGTCGGTGCCAGAGGAGTTGCTTGCGAGCGTGGATCAGGTCTCGCCTCAAGAGAGATCAGGTCAGCCTCGGAGACGATGCCTACCAGCCGGCCCGTCGAGTCGACCACGGGCAACGCTGAGATGGCGTGCTTCACCAGGAGCTTGGCCGCCGTCTTGATTCCGGTCTCCGGGGTGACAGTGATCACCGGCGAAGACATGATCTCGGTTACCTTCACATCGCAAACGCTGACGCGTCCAGGCAATTCGCGATATGTACGAGTGACCTTGCGCGGACGGGCCGTTCGACTCTGGCTGCGCTTGTGGCCGGCGAGAGTTAAATGAGGCGCGTGACGATTGCGAGCCCCCAGACTCCGTCTCCGATGCTGGCGGGCATCGAGCTCATCGAAGCGGCGCGGCTGAACCCAACTGAGGTGGTCGCCCGGCTGGCCAGCGCCGACACCGGGCTCCCGGCTCAGGAGGCGGCAGCGCGGCTCGGCCACTTTGGTCCCAACGCGATTCGCAGCCACGGTGCTCAGCCTCTGGCGGTGCTCGGTCGCCAGCTGCGCAATCCGCTGCTGATCCTGCTCGCGGCGGCGACGATCATCTCCCTGATCGTCGGCGAGCGCACGGACGCAGTCATCATCCTGGCGATCGTCGGCCTCAGCGTCGGCCTCGGGTTCTTCAACGAGTACCGATCCGAGCGAGTTGTCGAGGCGCTCCATGCGAGCATCCACCACCGGACGCTGGTGCTTCGGGATGGAGCCCAGGTGCCGGTGGATGTCACCGAGGTGGTGCCGGGTGACGTCGTCGTGCTTCGAACGGGCGACCTTGTTCCAGCCGACCTTCGCTTGCTCGAAGCCAGAGAGCTCGAGTGCGACGAGGCGGTGCTCACCGGTGAGGCGATGGCGAAGACCAAGCGGGCGGAGCCCGAGCAGCAGCCGGACCTCATGGAGCTGGGGCTGCGATCAATCGCCTACATGGGCACGACGGTGCGGGGCGGGACGGCCAGAGGCATCGTCCTCCAGACCGGGCCGCGCACCGCATTCGGCAAGATTGCACTCAGGCTGGGCGAACGGCAGCCGGAAACGGTCTTTCAACGCGGGCTGCGCAGCTTCTCGATCCTGCTCGTGCGCGTGACCGCGGTGCTGGCGGGTGGCATCTTCGTCGCGAACTCGCTGCTGGGGCGGCCGCTCCTTGAATCGGCTTTGTTCTCTCTTGCGATCGCGGTCGGGCTCACCCCGCAGCTCCTTCCGGCGATCGTCACGGTCAGCCTGGCTTCAGGAGCTCGCAGGCTCGCTCGTCAGCGCGTCGTGGTCAAGCGGCTGGTCAGCATCGAGGACCTCGGAAACATCGAGATCCTCTTCACCGACAAGACAGGCACCCTGACCGAAGGCCGGATCAGCTACAAGGAGGCGATCGACCCGGCCGGGGTCTCGAGCGATGAAGTCTTGCGGCTCGGTCTGCTCTGTGCCTCCGGCGCGAGCCTGGATCCCGGCGCGTCGGGCAACGCCCTGGATGAAGCCTTGCTGGGAGCCGGCCTCGTTCCGCCGGGCTATCAACGCATCGACGAGCTGCCCTTCGATCACGAACGACGATTGATGTCGACCATCGTCGAAGGCCCCAGCGGAATCCGGACGCTCGTGACCAAGGGCGCTCCAGAATCTCTCCTGCCACGCTGCCTGAACGTGGCTCCGGTGGCCCAGGCCACACTGGACCGCCTGTTCGCATCGGGTGCGCGCGTGGTTGCGGTGGCGACGCGCCCCTGGGGGAACGAGCCGAGATGCACTCTGTCCGATGAGCGAGAGCTCGAGCTGAAGGGCTTCATTACTTTTCTCGACGCTCCCAAGGCCGACGCCGCCGCATCCCTGGCTCAGCTCAAAGCCCTCGGGATCGAGGTCAAGCTCGTGACCGGCGACAACCCGCTGGTGGCCGAAGCTGTCTGCCGCGCGCTCGGTCTCGACTTCGGTGAGTCGATCACCGGGCCCGAGCTCGAGAAATTGAGCGATAAGGAGTTGCTCGAGCGGATTCCGAGGACCGGAATCTTCGCCAGGGTTTCGCCCGAACAGAAGTCGAGGATCATCACTGCCCATCGCGGCCTCAACAAGGACGTTGGCTTCCTCGGCGATGGTGTCAATGACGCCGTGGCGCTCCGTGATGCCGATGTCGGAATCTCAGTCGACACGGGCAGCGAGGTCGCCAAAGATGCCGCCGACATCGTCCTGTTAGGGAAGGATCTAGGCATTCTTGCC
The DNA here is from genome assembly GCA_043738605.1 of Candidatus Dormiibacterota bacterium. Lineage (GTDB taxonomy): Bacteria > Chloroflexota > Dormibacteria > Dormibacterales > Dormibacteraceae > Palsa-872. The sequence continues at coordinate 23,338 of JAYUFT010000026.1, read as the reverse complement.
GGGGGCGTTCTGGAGGGTCGGCGGATCTTCTCCAACACGATGAAGTACGTGCTGATGGGGACCTCCTCCAACTTCGGCAACATGTTCAGCGCGGCGGGCGGCTCTCTTCTCTTGAACTTTCTGCCGATGACCCCAACCCAGATCTTGCTCAACAACCTGCTCTACGACAGTGGTGAGATGACCATTCCGACCGACCTGGTCGATCCCGAACTGTTGGAGCGCCCCGCCCAGTGGGACATCCACTTGATCCGCCGCTTCATGCTCTTCTTCGGTCCGATCAGCTCGATCTTCGACTTCATGACTTTCGGGGTCATGCTGTTCATATTCCACGCGCGTGGAAGCCTGTTTCAGACCGCGTGGTTCACCGAATCGCTGGCGACGCAGAGCCTGGTCATCTTCGCCATTCGCACGCGCCGCTCACCGTTCTTCCGCAGCCGCCCTGGTCGGGCGTTGACCGTGGGAACGATCGGCAGCGTGGCGGTGGGCCTGTTCCTCCCTTTCACACCCCTCGGCGCCCTGTTCGGGTTCACGCCCCTGCCTCTCGGCTTTCTCGCGATCCTGGCGCTGATGGTGGTCGTCTACCTGACACTGGTCGAATTCGGCAAGTCGTTCTTCTTCGGCCGGGGCCCGCAACTACCCCACCTGCCGATCGCCCGTTGGCGGCCCTCTGACGCCATCGTCCAGATCGAGCGGCTGGCGTCTCGCTGGACCGTGCGGCCGCGGCCGCGGCCTTGATGTCGAGGCGGGGAGTCGGCTGAGCAAACAAGGTTGGAGCCGGGTGGCCCAACACGGCTCCCGGCTCCAGTTTCTGCTGCCTATGCGGTGACCAAGGCGGCTTTGCCGGTCGGCTCGGGCGCGGCCTCAGCGCTTGTCTCCTTGACTCCACGGGTCCGGTCGACGAGTACTGGGATACCCGCCATCTGGATGACCTTGTGGGTAACGCTGCCGAGCAGCAGGCCCTGGACATCCGAAAGGCCCCGGGAGCCCATCACGATCAGGTCGATATTGTTGGCGTTTGCCGTCTCGATGATTGCTTTCGCCACGTGGCCGGCGGCGACCTCGCTCAAGTGGCCTTTGGCGGTGATGCCGGCGTCGCGAATCTGCTTGACCGCGTTGCCCACGAGGCGTGTGGCATCGGCGGGACTCTCGAGCGAGTACACAACTGCGCGTCCGCGGTCGTGCTCGCTCACATGGTGGACCAGGACGTCGCTGTTGAACCTCCGCGCCACCTCGATCGCTGTGGGCAGCGCCTGCTGCGAGTAGGTGGAACCGTCGATGGCCACGAGGATGTGCTTGAACATGTCGTTCACCTCAATTCAGGATGAGATGAGTGTCCGCCAGACCTCGGTTGGCTGAGCAGGGTCCAACGGCCCGCCCGTATTGGGACCGATGTTTGGGAACCCGCATGTCGAAGCCGGTATCGACTGCATGCCAGCGGCTGCCATGAGGATCTCGCCGAGGTGGTTCCACATCAGCATGTGAGCCTCCCCGGGGCAGATTCGAAGGGTCGCGCCAGGGATGACGGATGCGAGGTATTGACCGTGGTGAACCGGAATGACAGTGTCCTCGTCCCCATGCCACAGCTGGACGGGAACCCTGATGTCTTCCAGCGCAAATCCCCATGGCCGCGCAAGGGCTCGGACGTCCTCGACGTAACCCCAGGCGCCAGGTCGGAGCGCTTCGCGCAGGGTGTCGGTGGCTCCCACCATGACCTCCGGCATTAAGAGCCAGCGCCGATCAACCGGAGGCTTGTCTCGATTGGCCTGCTCCACGAAAAATCGTGGGTATCGATGGGCGAGCTTGCTGACCACGGCTGCGCCACTGTCAAGCAGCCAGTTCGGGCGAGATCCGAGCCAGACGCCGGCTCGTGTCAGGAATCGCATGCCGGTGAGCGCGCCTTCACGTTGCATCGGCCCGGGGCATCCCGTCACGACCACCCCGGTGAGCCGGTCTGGAATTGCGGCTGCGCACGCCAGAGCGTAGATGCCACCTCCCGAGAGACCCGTGATGCCGAAACGGCAGATGCCGAGGAAGTCCGCAAGCTCTGCGACGTCCAACGGCCAATCCAGGAGGGGCCGGTGAAGGTGCGGATCGGACAGGCCGTAGCCGGGGCGGTCAGGGGTGATCACCCGGACGCCCAGCCGGCGGTAGAGGTCCGGCTCTCCCAGGTGCTCCAATCGCGATCCCGGCATGCCGTGCTGGTGGAAGACCGGCATGCCGCCGGGATCGCCCAGCTCGGAGTAGGCCAGCCGCCTGCCGTCGCGCAGCCGCATCACGCGAGCTGCTACGTGTCCGCCGCCCGCAACGTCCCGAACACCGTGAAGTGCCAGCCAGGCCATCGTGCCTCCAGAGTCGCGCTGAGGGGCGCTTTGGCGGCAGTGCCCAACGGCCCCGTGCGCGTAGGCCCCGTGGCCCGATGTGCTGAGTCGATTGGTCCTGATACGCGACCGACCTATGGCCCTTGGCAGCGAGCGAGCGTGCACTTAAGTTGGAAATGAACCAACAGTTAGTCGAAATTAGGAGGCGCATGATGACAACACGCACCGTTTCAGATGAGCTCGTCGAGCTCGACCGCCCGTTTGCGGAGTTCTTTCGCACGCTGACCAGCCCCTGGCCGTTCCGGCCGCTGCTCGCGCTGGCGCCGGACAAGCACTTCATCCCGACGGCGGACGTCTTCGCTCGCAACGGCGACTTCGTCGTTCGCATGGATTTGCCAGGTATGGACCCGAAGGACATCCACGTGAAGTTCGAAGCGGACGACCTCACGGTGACCGGCGAGCGCAAGTTCGAGAAGGAGGTCAAGGAAGAGGGCTACTACCGCAAGGAGAGCAGCTACGGAACCTTCGAGCGGCACATCTCCCTTCCGAAGGGCGTCAAGGACAGCGACATCAAGGCTACGTACGACAGTGGGGTGCTCGAGATCAGCATTCCACGGGCGGCCGGCACCAACGGCAAGCCGCTGGCGACGAGCATCCCGGTCAAAGCCTCCACCCCGGTCAAAGCCTCCACCCCGGTCAAAGCAGCCTCGCCCGTCAAGGCCTGAGCGCGCCCACAACGGGAGGAAGGGCCGGAGTCTCTCCGGCCCTTTCATTACGTCTGGCGGCGGAAACGACGCCCGCTGATGGTGGCGGGGTAGACGGCGATCCAGTAGTCGTGCTCTCCGGGCGCCAGCGGGACCACCGGGCGTGATCGCAGAGCGGCTGCGAACGGGTCGATGCCTCGGGTCACCTCCTGGGCCACTCCCTTCAGGACCACGCTCCAGCCAACTTCCCTGGCCGCATCCCATTCGTCCACCTCGAACGCGACCCTCGTCACCGTCGATTGATCCAGCTTGGTGCCGGTTCCGGTCCTGAAGACGACGATGGTGCCGTCGGTGGAGTAGTTGACGGGAAAGATTTCGGTGTCTTCTCCGAGCGGAAAGGCGATGCGCCCGAGGTCGCGGGAGGACAGGAGCTCGCGGCACTGTTGCTCCGAGAGGATCTCAAGGCCGCTGTCTGGCTGGTTCTGGTCGCTTTTCATGCTTACCTCTCGCTGGCCGAAAGTTGCAGAGCGTTGGGTGGCAGCTGCGCCTTGATATGGGTGTCGTCAAAACGGAAGGCGAGTCTGCTGTCGACACCGACCACGCCCTGGACCGCACCAACCAGGCGTGTCACCAGGTCGGCGAGACTCTTGGTTTCGAGCTCCCCCGAAAGCGCCACGATGCCGTCTTTGACCTCAACGTCCATGGCACTGTTGTCGATCCACATCTCCTTCTCGAGCACTTCAACTCGGATTTCACGCCGGATGGACTCGTCGCTGCGCAGGTAGGTCTTCAACAGGTCGGAGCGGCTCACGATGCCCACCAATCGGCCTGCGGCGTCCACGACAGGCAGGCGTTTGACGGACCTTTTGTGCATCAAGCGTGCAGCTTCGGCGAGCGAAGCCCCCAAACCGACGCACAACGCTGGTGAGTGCATCACGTCACCGGCCGTCCTGCCTCGCGCCTGGTTCAGCTCGCGCCGCCTCAGGTGGTTGCCGCCGCGCTCCTCCTCCTTGAGCAGAAGGTCATGCTCGGAGACGATCCCGAGCACATGGTCGCCTTCGACCACGGGCAGCGCGCTCACGCTTTTGGTCCGAAGCAAGTCCACGCAGGTCTTGAAGTCGGTCCTTCGCCCGACCGTCACGACCTCGTTCGTCATCACGTCGCCGACTGTCCATGCCATTGCCTTCACCTCTATGTCAAAGGTGCGAGGGGTGAGGTCATCGACCCAGGGCCGATGGTCCCGGTCTGCCAGGGCCGGGGACCCTGTGCCGTTAGGGCCAGGCGGCGGTATCGACCCATCCGTATTCAGGTTTCACTAGGCACACGAGCCGTCCAAGCTCAATCAAACGCCTCGACAGAGGCCATTCAAGGAGAAGACAGTCGTGAACAAGGCAATTCGGTGGCGGATCATCTCTCTTCAGGCGATGCTCGTGATCATCCTGGCGGCCTCGTCAGGCTTCCTGTTCTTTCAGGGAAACTTCGTGACCGGTATGGTGCACGACCAGCTGGTCGCGCAGAAGATCTTCTTCCCGGGCACTGACCAGGTCACGGCGGGCGGAGCTCTCGACCCGGCGAAATTCCCGACCGAGATCACCCAGTACGCCGGCCAGCAGGTCGACAACGGTGAGAAGGCCAGGGTTTACGCCAACGACTTCATCGGTGTTCACCTTGCAGGCGTTGCCGCCGGCAAGACCTACTCCGAAGTCAGCAGCTTGAACAGCACGGTTGCCAAGCAGCTCGCCGCAACCCCTGTGACTGACCCCAACTACGCGACGCTGCAGGCACAGTCGGCGACTCTCGCCGGCCAGAAGACAACGCTCTTCATGGGCGAAATGCTTCGTGGAACCCTTCTCAACTCGTGGGGCTGGTCGACGCTCGGCACCTACACCGTGTACGCCGCGGTCGGCCTGATGATCGCGGCGCTGGGCGTGCTCAGCGCACTGGTCTTCGAATTCTTCGTCGCGGGCCGCAAGCCCGAAACACTCAAGGTTGCGCAGAAGCTCGCTGCGTGACAGCTGCGTGACAGCTGATAGGACGGCAAGCTCCGGCGGGATCGGCCCGCCGGAGTTCCTTTTTTGGAGGGCCGCATGGCACCCCTCACGAGGGACTTGAGGCCCTGCCCCCCTCGTTCCCTCGAGCGAACACTGGAGGTGAGGAGATATTGAAATGGAAGACCAGGAGAAACCCTTATCGCTAGTCCTGTTTTCAGGTACCGACGACAAGCTGACCGCCGCGTCGGTGCTGGCGGTGGGCGCCGCGGTGATGGGGCGCCCGGTCAACATCTTTCTTCAGTACTACGCGCTCGACGCGTTCAGAACGGGCACCCTTCTCGACGACCACAAGCTGTCGCCTGAGGCGACGAAGGACCAGGCGCCGGCCATCAAGGCCCACTCGGGCCAGCATTGGAGCGAGCTGCTGCGCCAGGCGAAGGATGTAGGCGTGGTCGACATCCAGGCATGCGCGTTGTCAATGGACATGTTCCACCTGAAGCGCGAGGACCTGGATCGGCTGGTAGACGGGATCGAAGGCGTTGCCGCCTTCATGGCCACGGCCTCAGAAGGCCAAGTCGTATTCATCTGAGGAGGCTCGCGATGTTGGCATTTCAGGTTGACAAGTTGATCGACGCAAGGGGGATGGCGTGCCCCGGTCCCCTCATGAACCTCATCGGCGGCATTCGGTCGGGCCAGGTGGGGCAGGTTTTCGAGGTGCTCTCGAGCGATGCGGGCTCCAAGACTGACATCCCGGCCTGGGTCGCCAAGGCAAGGCACGAGATGGTCAACGTCGTTCAGGACGACGGTTATGTGCACTTCTTTGTGCGCAAGGCGAGGTGACCGATGCGCAATGACGTCGTGATTCTGGGAGGCGGTGTCGGAGGCACCCTTCTGGCCAACCTCGTCGCCAAGGAAGTTGGCGAGCAGGTGCGAATCACGCTGGTTGACTCCACGGGGATTCATGTGTATCAGCCAGGCTTCCTCTACGTCGCCGTCGGCCAGGAGAAGCCATCGGCGCTGAAACGGGCGGAGGCCCGGCTGCTGCGCCGTGAGATCAACCTCGTCGTCGACTGCGCAACCCTTATCGACCCGGCCGCCAAGAAGGTCGTGCTGAAGTCAGGTCACACGCTTCGTTACGACGAGCTGGTGATTGCGACTGGCAGCCGGACGGTGATGGCCGAGGTGCCAGGCGCGATGGGCGCCCACGACTTCTACACGCTCGAGGGCGCGATCCGGCTGCACAAGTCTCTCGAAGGGTTCGAGGGCGGAACGATCGTGATTGGCGTGGCCGGCATTCCGTACAAGTGCCCGCCCGCCCCGGTGGAGTTTGCCTTCCTTCTCGACGACTACCTCAGGGCTCGGGGAATTCGCGAGAAGACCCAGGTCAAGCTGCTGTCTCCGCTCAATCGGGCCTTCACGATCGAGGCGACATCAAAGCTTGTTCAACCCATCCTCGCCGAGCGAGATATCGAGCTGACCGGCTTTTTCAATGTCGAATCAGTGGATCCCATCGCCAAGACGGTCACATCCATGGAAGGGGAGACTGTCGAGTACGACCTGCTCGTCTTGGTGCCACCGCACCGCGGCCAGAAGGTGATCGAAGACTCCAGGCTGGGCGACGAGCGCGGCTGGGTCCCGGTGGACAAGAACACGCTCAAGCACGCCGCCTTCGACAATATCTGGGCCATCGGGGATGCCACCAGCATCCCCATCTCCAAGAGCGGGTCTGTGGCGCACTACGAAGCGAACGTGGTGGCCGCCGAAATCGTGGCCGCTGCCAAAGGCGAGGCCCCACCCTTGCATGTCTACGACGGCAAGGTCATGTGCTTTCTCGAGACCGGTCAGGGACGGGCCACGACCATCAGCTTCGACTACGATCACCCGCCCGTTTCGCCAGCGCCGGCTCGTCGATGGCACTGGGCCAAGGCACTGTTCAACAAGACCTATTGGCACACGGTCCCGCAGGGCCGGCTTCCCTAACCCAAGGAGAATGAGATGAGCATCACTATCGCAATGAGCCTGAATCTGAAGGGCATGTCATGTCCCCTTCCGATCATCAAGACTGCCAAGGCCATCAAGGAGCTGGCGTCCGGCGAGCTGTTGGAAATCTTTGCTACGGACCCCGGTTCCGTACCCGACTTCAAAGCGTGGTCTCGGGCGACCGGCAATCCGCTCGTCGAGACCAGCCAGGAAGCAGGGGTTTTCCATTTCGTCCTCAAGAAGAAGGAACAAGGAGTTCTGAGATGAGCGTCGCCACCATTGAGAAGCCGCCGCTGGAAGCGTTCGCGGAGCAGCTTGCCGAGAAGAAGGCCGAGCAAACGGAGAAGCTGGTCATCTTCGCCTGGAGCGGGGAGCTGGACAAGGTATGGCCGACTCTGATCCTGGCCACCACGGGCGCCGCGATGGGGAAGGAGACCACCGTGTTCTTCACGTTCTGGGGCCTCTTCCCACTGGTCAAGAACAACGTCCGAATCACGGGCGACAACTGGATGCAGAAGATGCTCTCAGTGATGAACCGCGGCGGCGACAAGCATTTGAAGCTCTCGAAGATGAATTTCGCCGGCGCCGGACCCGCGATGATGATGCACCTCGCCAAGGAGCACCAGGTGGCAAGCCCGGACGAGCTGCTGACGATGGCCAAGGAAATGGGCGTCCGCCTTGTCCCTTGCCAGATGACGATGGACCTGCTCGGCCTCAAGCGCGAGGACCTCATCGACGGCCTCGACGAGCCCGCCGGGGCGACCATGGCGCTGGCGGAAGCGCAGGGCGCGATCACACTCTTCATCTGAGACGTAGTTAGATAGACGGGACGTGGCGCTTTCCGAACCTGTTGCCCGGCCCCGTGCGGTAGACCGCGAGCGCGTCAGAAATCCATACAGCACGCTGCCGAACTGGCTGTACCCGGCCTTCGTGGTTGTGGCGCTCAGCCTGTTCGGCATCTTTGCGGTGTGGGTCGTGTTCTTCCAGCACGAGGGCTACTTCGCTCCCTACCTGAGTCCCTTCTACTCACCGTTGATCAAGGTCGGGCCGATCCCGCCGGGTGTCTGGGTGGCGTGGGCGCCGCTGGTCTTCCGCCTCAGCTGCTACTACTACCGCAAGGCTTACTTCCGCTCCTTCTTCCGGCACCCATCTTCGTGCGCGGTGCCCGAACCGAAGCGCGGCCGGTACCGCGGGGAGACCGCCTTTCCGTGGATTCTCAACAACCTCCACCGGTTCGCCTTCTACGCGACGGTGGTCCAGGTTGCGTTCCTGTGGTTCGACGCCGTCCTCGCCTTTGACTTCGGTGGCCGGTTCGGCGTTGGTCTCGGCAGCGCGCTGTTGCTCGCCAACGTCGTCCTTCTATCCGGCTACACCTTCGGCTGCCACGCTTTCCGCCACCTCGCCGGCGGAGAGCTCGACTGCTTCTCGTGTTCGATGGCGGCAAGAGCCAGGCACCGGCTATGGAGGGGTATCACCGTTCTCAACATCAAGCACGACAGGTGGGCCTGGGCCAGCCTGTTCTCGGTCGCGGCGACCGACATCTACATCCGCCTCCTGCTGGCCGGGGTTTTCCAGGACCCGAGGTGGATTTCGTGACCGCGACGTACGAGACGGTCGACACCGACGTGCTCGTCCTCGGAGCGGGGGGCGCCGGCCTACGCGGCGCGATCGCCGCGGCCGAAGCCGGGGCCAGAGTGCTGGTCATCTGCAAGTCTCTCCTGGGCAAGGCACACACGGTCATGGCCGAGGGCGGCGTCGCCGCAGCCATGCACAACGTCGCCTACCAGGATTCGTGGGAGGTCCATTTCGCCGACACGATGAAGGGCGGTAAGCTCATCAACGACTGGCGCATGGCCGAGCTCCACGCGAAGGAGTCGCCAGAGCGCGTTCTCGAGCTCGAGCGGTGGGGCGCCGTTTTCGATCGCACGTGGCAGGGCAGAATCCACCAGCGGCCATTTGGAGCGCATACCTATCCGCGCCTGGCCCACATCGGGGATCGCACCGGCCTGGAGCTGATTCGCACGCTGCAGGATCGAGCCGTGCACACCAAAGGCGTGGACGTCCACATGGAAGTCACTGTCTTCAAGCTGCTGAAGGCCGGCGGTCGCGTTGCCGGCGCGCTTGCCTACAAGCGCGCGGACGGTTCCCTGATCCTCTATCGGTGCGGTGCTCTTGTGCTCGCCAGCGGCGGCTCCGGCAAGATGTACCGCGTCACCTCCAACTCGTGGGAGAGCACGGGCGACGGGACAGCGCTCGCCTACGACGCCGGTGCGCAGCTCCGCGACATGGAGATGCTCCAGTTTCACCCGACCGGCATGGTCTGGCCGGCCGGGGTGCGCGGCATCCTGGTCACCGAAGGCGTTCGTGGCGAGGGCGGCGTGCTGCGCAACAAGGAAGGCGAACGATTCATGGAGCGTTACGACCGGGAGCGCATGGAGCTTTCATCCCGCGACGTGGTCGCCCGGGCGATCAATTCGGAGGTGCTCGCCGGCCGCGGTACCCCTCACGGCGGCGCGTACCTCGACATCACGCATCGGAAGCCCGAGTTCATCAAGAGCAAGCTCCCATCCATGTATGAGCAATTCCTGAAGCTGGCCTTGGTCGACATCACCAAGCAGCCAATGGAGGTGGCTCCCACGATCCACTACGCCATGAGCGGCGTGCGCGTGAATGCCGAGACTGGTGAGAGCACCGTGCCCGGCATGTACGCGGCGGGCGAGGTGGCGTCGGGCTTGCACGGTGCGAACCGGCTCGGAGGCAACTCGCTCAGCGACCTGCTCGTCTTCGGCAAGCGCGCGGGTGATGCTGCGGCAGAAGCTGCCAAGAGTGCAAAGACTGGAAGCGCGGAAATCGATCCGGCCGAAATCGATGAGGCGATCGCCACGCTGATGGCTCCGCTCGATCGTCCGGAGGGCGAGAACCCATACAAGCTCATGGCCGAGCTTCAAGACGTGATGACGGAGCATGCTCCGATAGTCCGCGACGAGGCCGGCCTGACTGCGGGTCTCGAGAAGATCGGCGACCTGAAAACGCGAGCCAAGACATGTGGAACGGGAGGTGGCAGCAGCCTCGCGTTCAATCCAGGCTGGCACACGGCCTACGACCTTCGCTCCCTGCTGGTCAACGCCGAGGCCCTTGTACGGTCTGCATTAACAAGGAAGGAGAGCCGGGGGGCTCATGCGCGATCGGACTACCCGAAGCCGGACGACCAGCTCGCGGCAGTGAACTACGTCGTGGAGAAAACCCCACAGGGCATGCAGGTGAGGCCGGAGAAGCGGCTCCCGATGCCCGGATACCTGGCGGATGCGCTACAGCGTTCCTATGCCCTCTATACCCCTGAGGAGACCGAATGAATGGAGATCTCTAACCTCGACCTCAGGATCTGGCGGGGTGATGCGAACAGCGGCGAGCTCGTCTCCTACCGTGTCCCGGTTCGGGAAGGGATGGTCGTCCTGGACGCGGTGCTCTGGGTCCAGGCCAACATGGCCTCGGACCTCGCCGTGCGCTGGAACTGCAAGGCGGCCAAGTGCGGGTCGTGCGCGGCCGAGGTGCAGGGCTTCCCGCGCCTCATGTGCAAGACCCCGATCGCCGACTATGGCAACCAGGTCACCGTCACGCCGATGAAGGCGTTCCCGCTGATCAAGGACCTGGTCACCGACGTCAGCTGGAACTACGTGGTCAACAAGGAGATCCCGCCCTTCACGCCCTCAGAAAAGGATAGGACCACGAGTGAGCCCTGGCGGATGCAGCAGCAGGACGTCGAGCGGTCGATGGAGTTTCGCAAGTGCATCGAATGCTTCCTCTGCCAGGACGTGTGCCACGTGCTGCGCGCTCACGATCTCAAGAGCGCTTTTTACGGGCCGCGATTCATGGTTCGGATCGCGAGCCTTGAAATGCACCCAAAGGACGTGCTCGACCGGCGTCCCCTGCTGAAGGGAAAGGCTGGTCTTGGCCTGTGCAACGTGTCGAAATGCTGCACGGAAGTGTGCCCGGAGCACATCAAGATCACCGACAACGCGATCATTCCGCTGAAGGAGCGCATGGACGACGTCTACTTCGATCCCATCCGGTGGCTAATGGACCGCCGGAAGCCTCGCACGAAGAACGCTTCTTCGGTCTAATCTGGCGCCATGTTTGTCCGTCATTCCGTCCACATCGACCACCCCGTCGCCGCGTGCACCGAGGTCTTGATGAGCGGGCCGCGGAAATGGTTTCCACGTCTGAGCGGAAAGGGAGTGGGATCGGTTGGCGTCCACATCGGTGGCGTTCCGGTCAGCAAACGTGTCGTGGTCACGCTGGGCGAGCCGGTACAGACGGCGACGTGGACGGTTATACCTCTCGACTGGAAGGCGACGTTTCCCGAGCAGCTGTTTCCGAAGATGACCGGCAGGATCGAGCTGGCACCGGTGGACAAGGCGGTGACGCGGCTCACCGTCAGCGGCATGTACGAGCCACCTCTCGGACGGGTGGGCAAAGAACTCAACGAGACGATGATGCAGGGAGTGGCGGACGCGACCGTCAAGGAGCTGGCCGAATCGATCGCCAAGCGGCTCAATGCCGCCGTTTCCGCTCAAGCCAAGACACGAGCGAGGACCTAAACAGAGTGGGCCGTTAGGCCCTCGGCGCCAACGGGCGCGCCATGTAACGTAGGTTCCAGCGAGAAGCTCCAGGGCCGCAAGGTGACACCTGTATGGGATGAACTGGCTTGTGCCGACCCGGGCTTCTCGCTTTTGGTTTTACTGAGACCCGGGAGTGTTCGTGTGGCGGGCCAGATAAGCGGCGGCTTCGGCCCTGCGAGCCACCTCGAGCTTTGAAAGGATGGTTGACACGTAGTTCTTGACTGTCTTCTCCGCCAGCTTCAGCTCCTTGCCGATCTGGCCGTTCGTCAAACCTTGCGCGACCAGCGTCAGGATGCGCTCCTCCTGCGCGGTCAGGCGCGCAAGCTTCTCGTCGCGCATCGTCTTGCCCTTGCGGAGCCGCTCCAGAACTGACCTGGTGACCTCGGGGTCGAGGAGGCTGTTGCCCGCGCCGACCTCGCGTATCGCACGGATCAGCTCGCCGCCCCGTATCTGTTTGAGGACATAGCCGGCAGCGCCGGCCATGATCGAAGCGAAAAGCGCTTCGTCGTCGGCGAACGAGGTGAGCATCAGAACCTGGGTTTTCTCGAGGCGAGCCCGAATCTCGCGAGTGGCTTCGATGCCGCTCCCGTCGGCGAGGCGTACGTCCATCACCACGACGTCGGGCTTGGTCCTCATCGCTTGATCGATTGCTTCCCGCACCGAACCGGCCTCGCCCACCACGATGAGGCCTTCGCTGGCGTTGATCAGCGCCTTGACTCCATCGCGGACGACCTCGTGGTCGTCAACGAGCAGAATGCGGAGCTGGTCTTTGGCCATCGCTCAATGGTCGCACTCGCCCGGAATTGCTGCACGGCCCCCCAGTCCCGGTGAAACCGGGCCGGTCGGCCCTACTCGGAATCAGATCGGAAAGGTGAAACGAAGGCTCGTGCCTTTGCCCGCCTTGCTCGAAATGCGCAGCGATCCGCCCATTGCCGTCGCGCGGTCACGCATGTTGCGAAGGCCATTGCCCGCCTTGTCGCGGCGCACTTCGAACCCAATCCCGTCGTCCTCGATCGTCAGCACCGCCGTCTGTCCGGTACGGGTCAGGCGAACCACCGAATGTTTGGCCTGCGCATGGCGGGCTACGTTGGTGAGAGCCTCGCGTGTCACCTGCACGATCTGGTGTGAGCGAGAGGACACGACGGCGGCCAACTCAGCGTCGACCTCGACCTCGACTCGGAAAGTGGACCGCTTCTGGATGTCCTCGCCCAGCTCACGAAGCGCCTGGTCGAGCTGCCGGTCTGCGAGGATGCCCGGCCGCAACCCGAAGATGTAATTCCGCAGGTCTCGAATCACGCGATCGAGCTCGCCAACGGCGCTATCGATTCGAGCCGCTGTCTCAGGTGACCCCGCCAGCAGGGCGGTGCCCTGCAGCCCCATGCCCACCGCGAAAAGGGACTGGATGATGCCGTCGTGGAGATCCTTGGCGATACGTTCGCGCTCATCCATCAGCTCCAGGCGACGCACGTCTGCTTGCGCCCGCCCATAGCCGATGGCGACCGAGGCCTGGGCGGCGAAGGTCTCCACCAGGCTGATCGTGCTTTGGTCGAACCGGCTCCCGCCTTTGGTGTTCGCGACCATCAGGGTGCCGGTCGCGCGGCCGCCGACCCGCAGCGGCACAAAGATGGCGGGGCCGACGTGACCGAGCCGGATGATCGGCTGGTATCCACGGACGTGTGAAGCCGCATCGTCGGTGTGAAGAGGATGGCCGGTCTCCATGACCGAGCCGGCAATCGACTTTGCTGCCGGGACCGCCTGGCCTATGACTTGATCTGCGTATGCCCCGACCGCAGCGGCCACGACGAGCTGGCCTCGGGTTGAGGTGGTGGTCAAGATCGTCGCGGCCTCGGCGCCGGCGAGGTCGCGGGCATGCTCGGCCACCGAGGTCAAAATGGCGCCTGCATCTGCCCCTTCGAGGATGTCCGTGGTGATCTCGTGCTGCGCTTCGAGCCAGCGTTCGCGCTGGAGGGTCTTCTGATAGAGCGAGGCGTTGGCAATCGCCACGCCGGCTTGAGTCGCAAGGACCAGCAACGACCGCTCGTCTTCGGGGCCGAACTCCCGAGCCCCACGCTTTTCCGCCAGGTAGATGTTCCCGTAGACGTGGCCCAGCGCCTTCACCGGCGCGCCCAGAAACGAGTGCATAGGCGGGTGGTTGGCGGGAAAGCCTACGGACGACGGGTGGCTTCCGATGTCCTTCACGCGCACCAGTCTCGGTTCTCGGACGAGGAGCCCCAGGACCCCCCGCCCTCGCGGCCGGGCGCCGATGGCCCGTCTCTCCTTGGCGGAGATCCCGGTGGTGATGAAATCGACCAGCTCGTCGTTTGGGCCGAGCACCCCCAGCGCTCCGTAGCGGGCGTCGGTGACTTCTGCGGCCAGGTCGACGATCCGCTGCAGCACCATGGGCAGGGAAAGCTCGGATGCAAGGGTGAGCCCCGCCTCCAGGAGTGCGTCCTTAGGATCTCGACGCTCGGCCATCGTTCGCGAATCTACGCCAGCCGGGGATTCCTGCGCAGGCGGCCGGGGGGCCCTCGCATCACGGGACCTTCGGCCCTGTAGCGCCGGTGCGAGGCATGGAACGCTGTATCCGTGAACAGGACAGCAGGCTTCAACAGGATCCTCCTCGCCACCGACGGGAGCGAGCAGGCGAAGGCGGCCGTCGAGGCAACCATCGCGCTCTGCCGCCCTGCATCGGCCAAGGTTCTCGCGGTGCACGTCTGGAACCTGGAGACCTACAAGCACAATGGGCTGATGGATGTCGAGGGTCGAAGCGCCGCCGCGCTCCTGGTCGAGCAGACGGTCGCGACCCTCCGGGAAGCCGGCGTGGTTGCTGAGGCCCGGGTCTGCCAGGCCACGGCCGACCGTGTCGCCGAGACGATCGCGCTCGTCGCGCGAGAGTTCCAGGCGGACCTGGTCGTGCTTGGCTCCCGCGGCCTCTCCGACTGGCAATCGATTTTCGAGCACAGCGTCAGCCACCACGTGCTGTCAGCGGTCGATTGCCCGGTGCTGGTCGTGCGAGAGCGGCTGGGCGTCACCTTGACCGAGCCGCGCAGGGTGCTGGTGGCGATTGCAGGCGGAGAGGACGTGGCCCCATGCGTGCGTGCCGCCATCGCGGCGGCGCCGGCGCCTCACTCCGAGGTGATGGTCGTCCACGTGGCCCAGGCCATAGTCGGTCCCCAGGGCTACGCATACGTCGAAACCTCTGAAGAGATCAAGGCCACGATGGCGAGTGCCCTTGGACTGCTCAGAGATTCAGGCATCAAGGCTCAAGGCGTGGTTGGGCACTCCAGCCCGGTCGCGGACTCGGTCGCGGAGATCGCCGCCAACTGGAAGGCCGACATCATCGTGGTGGGCTCGAGCCGGATGGGCGACCTCGGCAGCATGCTTTTGGGCTCGGTGTCTCACCGCCTCCTGCACACCGCCGAGCGGCCCGTCCTCGTGGCCGAGCGCGTGAAGAATTGAGCCTGGCAAAGTCGGCCATGCCGCGGCATCGGACGGTTTCGGACGTCATGACGACGCACGTCCACGTTGCGAGTCCGCAGGCGCCCTTCAAGGTCCTGGTCCGCCTCATCGAAGAGAACAAGGTGAGCGCGATACCGATCGTCGATCAGCAGGGAATTCCGATCGGGATCGTTTCCGAGGCGGACCTGCTGCTCAAGGAGCGGCGCCACGAGCTGGAGTCCAGTGAGGATTTGCTCCACCTTCGGAAGCGGCGCACCGAGAGGGCGAAGGCCGAGGGAACTGTCGCGTCACAGGTGATGACGTCACCGGCGATCACCGTCCCGGCCGACACCCCGCTGAGCAAGGCCGCTCAGATGATGCAGAAGAAGAACGTCAGGCGCCTGGTGGTGGTCGACCAGCGCGGCCGCATCGCCGGGATCGTCAGCCGCAGCAACTTGCTCCAGGTGTTCCTTCGGACCGATGCCGAGCTGCGAGACGAGATCGCCGGCACACTGGTGCCGGCCCTGGTGCCGTCCTCAGCGGGCGGAGTCGGTGTCGACGTTCGCTCCAACATCGTCACCCTCTCGGGCGAGGTGGATCGCAAGAGTGACGTTGAGGTCTTGATTCGCTCGACGAGGGACCTCGACGGTGTCGTCGACGTCGTCGACCGCCTCAAGTACCTCTGGGACGATACGGTCGCTCCGCCGACCATGTTCGAGACCTCTTTCAGGCGGTTGTGATGAACGGGAATTTGGTTGAGGAGGAGACGTGATGGAAGCCCTTCGAATCGAGCTCAAAGATGTCGCCAAGGAAAACGAATATTTCCGGCAGGTGCTGTTCACCGGCGTCCACAGCCAGCTCGTGGTCATGGCGTTGAAGCCCGGCGAGGAAATCGGGGAGGAGGTCCACGAGGTGGACCAATTCATCTATGCAGTCAGCGGAGAGGGAGAGGCCGTCATGGCTGGGGTCGCCACGCCTTTCGCGAAAGGCGAGGCGCTATGCGTCCCAGGCGGCAGCCTGCATAACGTCAGAAACTCCGGCGATGAGCCAATGAAGCTCTTCACGGTCTATTCACCGCCTCAGCATGCAGCCGGGACGGTTGAAAAGTCCAAAGCAGACGTCCACGAAGAGTTGAAGGTCAGATAGTTACGCCGGCCGGAACCTGTGCTTCCAGGCAGCAGCGACCAGATCGTTGCGGTTGAGGCCGTAGCGGGCAGACGCCACATCGAGCTCGTTTTCGAGGGTCGTCGGGACCATCGCCGGGTCGTCGGTATTGACGGTAAGCGGAATTCCGTGGGCGGCCAACATGGCGTAGTCCGGGTCCAGACCAATGCGCCTGTTGCTCGACGGACAGATGCACAGGCAAATTCCCCCGTCCGCGAGTGAGGACATCAAACGTTCGTCATCGACCGCCGCGACTCCGTGGGCGATCCGGGTGGCTCCGAGGACCTCCACCGCTTCACGAATGACATCGGCACTCCCAACCTGCCCCGCGTGGGGCATGAATCCAAGGCCCGCCCGACTGGCTCGTTGAACCAACGTAGCTAGCTCGCTGCTCGGGATTGACTCATCGCCCACCAGTCCGATGCCAACGACGCCTTCGGTCGCGAGCGCGATATCCAATGCACGTTCATTGATGGCCTGCGGCGCTCCTCGGACCAGTTCAACCAGCCAGGCGACCGTCAGTCCGAACTCGTCTTCAGCCCGCTTGCGGCCGGTCACGATTCCCTTGAGCCACGCATCGCCAGGGTGCAAGCTGGGGTTGAAGCTGATCTCGGCATACCGTGTGTTCTGGGCGGCCATGACCACCGCATGTTCGACGATCACCCTCTCGAAGTCATTGCTCGTCACCAGGCACCGGCTGACCTGCCCGTACAGAGCCAGGAAACTCGCCAGATCGAAGTAGCTGTACTCAGGCGGCGCGGGAACGCCGTTGATGCGCGCAAGTTCCACGGCCGTCGAGTGACGGACCGTGCCTTCGAGGTGGACGTGCAGCTCAGCCAAAGGGTCGGACATGGTCAGCTTCCAGTGAGAGCTTGGAATTATTGGCCGAGCTTGCGGTGGAACTCGAGCCGGCCAGGCATCTCGTCGTAACCGAGCTCCTCGTTGAGGTGAAGGATCGGCGCGTTTTCTGAGTCGTTGTCGGTTTCCACGGCAGTGACCCCGAGATCGATGGCCTGGAACAGCGTTTCCAGCTTGAGCGCCCGAGCGATGCCCTTGCCGCGATGGGCGCGCAACACGCCAGTGAAGCCGGTCTCTACTTTGCTTGGGTGGTACGCGAGGAACGAATAGCCGACCGGTTCGCCGTCGACGACCGCCACCCAGACCCGTTCCGGCAGCACGGCGGGAGGCTGTAACCAGACCACCCACTCGTCGTAAGGCTCGGGTATGTACTCGACGCTCTTCGGGATGTCGGCAACCGTCGCGTGCGAGACGGGGAGGAGTCGGCGCAGGAACGGCTCCCCTCCGAGGTCGGCGACCGTCTTGAGGACTACCTCCGTCGTCTCGAGCCGTTTGAGCGCGGCGCTTCGGAGCTCGCGGATCCGATCCGCGCTGGCCCCCAGATCGAGGCGCCAGTAACGCTGCCTTCGCTCTTGGGTCCAACCGTCGCTGCGGAGCGCCTCGACGGCCTGTTCGTCGTCCTCTCCGACCTGACAGATCAGCAGCGATGCCCCCATCTCCCGCGCCTGGGTCCCGCCGAAGGCGACGGCGGCTGGAATCAGGTGCTTGTCGGCGGGCGGGATCAGAAGGTTCAGATAGGTGGTCAAACCACTGTCTCTCGGCTGGACAAGTGAGATCCAGCAGCGTTCGAGTCCGTTCTCGTGGACGATGAAGCGCCTCACCTCTGAGCTTTTCTCGGTATTGGTCCACTGGTCGAGCAGCTCCTCCGGAACCTGAGCACGATTGCGCTCGGCGGCCCTGGTCACTGCCGCGGCGAACTCCACGTCGTCATGCGTGGCTGGGCGAAAGCCGATGCCTGGTTTCAGCAGCTCTCGACGCAGGAAACGCGCGCAGTCGTCCCACGACTTGCGCGCCCGGCCGATCACACCCGCCATCCGGATGTAGCCGTGGATCATGCCCGCTTCGTGGATGTGCTCTACGCGCACGCCGGCAGCGCCGAGGGCGGCAGCATAGGCGGTCCCCTCTGACTCCAAAGGATCCAGCTCGCAGGTGATCACCAGCGCAGGCGGGAGGTTGCTGAAGTCGGTCGCGCGAAGAGGCGAAGCGTCTGGCGAGGCGCCGTCGCGGGGATCGTTGAGGTACTGGTCCCAGTACCAGCGCATCGACTCGCGGGTAAGACCGTGGCCCGTGCCCACCGCGCGATAAGACGGAGTCTCCAGATCGAAGTCGATCACTGGGTAGATAAGCACCTGGGCCGCGAGCCGGGGTCCACCGCGGTCGCGCGCCCAGCGTGCCAGCACCGCAGCCAAATTGCCTCCAGAGCTATCCCCGGCGACAGCGAGCCGATCCGGATCGGCGCCGATCGCGGCGGCGTTCTCGTGCAGCCAGAGCAGTGCTGCCCACGCGTCCTCTGGAGCGGCCGGGAACCGGTGCTCGGGGGCCAGCCGGTAGTCGACCGACAACACCACGCAGCCCGCGCGGCGTGCGAGCGCACGGCACACCGAATCGTGGCTGTCGATATCGCCAACCACCCAGCCGCCGCCATGTAAATAAAGGAGAGCGGGCAGAGCCTGGCCTCGGACGGGGGCGTAGATGCGGCAATCAATCGGGCCCCGCGGGCCCGGCACACGAGTGTCTTCGACCCATTCGACCGGCTCCGGTTCGCCGGCCAGGATGGGAACGCGCATCCGATTGAGCCGGCGTGCCTCCTCGGCGCCCTGCTCTGTGAGCGGCGGGAGACCGAGTGACTGCATCCAGCTCAGGTGAGCGCGTGCCTCGGGGTCGATCGCCGCCATGCCGCAAGTTTGCTGCTTTTGTTACGGCCGCCAAGCGATGGTGATCGTGTCAGGCAGAAGGGGTGCCGTCGTAAGACCGCCCCTTCGGCTTGGCCTTCCAGTCCGGGCGTACCTTGTAGCGGAGCAGTAGGCCTGCCTCAAGGGAGGATGAATGGACGACCAGACGACGAACCGCAGGACACGCTTTCGAACTCGCTATCGCAACCGGGGCTGCGGCTGCGGCTGCGCGAGCTTCGTCCTCGTGCTGACCGTCGGCATCGTCATGAGCCTGTTCAACTCCGGCATCGGAGTCGGGGTGTCGGTCCGAATCCCATTCACATCCAGCAATCTGACCGTGGCTGGCTCGTTGGGGGCAAAGGCCAAGGCATTAGGAGCACTGCCGGACTACGTCGAGGGAAGGCTGGGCGGAAACCAGAATTTCTTCAACAACTCGACGACCATGACGATCGGGCCCGCCGAGGGCGCGGCTCTGGTCATCGTCGGCAAACAGGACGGTGCGCCGGCGCTGGACCTGCACCTCGAGCTCCGTTAGCTCTCGCGGACATCGCATGCCCTCCTTTGATTCGATGAGGCTGCCGGTCGAACGAACTGAGGTCGCCCCCGACGGTTCCGATGTTCGAGTGCTGTTGGTCCTTGCCGCTGGGGGCCTGGCGCACTTCCAGCTCCGGCCCGGTGAAACCTCCAGGGCCACCATGCACAGGACGGTCGAGGAGATCTGGTATTTCCTCGCCGGGCGAGGCGAGATGTGGCGAGAGCAGGAAGCCAGAGCGGAGATCGTGGAGGTCTCGCCCGGCCTGTGCCTGACCATTCCTCTCGGCACCCGGTTTCAATTTCGGTCATCCGGCGACGAGCCTCTGGCCGCCATCGGTGCCACAATGCCGCCCTGGCCAGGCGAAGGCGAAGCCATCGAGGTTCAAGGACCGTGGCCACCAACGGTGCCTCCAAGCGCCTGAATCCTAGGTGACCGATCGCTCCATCGCCTGCGCCATCTGTGACCGCAGCATCCTGGTGCCGGCCGCCAACAATCCCAGCTCGATCAGCCGCCCTTTGAAGCCCTTACCGATTCTCGTCACCGACACGTCGATCTCGCTACCGCCATCCGCGGGTGCGATCTTGTAGTCCCACCGGCTGCCCGAACCCCAGGTGTTCGAGTCGAGAGTCTCGACGTTGACGGTGCCTTTGGCCGCGTCCCAGGTGTACTTTTCGCGTTCCCAGACGCCGCCCGCGACCGAGCTGCCTTCTGTCACCTCAGCCCACCCTGGGCCCTGACCATGAAGCTTGAAATGCTGCTCATCGATGTTCGGCCACACCTTGGCGCGTTTCGGTCCGAAGTCGGTCAGGGCGGCCACTACGGCGTCGGGCGCCAGCCTTGTCGCCAGCCGGAAGCTGATGTGTGCCATCGGTTCTGCACCTTACGCCGCCTCAGCGCGGCTATTGGCGCGGTGTTATTCTTTACCGACAAAGAATGCCATTCGCCTACAGCGAATCCGTACAGGCGGTGCACGCGGCGCTTGGAGCTGTCCTGCGGGGACGCCGCGAGGCGCTTCGCCGAACCCTGACCGAGGTCGCGGCGGAGGCCGGACTCTCGCCTGCCCACCTCTCGGAGGTCGAACGCGGTCGCAAGGAGGTCTCAACCGACCGCCTTCTCGCTGTGGCCCATGCGCTCGGCATGCGGCCGGCGGACATGTACGCCGACCTCGCGCGCACTCTCGGCGCCGACAGCGACCAGCGCAGCTGGCCTGACGACCCACCCGTGAAGCTCCGGCTCGCCACGGCCGACCTGCCCATGGACGCGCTTCGCAGCGTCGCCGACTTCAGCGCGTACCTGGCGATGGCCAACCCACCACCCCGGGCTCGACCACGCATCGGCTTTGAACCAAGGAGATGACCTCATGACGCTGATCCCGACAGTCATCACCAACGATGGACGAGGCGAACGCGCCTATGACATCTACTCGCGACTTCTGCAAGACGGCGTCATCTTTGTGCGCGGCCCTATCGATGACGACCTCGCAAGCACGGTCACGGCGCAGCTCCTGTTCCTCGAGAACGAAGCGCCGGAGCGTGACATCCAGATTTACATCAACAGTCCTGGGGGCTCACTCACGGCCTCGCTGTCGATCTACGACGCGATGCAATACGTTGCGAACAAGGTGGGAACGCTTTGCACCGGGCTGGCGGCCAGCGGCGCCTCGATCCTTCTCGCCGGTGGCGACCCCGGAATGCGAATGTCTTTGCCCCACGCCCAGATTCTCATCCACCAGCCGTTCACGCAAGGTATCCAGGGACAGGCCACTGACATCCAGATTCACGCCCAGGAGATCCTGCGTCAGCGCCAGCAGCTGGCCTCGCTCTATGCCAAGCACTGCCGGCGTCCCCTCGCGGACGTCGAGCGGAACATGGAGCGGGACTTCTTCATGACCCCCGAGCAGGCCAAGGAGTGGGGCTTGATCGACCTGATCGTCGAGCGCAGCCCCACCGCTGTCACCGTCTCGTGAACGCTGGAACCGAGGTCGGTTTCTGTCCTCGCTGCCAGGTGACGCGGACGCTGCGGAGTCTTGACATGGTCACTTTTGTGCGATCGCCGCAGGGCATGCGTCTCGTGCGTCGCCGGCAGCTCGAATGCCCAAGCTGCGACACCTTCCTATCCATGGTCGAGACGTCGCTGCGAACCGAGGTCGTCGCCGGAAGGTCGTGAGCATCCCGGAGCAGGACGCGGGTCAGCCGGCCGGCTCGAATGGTTTCAGATGATCGAGGTCGCCGGCGCTCAAGTCCGCGAAGAGGGCGAGGTCGTCGCTTCGCTGCAGGAGCCGTCGCGGCAGGATCACCTCTTCTTTCAAAACTCCGTCCGGGAGTATCACCACGCCAATCAGCTCCGCGTTGTCGAAGAGCACGTCCTTCACCGTGCCCAGTCGCTTGCCCGAGTTGCCCAGCATGACGTTCTCGCCGCCCTCGATCTCGAGCTCGTCGGCCCCTTTGTTGGCCAGCTGTTCCAGAGAGGCGGGTATGGCGGGCGAGGCCGTCAATGCGCCGATCGCCTCTTCCGCCAGGCCTTCGGTGACGGTTTCATCGCCGTATCGATAGCTCAGGTACGGCGCGAGCTTGCGGACGCCGGCGGCCGTGAGGGTCAGGACGATCCGCTCGTGCGTAACAGAGCTGACTGCACTTCGCGGCACGATCACCTCATCCGCGAGCAACCATGATCCGGGGGAGAGCAGATGACCGGTGAATCGCCGGCTCTCTTTCGCCACAAAGGCCCTGAGCGTCAGGCTGGTCTTGTCGACGATGAGCCGAGAGAGCTTGCCGATCTCGATGCCATCGCTCGATTGGATGGCAGCCCCGAGGTGAAAATCCTCGTCGTGCGAATCCGCTTCGTTGGTGCCCACTGCTTTTAAGGCTACTCAATGCGCCGGTACGGGATGTGCCAGGTGCTGAACCACGCGTGCCCATCCGACGACGATTCGTAGTCCCAAAGCATCCTGTCGCTCTTTACGGAATGCCAGACCAGGCGGCGCTTGGGCTCACCTGCTCCGCCGTAACGCGACAGCTCGGTTACTTTCCCGCAGGTCGGCCGGCCTGTTCATTTGGCGAGCGGCCTGGTTACGCGAGAGGCGCCGGCACGACGATGATCCGCCCACCCTCGGGCGCCACACCGGCCGGGTCGAAAGCGCGCCGGCGTTCGGAACCGCGCATCGCGGAGGTCACTCCGGCGACGATGCACATCGCGACACACGCCATCAGCGCGACGCGAATTCCCGTCACGAACCCGCCGGCGAATGTCACATTGCCGAGCCAGTCGATCCGCTGCGCCTGCCGCTTGCCAATCTCGTGGAGAGCCAAGTAAGCCCAAACCGACCCAACGACTCCGACGGGCACGCTGATCAGGAAATCCAGCCGCCAGTTGATGGCGGCGAGGATGCCGCCCAGCACGACGCCGATCACGTTGCCGGCGATGAAGGCGATCTGGTTGATGCCAAGCGAAAATCCGCGCTGTCCGGGAGGGAAGGCATCGGTAAGTAGCGCGATGCTGTTCGCGAACAGGCAAGCGCCGCCCAGGCCTTGCAGCATTCGAAACGCAATGAGCTCGATCGCGCCGAGGGTGCCGACCGATGGGGTCAGCGCGCACAACAGCGAGCCGCCGGTGAAGACGACGAAGCCCAGGTTGTAGATCCGCACCCGGCCGAAGATGTCGGCGATGCGCCCGAACGTGACCAGCAGCACGGTGGTGACCGCCGAGTAGCCCATCAGCATCCAGAGCAGCAGGTTCGACTGGCCTGGCGCCAGCGGATCGACCTGCAAGCCGGAGAAGATGGCCGGCAGCGAGATGAGAACGATGGTCTGGTTGATCGCGGCCATCAGCATCCCGATCGT
>JAYUFT010000025.1:0-22331 GCA_043738605.1 Candidatus Dormiibacterota bacterium | reverse complement strand
GCTCCCCTGGACCGGTAATCTGTACAGCGCATGCCTGAGGTCCTGACCCAGACCCAGCCGGTACGAGTGGAAAGCTCCGGCAAGGCCATGATCACTTCAGCGCAGATCTCGCGCCGGGTGCACGCGATGGGCCGCGAGATCTCCAGGGTCTGCGCCGACCTCGAATCCCCCCTGGTGCTGGTCGTGATCCTCAAGGGCGCCACGGTCTTCGCCGCCGACCTCCTGCGCAGCCTCAGCATCCCGGCCGAGCTCGAGTTCGTCCGGGCAGCGAGCTACGGATCAGGCACCACTCGTGGCGAGCTCCGGCTCGCGCACATGATCGATGGACCCCTCGTCGACCGCCACGTGCTGCTCGTCGAGGACATCGTCGACTCCGGTCACACAGTGGAAGCCATCACGCGCCGAGTGCGCAGGATGAAGCCGGCTTCGCTGCGCCTGGCGGCTCTTCTCGACCGACCCGCGCGACGCGCCGTCAAGGTCAACATCGACTTCAAGGGCTTCGTCATCCCGGACCGCTTCGTCATCGGCTACGGCCTGGACTACGCCGGCCTATATAGAGAGCTGCCCGGAATCTATTCGCTGGGTTAGGCAGCCGCCGCGCAACCCAGCCATTCGGGCACAAATCGTCTGAATCCGGGCGCTCGCTACAGCCAAAAGGGCACGAATGGTCGTATCCCCGCGGCGGTTACGCGGCCGGCCGGCACACCTTGCACGGTCGGAACCCAGCCGCTCGCGCGCTCTTCTCATCGTGCAGCCAAACCACGTTCTTCTCGAGCGCACGCTGCGCGGCATGGCACGTCGGGTAGCAATAGATCTTCGTCGTCTTGACCCCCTGGTACCGAACACCCCCGCGTGCCAACTCCTGAAGACGATTCACGCGAACCCCCTCCATCGTCAGGATCGCCTTCTTCGCCTCCGGCCCTCCCCCTCCATAGTTGCCGATCTCCCCATCGGTGCGCACCACGCGGTGGCAGGGGATGAAATAGGGGATTGGGTTGTTGGCAAGCGCGGTGCCCACAGCCCTGACCGCGGCCGGCCTGTGGATCTCGCGCGCGACCCATCCGTATGGACGCACCTCGCCCCTCGGAATCTCATATGTCTTGCGCAGCACTGCCTGCTCGAACTCCGTGAGGCCGCGCAGGTCGAACCGCATACGGCGCTTTCCGCTCAACTCAGCCTCGATCTTGGCGGCGAGGTCGGCCGGGGCCGGCCCGGGCGTTAG
Organism: Candidatus Dormiibacterota bacterium; assembly: GCA_043738605.1. Classification (GTDB taxonomy): domain Bacteria; phylum Chloroflexota; class Dormibacteria; order Dormibacterales; family Dormibacteraceae; genus Palsa-872. The sequence goes on along the minus strand of JAYUFT010000025.1, from coordinate 21,109 downwards.
AGGACGGCCGACCTCCCGCTTGAACATGGCCTCGAACTCGGCGGCCGAGGCGCAGCGGGCCGCCGCCGAAACTCCATTTCGATTCCAGGCGACATACACCTCGCCCAGCACTGTCTTGAACACTGCGTACGAATCAGCCAATCCAACCTCCGCCAGGACTCGATCGGCGAATCCATCAGGCGCCCTCATCGAGCCCAGACGCTTCAGATCAGTCAGCAACGCGGTCATGGTCCTCTCCTCTGAGTAGTTGCAGGCCGCGATGCACGTTGGATTTGACGGTGCCGACCGGCTGCTCCAACGCCTCGGCGACCTTGGCGTAAGACATCTCATGCACGTGCCTCAGAACGACGGCCTCGCGATAACGTGGCGGGAGGCCGGCGAGGCGGCAGGCCAGGTCGTCCATCTCCGCGCGCTGCAGCGTCCGCGATTCCGGCCCCGGCGCGTCGTCGGGCTCGCTGCCGTTGAGCTCGGCCGTGCGCGGCTTGGCACCTCGGGCGCGATTTCTGACGACGTTGACAGCGATGCGATGGAGCCATGGGCTCTGCTTGAGGTCGCGGATTCTCTCCGCGGGGTAGGTCGAGAGCGCCCGATACGCACGTAGGAAGGTGTCCTGCGCCACCTCCTCGGCGTCATGGCGGTTGCCGGTGAGCGCAAACCCGACCGCGTAGACCCGGTGCTGGTGCTCGCGCACCATCCGTTCAAACATCCGCTCTACGCCTTCCATCACTACCCCAAACACACCAGTCGGCCTACTGGTTGCAACTCGAGCCTGGAACCATCATGCGGCGATCGGTGTAATACATGCGATCCGATGGAGGGCCGACCAACGGACGATGCCGAGCTGTTCGCGCGCGCCCAGCGCGGTGAGACGGCCGCCTATGAGGAGATCGTGCAGCGATACCAGCAGTTGGCGTTTCGAACCGCCTACGTGATCACCGGCTCGGCGGCTGACGCCGAAGATGCCACCCAGGAGGCCTTCGTCAAGGCTTATCGGGCGCTGGCGAGCTTCCGCCCAGGCGCAGAGCCCCGGCCCTGGCTCCTCAGGATCGTCGCCAACGAGGCGCACAACCGCGTGCGCTCGAGCGGGCGCCGCCAACAGGTCGAGCTCCGCTTGGCCGGCAGCTACCGCCCGGGGGGTGCGGCCCCATCCCCCGAGGCGGCAGCCGTCGCTGCCGAGGACACGAAGCGACTGCTGGAGCTCGTCAATGAGCTCAGCGAGGAGGACCGCCTGGTGATCGGCAGCCGCTATTTCCTGGAGCTGAGCGGTGAGGAGACGGCGGACGCGCTCGGGATCCCAGAAGGCACTGTCAAGTCACGCCTGTCACGAGCCCTGGGCCGGCTGCGAGCGCGCGTCGAAGGAGCCTCGATTGGCTGAGCTGATCGAGTTGGAGCAGCGGCTGAGCCGTTTGGGCGGCGAGCTCGAGTGGCCGGCCACTCCAAACCTGGCGCCCGCCGTCCGCCTGCGAATCGCGACACGCCGTCCCCGGCTCGACCGGCGCTGGGTGATGGCCGCGGCGGCGGCGATCCTGGTGCTGGCTGCAATCGCCGCGTACCCGCCCAGCCGCGACGCCATCGCGAGCTGGATCAACCTTCACACCTTCATCCGTACGGTGCCTCATCTGGCCACCCCAACCCCGCTACCCCCTGGTCCTTTGGGCCAGCGTCTCGGCCTGGGACAACAGAGCACTCTTCCGCAAGCGCGAGCGGCTCTCCGATGGCCGCTGTTGGTGCCGGCATCGCTGGGCGAGGCCGACGAGGTCTACGTGCAGCCTCCGCTGGATTCGCCATCCGGCGGCGAGGTCACGCTGGTGTACGCCGGTCGGCCGGGACTTCCCGCCGCCGGTGAGACCGGCGTGGGCGTCCTGATCACCGAGGCTCGCGGCGCCATCAACAGCCAGTACTTCGGCAAGATGCTCGGCCCGGATACCACCATCGAGCCGGTAACCGTCGCAGGCAGCTCCGGCTACTGGGTCGCCGGCGCCCCCCACGTGTTCGTGTTCGTGGACAGCTCTGGGCAGATCCGGTACGAGACGCTCAGGCTCGCCACCAACACCCTTCTGATCGACGTCGGCGGGACGGTGGTAAGGATCGAAGGCAACCTGACCAAGGCTCAAGCGCTTCAGATCGCCGCTTCGCTCGCCTGACAGGAACCGTCACCGCGTGAGCGGTGTATGGAGAGCGAGGTGAGACGAATGCGAGCTCTTCCAAGCATCCTGACTGTGGCGTTCATCGTGGCCGCGTGCGGCCGTGCGGACCTGGGATCGGTTCCGCCCAGCACCGACTACAAGCTGTACATGGCGACCTCGACGCAAACGTCGCAAACCGTCAGCGTGATCGACACACGCTCGCACGCGGTCGAGCGCAGCCTACCGTCGGGGACGCCCTCGCCCGACTGGGCTCACCTGTACGCGGTGTCGGGTACCGCCCTGCTCGATCTCGATCCGCAGACGGGCGCCGTGCGGCACACGCTTCGCCTGCCAGGCGCATTCGAGCTCCCACCCGCGACCATCAGCGGCTTGCCGGGAGGTCTCTCGCCGGACGGTCGCTGGCTGGTCCTCCAGTCACTCAACAACACCGCCGATGCGCTGCCGAGCGCCACTCATCTCCTGCTGGTCGACACGTCGTACAAAAACGCAGCGACGCAATTCGATTTGAACGGCTACTTCCAATTCGATGCCGTCAGCAACGACGGCCGGCGGATCTACCTGATCGAATACCTGTCGAGCAGCACCTACTACGTGCGCGACCTCAATGTCGGGAGCGGACAGCTCGACCCAACCATCATCGTCGACAAGACCGACGGCTCCGCAGCGATGGCCGGATTGCGCTTGTCAGGCGTGCCCTCACGCGACGGCCAGTGGTTGTACAGCGTCTATATCCGCGAGCACCAGGGCGGTTTCATACATGCACTCAACCTCCAAGGCAACATCGCGATCTGCATCGACCTGCCTGGCTCCGGCTACGCCGCGAGCGAGGCCGGCTTCCACTGGTCCCTCGCGCTCAGCGCCGACGGCTCTCATCTGTTTGCCGCGAACGGGGCGATGGGCGTGGTCGCCGACCTCGACACCAGCAACGGTGCCCCGGCCCTGACACGAACCGTTCATATCGCGACGCCCGCACAGTCCGGAAGCCTCATCCAGGGCGTGGAAGCCAAAGGCTTTGGGTCTAATGGTGCCGTCCTGACCCCGGATGGAAAAACCCTGGTGGCACTGGGCGTCCACGGTGTCACCTGGATCGACACCGCCAATCTTCACATCACCGGCCGCCAGCTCACCGACTGGACGATATGGAGCATTGCGCTGAGCCCGAATGGCGACAACCTGTATGCGGTCAGCGACGGAGGAATGATCGCCGAGATATCGATGACCGGCTCGCACGCGGCGTCCACATTCGCGGGAGGTCCCGGACAGCCGATGGCTGTGCTCAGGGTGCAGGCCGCCAAGGTTCCTTAGCCGCGAGCGGTTCATAACCGCGGCATTGCAGAACCGGCAGGCGCGGGTACCGCGGAAACGATGCCTCAGTCTTGGAGCGCTCGCACATCCAGAACGTGCTACGCGCCGCGGTCACCGTTCGCGAGTGCTTGCAGGATGCGCATAGCCCGGGTTCCATCGCTGCTTACATCGAGGCCAGGGCTTTGACCAGTCTCTCGAAAGAGCTCGTCACCCCATAGCGCCTGCCGAGCTCCTCCACGCGCTTCGGGTCGTCGGGATATCGATCGCGCCGGCCGCGCGGCACCTCGATCTCGAGCTCGGTGACCGGCTGCACTATTCGGCTCGCCTTTCTCAAGTACTCCGCATCCGATTCGCGGAAGATCCCTGCCTCGAGCATTGCGCCCACCGAGCCGTACCGCCGAACCAGGTCCGCTGCTTTCTTGGCGCCGATCCCGGCGACCCCCGGCAGGCCGTCCGACGGGTCCCCTCGCAGGATGGCGAAGTCGGCGTAGCCGCGGCCGGGAATGGAGTACCGGCGCGCGACCTCGGTCTCATCGACCTCGGCGAGGCCGGTCTTCTCCGGATACAGGACGATGACCTGACGGTCCCGAATCAGGCTGAACAGGTCGCGGTCGCCACTGTAGATCTCGATTGGAGTGTCCACCCGCGCGATCAGCGACGCGATGACGTCCTCCGCCTCGTAGCCCGACACGCCAAGAGCGTCGATGCCGACCGCTTCGAGACACTCCATGACCACGGGCATCTGCGGCTCCAGGAGTGGCGGCACCGGCTCAGCGGTCCTGTGCTCCTTATAGCTCGGCAGCAGCTCGACCCGCCAGTCAGGACGCCAGTCCTCGTCGGTCGTCAGAGCAACGTGTTTCGGCTTCCGGTCGGTGACGAGGCGCGTGAGCGTTTCGAGGGTGCCGCGGATCGCGTTCGTCAGCGTGCCATCCGGCGCCCGTGTGGTCTGCGGCACGCCATAGAAGGCTCGGAAGATCAGGCTCGATCCATCGACCAGCAACCACTCAGGCAAGGTGGCCTGATCCTAGCCGCTTAGGATGGCGGTGCTTTGAGGACCCTGGCGGCGCTGGCCGCGCTCGCTTTCGTCGGCTGCACGGCGACACCGCAATCGGCGGCGACGCCAACGCCGGTTGCATCCCCGACTTCCACAGTGTCGAACTCCGCGGAATCGAAGGCCGCCGACTTTCGCGTCCGGCTCGACCTCCTACTCGGAGAGCACGTGATCATCATCGCCAAACAATCGTCAGCTCCGGCCAGGCCGGCCGAGTACACAGGTTACCTACGCTTGCTCACCGTCAACGGCACCGACCTCACGGAGCTGGTGCGTTCGGCCCTGGGCGACAGCGTGGCGGCTCGCTTCGACCAGATCTGGAGCGCGCAAAACGATTACCTCGTGAGCTACACGATCGGCCTGGTCACCCACGATAAAGCCAAAACCGCCGCCGCACAGTCGGGCCTCACCGGCACATTTGTGCCGCAGTTCTCGCAGTTCCTGAACGACGTGACTCAGATCCCATCGGACCTGATCCGCCCGCTTGTAAACCAGCACATGCTCGAGACCAAGGCGATCCTCGACGACCAACTCTCGAGGAACTATCCGAGGCTCTACGCCGACATACGGACGTCGTATGCGCATGCCACGCAGGTCGGCGACGCCATCGCGCCGAGGATTGCCGGGAGATTTCCTGACAAGTTTCCGGGCAACGCATCGAGTCCCGCCGTCGATCTGCGAGCGTCACTGAACATCAGGTTGCAGGAGCACTCGTACCTCGGCACGATGAGGACCAGCGCCATCGTCGGCGGCCGCTCGGCAGAGCAGGCCGCTGCAACCGGCGCTCTCGCTGAGAATGCCAACGCCCTCGACGCCACGTTCACCGACCTCTTCGGAGCTTCGGTGGCGGCTCGATTCGATTCGGTATGGGCCGCCGGCAACGTGGCAACGATCGCCTTTGCATCGGCGTCCACGGCGGCGCGCATGCAGCACGCTTTCAACAACCTGACCGACACTGCGGTCGCGCAACTATCAGGCTGGCTGGTGGACTCGATGGACCTCGCAGCTGACGTCTCGAGTCCGGCGCTCGAGGCTCAGCTGGAGACGCTCGTCACGGTCATCAACAAACAACGCTCGAAGGACTGGTCGACGCTGGCCGCTGACGACAGGTCGGCCGCAACCGCAACCGAGGTGGTCGCCGACCTCATCGCCTCGGCGGCGATCGCCAAGCTCCTCGCCAGGTTCGGTTAGTCCAGCGCCGAGGCGATGATCTCCAGGCCGGTGGCGGCCTCTTCGTGGTCGAGGATCAGCGGCGGGCTGATGCGGACGGCGCGCGCGCCGGCCGTGAGGAGCAACAAACCACGCTCGAATGCTTTCTGCACGAGCTGCCCGGCTTGCTCCGCAGTCTCAAACTCCAGCGCGATCATCAAGCCGAGGCCGCGGACGTCGGTGACCTGATCGTGGGCCTGCGCGATCTCCCGCAGTCCATCCTGGAGCTGCGCGCCGACTTTTGATGCATTGGCCATGAGGCCTTCTTCGAGCAGGTCGAGGGTGGCCAGGCCGGCGGAGCAAGCAACGGGATTTCCACCGAAAGTGCTGCCGTGTGAGCCTGGAGGCCAGCTCATCTGCTCGGCCCGCGCTATAAACGCGCCGAGCGGCAAGCCCGAGGCAATGCCCTTGGCCAGGCAGACGATGTCAGGCTCGACATTCCAGTGCTCGACCGCCAGGAGCTGGCCGGTTCGGCCCATGCCGCACTGGACCTCATCCGCGACCAACAGGATTCCGTGCTTGAGGGTGAGCTCTCTCAGACGTGGGAGGAAATCGTCGGGCGGGACCAGGTAGCCGCCCTCGCCCTGGATCGGCTCCACGAAGACGGCCGCGACGCTCTCCGGCGGGGCCACGGTGCTGAACAGCTCTTCGATCCGCGCCAGCGAATCGTCGGTGGTCACGCCTCGCGAGGCGGAGGGGAATGGGGCGTGGAAGACCGATGAGAGAAGCGGCGCGAACCGGCGTCGCTGGCTTGCCTTGGAAGCCGTCAAAGACAGAGCGCCAAAGGTGCGGCCGTGAAACCCTCCGATGAAGGCCACATAGCTCGGCCTGCCCGTCGCATACCGCGCGAGCTTCATGGCTCCTTCGATCGCCTCCGCGCCCGAGTTGGTGAAGAAGACCTTGGCCGGGGTGCCGGGGAGGATCTTGGCCTCGAGGCGCTCCGCCAGCTCGATCTCAGAGCGGTAGTAGAAGTCGGTCCCCGACATGTGCAGGAAGCGCTTGGCCTGCTCCTCGATGGCGGCCACGACCTTGGGATGGGAAAAGCCGGTCGTGTTGACCGCGATGCCGGCCGTGAAGTCGAGGAAGGTGTTGCCGTCGACGTCGGTGGCCCAACAACCCTCGCCTCGCTCCATCACGAAGGGGTAAGCCCGGGTGAAGCTGGGGGACATTGCTTTGGCGTCCCTCGCGATCAGCTCCGCCGCCTTGGGACCTGGCAGCGAGGTCTTCATCTGGGGCCGTCGGGCCGTCTTCACGAGGTTTGGCGCCAAACTGACAGATTCATCGCTGGGAACGTATCAGACCGCCGTACGCGATCCCGCCTTTCGTGCTCCAATGGGGGCCTTGGCAAGGGGGGTTAAGGCCACCTTCAGCATCCGGGCGGCTACCCGGGAGGACCTGAAGGCGGTTGTGGGCATCTATAACTGGGCGGTGAACCAGACGTTCGCCACCATCGATTCCGAGCCTTTGGGGACGGAGGAGGCCGCCGCCTGGTGGGAGGCGCACGAAAAGCGCTCCAAGCTGATAGTGTCCACCGACGAGGGCGGGGTGAATGGCTGGGCGCGCCTGTTCCCTTGGAACCAGCGCGGCTTCGACATAGTGGAGGATCTCGTGTACGTCGATCCTGTCCACCAAGGACGCGGCATCGGGCGTGCGTTGCTTGCGGAGCTCATCACTGAGGCCCGCGGCCTCGGCTACCGCACGATCGTGGCCAGCATCGCCACCGACAACCGGGCCGGCCTCGAGCTGCACTCGAAGCTCGGATTCGAGGTGGTCGGCACGATCCGGGACGCCGCCCACAAGTTCGACAGGTGGATGGACATCACTCTGGTCCAGCTCGCGCTTGAAGGGCAGGGCTGACCCGGCATGCCTCTACAAGAAGTCAACGGCCAGTGGATCAATTACGAAGACACAGGCGGGGACCTCGTGCCCATCGTGCTGGCACACGGGATCCTCATGGACCGCGGGATGTTCGCGCCCCAGATCGAGTCTGCCAAGGTCGGCAGCCGGTTCATCACGTGGGACGCACGTTGCCACGGCGAGACCGAGAACACCGACGAACCGTTCAGCTACTGGGACCTGGCCGACGACCTGAAAGGGCTGCTCGACCATCTCGGAATCGAGCGGGCGGTGATCGGCGGAATGAGCCAGGGCGGCTTTGTCGCCCTGCGTTTCGCGCTCAAGTACCCCGAGCGGGTGTCCGCGCTGATCCTCCTCGGCACGCAGGCCGGCGTCGAAGATCCGGAGAAGGTTGCGACCTACCAGGTCATGCTCGACGTCTGGGAGGCGGACGGCCTCAACGATCAGCTGGCACGCACGATCGCGGCAATTGTCCTCGGCAACGAGTGGCGAGGCAGCGATGAGTGGATCGCCAAGTGGTACAAGAAGCCGCGCTCACTTCTGCGCCAGGCGTTTCAGACGCTGGTGAGCCGGGACGACATTCAGCATCGGCTCGGCGAGATCACGGCGCCCGCGCTGGTGATTCACGGCACCGCCGACGCCGCGATCGACATTGAAAAGGCACATCGGCTGTGCTCCGAGCTGGCGAACTGCCGCCAGATGGTCGCCATCGAGGGCGCCGGCCATGCGAGCAACCTCACGCACCCAAAGCTGGTGAACCTCGCGATCCAGCAGTTCATCGCCGACCTGGAGCTCTCCGCGCCACAACGAGCTGAGCAGCGGGCGAACGCGATTCAAGCCGACGCCGACCGGCGGTCCGGCGAGAGGCGGGGCCAAACCAGCCCCCGACGTCAAGCCGTCGCTCCCGTCGATCGGCGCACGGCCGAAAGGCGCGCCCGGTAGCTTCTAGGGAGCGACCGGCATCCCGATCGGGGTACCAGTGGCGTACGCAGCGGGAAAGACGATCTTCATGTCGCCGACCGCCTGCCACTGCCCCACGACCGACGCCGACCTGGTGTTCTGACCCTCGTCCAGCGCGCCGGCGGCGCCGAACTTGACGCCCCCGCCGTTGATGCTGTCGCCCGCCGGCACATCGACGTTCAGCGCCGCGGCGCGAATCAACTCAACCGTGGCGGACGCCGTCACCTGGTCGAGCACGTTGTTGAAAAATGTCCAGCCGCCGACGAAGCCGGCCACGGCGGGAATCGTCATACCTGCTCCGCCATTGGCCGCCGCGAAAGTCGCGCGCGCCTGGGCGAGCAGCGCCTTCCCCGAGGTCGACAGCGCGGCCGGGCTGATGTTTTCGTCCGGCTTGTCGGCGGCATAGACGCCAACCGAGCCCGCACCGAGTCGCTGGCTGAAGGCGAGCATGCAGAACGCCGAGCTGGTGCCGATTGCCGCTTTCAGCTTCACCCCCGCACGCAGGAGGGCTTGCCAGATCGCGACCCCATCGTCGAGGTAGCTGACATCCCAGAGGACGTCCGCGCGATCGGAGGCAATACGCGAGGCGATGACCTGCGGGTCGTAGACATGCGAGTCGTACTCGATGACATCGACCACGCTCATGCCGAGCTCGTGCGCCAACGCCTCCTCACCACCGCCCACCGACCGGCCATAGATGTCGTTCACCCGCACGATGACGACGCGCGGGGTGGCCGGCTTCATTCGCGGCACGAGCACGTCCTGCGTGAAGGTGACGGCCATTCGACCTAGAGAGCTGCCGGTCGCGACGGTCCTGAAAACGTAATGGCGTTGGGCGGTGATCGGGTCGGCGACGGCCCCGGTTTCCCAGTAAACGGTCTTCAGCGCCTCCGCCCTGGCGGATGCCGCTGCCGACAGCGTGCTGCCGTAGGTGCCGAGGATCGCGGGCACGTGATAGTCGCGAACGAGCTCGTCCACCGCCGCGCTGGCCGCTTGTGGAGTGGTCGCGTCCACCACCTGCAGGCGAACCTGGGCTTTTAATGCACCGGTCGACTGCGCCAGCTGCAGAGCAGCCTTGACGCCCGCAAGCTCCTCCCTGCCTCCCTCGGCTTGAGGGCCGGTTAGGGGATAGATCGCCCCCAACACGAGGTCGTGGCTCTGGGTTGCCTGCGACTGCTGCCCGCATGCGACGGCGATCAGCAATGCGAGACAGGCGACGACGAGAAGACGGCGCATCCTGGTCAGGATAGACCGCAGCCTCAGGCGGTCGCGTTCACCCTCAGGTTGGCGCCGCGGGCGTCCGCCAGCTGGCGCTCCAGCTTGGTCGCCGGCGCATAGCCGTAGTTCACATTCAGAGACTTGCCCTCACCCGACATGACCACCGTCGTGGGCAGCGTGTAGACCTGGAAGCGGTCGGCCAGCTCGCGTTCGGCGATGGCGTCGACCTTGTCGATTCGCACGCCGGCGAGCTTCGCCAGGGCCGGCTCCTGGTGGGTCCTGCATACGGAGCAGTTCTCGCCCGTGAAGTAGAGGATGTACGGCTCGACGTCGCGGGCCGCCGAGGTCGCGGTCAATCCGAGCGCGCGAGCACGCGCGTGGCGTGACCGCCAGAGCTCCAGGCCGGCGGCAGCGAGCACCACAGCACCCGCCGCCGCCAGGGCCCAGAGTTGAGTCGCCATCAGACGGTGCCGGTCGTCCCCGGGGTGGCCTTGATGAAGCCCGCCCGGCCCAGCTGGAAGTAGATCTGGCAGCCGACGCAGTAGCCGAACGCCAGGTTGATGAACGCAAGTACGGCGACCAGGAGCGCGAGAGCCAGCCCCACCACCGGAAGCGGAAGCAAGAAAGCTGACGAGACCACCAGGAATACCCCGCCCAGCCCCTGCGCGAAGTTGTGCGGTTCCGGCCGATCTTGCACGACTCTCGGCCGGACGATGCCGCGCGGCTTCAGGACCTTGAAGTAGAGCTGCTTGAAGAGCGCCAGCTGCGGTGCGAAGGTGCCAAGCAGCAGCACCACCGCGAGCATCGGAATCAGGACGAGCGCCGGCCTGAAGAACGCAGAGCCGATAAACGCGACGAGCACGGTCGCCACTATCCCGGTCTGGTTGACCTTCAGCGCAGAGTGATCGACGACGCCACGGGGCGAGGTTGCCATCCCTACTTCTCGATCGGAGCCTTGATCGAGCTCCCCCACTCAGTCCACGAACCGTCGTAGTTGCGGACGTCGGGGTAACCGAGGAGCTCCTTCAGGACGAACCACGTGTGCGCGGAGCGCTCGCCGATGCGGCAGTAGGCGATGACCTCTTTGTTGGCGGTGATGCCCTTGCCGCCGTAGATCTCCTTCAGCTCTTCGGTGCTCTTGAAGGTGCCGTCCTCGGTGTTGACGGCAGTGCCCCAAGGGATGCTGACGGCGGTCGGGATGTGGCCGCCGCGCTGGGCGCCTTCCTGCGGCAGGTTCTCAGGCGCGAGCAGCTCGCCGGAGTACTCCTTGGGCGAACGCACGTCGACGAGGCCGGCCTTGCCGAGCTTGGACGCGACGTGGTCGCGATACGCGCGAATGTCTTCTTTCGGAGAACCGTGGAATTTATAGTCCGTGGCGGGGTAGTTCGGAGCGTCGGTGCTGTACTCGCGACCTTCCTTCTCCCATTTGACGCGACCGCCGTCGACCAGCTGGACCTTGTCGTGGCCGTAGTACTTCAGCGCCCAGTAGGCGTACGCCGCGAACCAGTTGTTGTTGTCGCCGTACAGAACGATCGTGGTGTCGGCCGTGATGCCGCTCTTGCCAAGCAGGTTCGCAAGGGCTTCCTTGCTGGCGACGTCACGGTTGATCTGGTCCTGGAGATCTTTACGCCAGTTCCAGCCGACAGCGCCCTCGATGTGGCCCTTCTCGTAGAAGGACGGGTCGACGTCGACCTCGACCACCCGAAGCCCCTTGTCCTTTGCATGCTCGGCAATCCACTCGGTGGAGACCAAAGCCTTGGTTGTCGTCGATGAGCTCAATTCCAAACCTCCCAGAAGTACAAATGACCAATTGAATGTGGATTCGAACGAAACAGTCGAAAGGGGCGCGCCTGGAGAGGCGCGAGCCTACGACCGGGCCTAGCTACAGAAGCAGGCTGGGATTTGCACCAAGCGCTGGGCAGGCCACACGAGGTCCCGCATAGACACGACATCTTATGACAACTGGTGAGCCGCGGCGGCGATTCCCCGATGATTGAACGGCTAGTGCGAATCGATCTCATTAAGTACCAGGCCCTGGGCAACGATTACCTGGTTTTTGACCTGCCCGGCGACCTGGACCGGCTGATCACTCTGCTGCCTGCCTTGTGTGACCGCAATCGGGGCCTCGGCTCCGATGGTCTGCTCGCTTTCGACCCCGCGAAGATGAGCGTTAGGATCTTCAACCCAGACGCCTCCGAAGCCAAGAAGAGCGGCAACGGGCTTCGCATCACGGCCGCCCACGCTGTTCTCGAACACGGGGCGGGCGACGAGTTCGACCTGGCCACTGTCGACCGTGCCAACCACGTCCGGGTACTGGCGAAAAACGGCGCCAACATCGTCAGTGAGCTCGACATCGGACGGCCGTCGTTCCGCGCCGCCGACCTCCCCGCGCGTTTCGACGGAGAGCCCGATCGCGTCAACCTGGACACGCCCGTAGGGCGCGTCGAAGCCATGCTCGTCTCGGTTGGCAACCCTCATTGCGTGGTCTTCGGCGAGCCGGTGACGAAGGAGCGGTGCATAGAGCTTGGCCCGTATCTGGAGAATCACGAAGCCTTTCCGGAACGGACCAACGTGCAGCTGTTCGAGGTGATGGATCGCTCGCGCGCGCGCGCGGAGATCTGGGAACGAGGGGCCGGGTACACCCTCGCCTCGGGCACCAGCGCGAGCGCCGTGGCCGCCGCGTGCATGCGCGCGGGGTTGGTCGGCGACCAGGTCACGATCCAGATGCCGGGTGGCGACCTCAAAGTTCGCCGCGCAGAGTCCGGGAACCTGATCCAGTCAGGCCCCGCTCGCCGCGTCTACAAAGCTCGCGTGGATTTGTCCGACTTCGCGTAGAGCCGTTTCACCGCGTCGGGAAGGTCGGTCAGCCTGCTGACGACGGCGTCCGCGAGACTCGGGTCGTCGGGCTCACCCTGGCGGTTGACCCAGATCCGGCGGATGCCGAGCTCGCTGGTCGGCCGGATGTCGTGGAAGTAGCTCTGGGCAACATGGATCCACGCATCGGCAGAAGCGCCGAAGGTCGACTTGAACAGGAGGAAATGCGCAGGGCTCGGCTTGTATGCGGCAACGTCTTCAGCCGTCACCACAGCGTCGAAGGAAACGGGCAGCCGGCGCTGCGTCAGGGCGATGATGTCGCGGTCGCAGTTCGTGAGAAGCGCAAAACGCCAGCCTTCGCGCCGCAGCTCGCTCAAGGCTGGGCCGACGTCGTCGAATGCCGGCCAGTAGGGAATCGTCGATACCAGGGCCGTCGCGTCGTCAGGTTTCAGGTCGAGCGACAGCTTTTGGGCGACGCGCTTGGCGGCTTCTGTCAGCACCGCCCGATAGCGGCGGAAAGAGCCCTCGGTCTCGACCTCGGCTTCGACTGTGATGTACGAGTCCAGGAAATCTGCTCCGCGTCCCGGAAAGAGCAGCTCGCCCGTAGTCCGGATCCCGTGACGCCAATCGATCAGGGTGCCGAAGCAATCAAAAGTCAGCCAGCGGTCTGCCACAGACACCTCCATGACGGAGAATTGCGCGGATGGAACGAGCTGCCGTCGTCGCCTGGCTGAAGTCTTACATGCACGCGTGGGAAACCTACTCGCCTGAAGCGATCGGCGACCTCTTCACCGACGACGCGACATATTCCTTTCATCCGTACGACCAGCCGGTGGCCGGCCGGCAGGCGATCGTCGACGCGTGGCTGAAGGATCCCGACGCACCTGGCACGTTCAGTGCCAATTACGCACCCATCGCCGTCGATGGCGACCTGGCGGTGGTCAACGGGAGGAGCACTTATTTCAAGGACTCCTCCCGCACGGAGATGACCAAGGAGTGGGACAACATCTTCGTCATTCAGTTCGACAAAGACGGCCGGTGCCACTCCTTTCGCGAGTGGTATGTAGCGCGTCGAGGCCAGACCGACTGACCGACTAGTGGCCGGGCGCCCGGTACGAGGCGCCGCTGGCCTTCTTGACCGCCTGGTCCACCTCATCGGTGGTGAGCAGGACAACTGTCTTCAGGTGCGCGAGCGCGCCGGTCGCGCCGACGGCCAACGCAAAAGCTGCCGCCGAGACGTTGTCCGGCATATCGGCGACGCCGTACACGTCGCTGGTACCAAACGCGTAGTAGAACGATTCGAGCCGGCCACCAAGTGCCTTGACCGCGGCGTCGACCGCGGCTTTACGGCCGCTACCGCCTTCCTTGACCAGGCCCTTTAGGCCCTCGTGCGAGTACGAGGCTTCGATCAGATACTTGGACATAACTCGGACCTCCATGAACAAACGGTGGACGGCGCCGGGGACCCTATCACCCCGCCTTGGGCAGGTACTCCTGGATCGCGTGCGCCAGGTGCTGCATCGTCATCGACTGCAGCCAGACCTTCCCCGGACCGGTGAGCGAGGCGAGGAAGATGCCGTCGCCGCCGAAGAATGCGTTCTTGATGCCGGGGACCGTCGTGATGTTGAACTGCACGGATTCCTGGTACATCCCCACGTGGCCTGGATGAACGCGCAGCGTGTTGCCCGGCTGGAGGTCGTAGGTCACCACCTCTCCGTGAAGCTCCACCCACGCTTGCCCCTGCCCCTGCAAGCGCTGCATGCGAAATCCGGTGCCACCGAAAACGCCGGCGCCCAGTCGCTGCTGGAAACCAATCGAGAACTGCACCCCAGGCGTCGCGCACATGAAGCCGTGCCGGTGCACGAGATAGCCGTGGCCCGGTGCGATCTCCATCGGCAGGATCTGGCCCGGTAGCTTGGCGGCGAACGCCAGCAGTCCAGGCCCGCCACCCGCCGTGTACTCGGTCATGAAGAGCGTGCCCCCGGCGGCCATTCGCCCGATCGCGCCGAAAACGCCTCCCTGCTGGCCTCCCGCCGATGTCGACGTCATCATCTGAATCGCCATCGACATCCAGGACAGCTGACCCGACTCGGCGAAGACCTTGTCTCCAGGCTGCATGCTGAGCTCCAGCACGGGCATCACTGTGCCGATGATCTTGGTTTCCATTCCTCTAGCCTCCACTCAAAATATCAACGATGCCGCCCGCGCCCGACGCTTTGTGAGGCAGGTATTCGTGGATCGCATGCGCCAGGTGTTGCATGGTCATTGACTGCAGCCACACTCGCCCGGGTCCCGTAAGCGACGCAAGAAAGATGCCGTCGCCGCCAAAGAAAGCATTCTTGATTCCGGGCACCGTGGTGATGCTGAACTGCACGGACTCCTGGTACATCCCCACGTGGCCCGGATGGACGCGCAAGGTGTTGCCGGGTTGTAGGTCGTAAGGCACGACCTCGCCACTCAGCTCGACCCATGCTTTTCCCTGCCCCGCCAGCCGCTGCATGCGAAAGCCGGTGCCGCCGAGCAGCCCGGTGCCAAGCCTCTGTTGGAAGCCCATCGAGAACTGCACGCCTGGCGTGGCGCACATGAATCCGTGCCGGTGCACCAGGTAGCCAGAGCCGGGGGCGACATCCATGGCCATGATCTGGCCGGGCAGCTTGGCGGCGAATGAGAGGAGCCCGGGGCCGCTGCCCGCGGTGTACTCGGTCATGAACAGGGTGCCGCCCGCGACAACTCTCCCGAGAGCGCTCATGAAGCCGCCCTGCTGGCCGCCGGCAGACGTCGACGTCTGCATTTGGATCGCCATCGACATCCACGCCAGCTGACCCGACTCGGCGAAGACCTTGTCGCCCGGCTGCATGCTCAGCTCGAGCACGGGCAGCACGGTGCCGATGATCTTTGGCTCCAACGGTTCCCCCCTTGAAAGACGGAAGCAGTTGCCTCGGCGACCACTGTATCAGGAGGCGGAGCCGGTTCCCTCGTGATGCACGTGCTCGAGCGTGTGCCTGCGGGCCGCCTTCCGACCAGGATTGCGCGAGCACGCATCGCAAACCCCGACGACCAGTACTTCGGTTCGCACCGGACGGAAGTGGTGCGCCTCTTCGAGGTGGCGCTCGAGCGAGTTGACGAGCTCCTCCAGGATGTGCAGCACGCCTCCGCAAATCTGGCACACGGCGTGGTGGTGATCGCCGCTGGCGAGCTCGTAGTGAGTCGGACCCTCGCCCAGGTGCGCGGCATAAACCGACCCCGACGCGGTGAGCGCCTCGAGCGACCGATACACGGTGCTGCGCGGAAATCCAGGTTTCGTCTTGTGCAGCTCGGCCGCTATCTCCTCAGCCGTGCAGTGACCGCCGAGTCGAACGATGGCGTTGTAAACCATCGTCCGCTGAGCCGTGCGGCGCATTCCGGGTGCCAGCATCAGGAGAGCGGCACCACTCGCAATGTTCGGTCGGCTTTTGACAGGACTCGGCCACCGCCGGCCTCGACTACGACGTCATCTTCGATTCGGATTCCGCCCCAACCGGAAAGGTAGATGCCGGGCTCGATGGTGAACACCATGCCCGGTTGGAGCACCGTGCTCGACCCCGGGTCGAGGCTCGGATCCTCGTGCACCTCGAGACCCAGGCCGTGGCCGACGCGATGAAAGAAGTGGGGGCCGAATCCTGCTGCCTCGATCACCTCGCGCGCCGCAGCGTCGACCTGCCCGGTCGTGACGCCAGGGCGGACCGCCTCGATCGCAGCGTCGTGCGCTCGCAAGACCACGGCGTAGATCTCGCGCTGGCGGGCTGTCGGCTCGCCGACGACCGCCATTCGCGTCAGGTCACCGCGGTAGCCTTCGAACGCGGCGCCAAAATCAAACAGGACGAGGTCCCCGGCCTCGAGTCTGCGACCGGATGGATTGTGATGAGGCATCGCGGAGTTGGGCCCGGACTGGACCGAGGGTTCAAAGGACGGGGCCGCATTCCGCTCGCCGATCGCAGCGCCAATGCTCACGGCCAACGCGAGCTCCGACCGGCCTGGGCGCAGCCCTGCCATCAGCTCCTCCGCCACTGAGTCGGTGATAACGCAGGCGCGCGCCAGCTTCTCCAGCTCGGACCGGCTCTTGGTGAGCCGAAGACGGCGAAGCTCGCGTGCTACATCGATGAGCTCGCGCGCTCCGACGACCGAGCTCAGCGAGTCGGCCGCGAGCACGGTGAGGTGCTCCTTCTCGACGCCCAGCCGAGCGCATTCTCCGAGCGCTTCGCGCACGAGCGCGTACGGATCTTCGCCGTCACGCCATGCAAGCACCGGCGCCTGCTCCGAGTTCGCGGCAGCCCTTTCTCGTTCCAGCGCGGGCACCACCAGCGTGGCGCTGTCGGAGCGCACCGCCAGGGCCATCAACCGTTCGTGAGGGTCGGCGCGAAATCCGGTCAGGTAAGCGATCGACACCGGACTGGTGACGTAGACGGCCTCGAGATCCTGGTGCGCCATCCAGGCGCGTAGAGCGGACAGCCGCGGAGGGGCTGCAGCCTTCGTGCTACTCAATGCCGACGATTCGGACACGGTATGAGCTGTTGGGGGTCTTGACCTCGACCTCCTCGCCGACGTGGTGGCCGAGCATTGCCTTGCCCAAGGCGGACTCGTAGCTCACGGTGCCGGCTTTGGGGTTGGCTTCCGCGGGGCCGACTATCCGGTACGCCTCGTCGTCCCCGCCGTCCTCGCTGAACCGGACCGTGCTACCCATGCTGACGACGCCCGACGGCCTGGACGTCTCGATCAGCACGTGGTTCTTGATGATCGCTTCGAGCTCCCTGATCCGGGCTTCCATGAAACCCTGGTCGTTCTTGGCCGCGTGGTACTCGAAGTTCTCGGAGAGGTCGCCGAACTCGCGCGCCGCCTTGATCTTGGCGACGACGGCCGGCCGGCGGACCGTCACCAGCTCGTCGAGCTCCTTGCGCACGCCCTCGAGGCCCTCGGGGGTGATATGAACGTCGTTTTGCATCCGCTCGAGTCTAAGGGTCCTGCTCCGGGAAGCTCGGTCAGGCTGCAAGAGGGATAAGAGGTAGCGATTGGGTGCGCGGCCATATAGAGTCGCCCCATGAGAAGGCTGATGCTGACGGTGGTCATGGTCCTGATGGGGGCTGCGATGGCGGCCGGCTCGGCGCGGGCCCTGTTCGGCAACGCCCTTCTACCGCTCGACCTGGAGATCGGGACCAACTCGTCGGCGGCGGCGGCAGTCCTGGGCATCGGCATGATGGCGGCCGCCATCCATCCAGCCAACAACATCGCCTGGGTGCGGGCAGGAATCCTGTACGGGTTCGTCACCGTCTTTTACGAGCTGGGCGCGCACTACATCATCGGTTCGAGGTTTTACTTCGGCCCCGTGATCTTCGGGCTCGCGTGCACCCTGCTGCTGATCGCCCTCTATCCGCAGAGGGCAAAGCTCGTGCCGCCGATGACCGACCCGCCCACCGCGTACAGACAGGCGCGCGGCGCAGAACCAGTCGCGATGACGCCGTCGGCTTCGGTGCCGGTCTCAGCGGCGAAGGTCGACGAGCCCGTCTGACCCTCAGCCCTTCGGGACCAGGGCCTGGACTTCGGCCATCATCCTGCGCTGCAGCAGGGTCGACCCCAAGTAAACGGCTCCACCAAGAATCGCGCCACCCACGATGGCAAGGGCCGCGTGCAGCAGCGTCGGCGAGATCGGCGCCAGCGCCACGGCATCATCCCCAACGATGGCCGCCACCGCCAGCGCCACCGGGGTCAGCAGGGGGACCAGCTGGACGCGTCGCATGATCGGGGGCACTGGCGGCTCGATCCGGCCGACCATCCGCTGACCCATCACCCCAACGGAGCGCACGTGCCGCAGGTTGGGCGTGACGGTGAGAACGACGCTGACCTGGTTGCCAGGCACCTGCTTCAGGCGAGCCGGCGGCACCAGGTATTGCTCATCGCCGCCACGAGTCTGGATCATCAGCATGCCCAGGCCTCTCGACGTGCTCACCGAAGCCGCACCCTTCAGCTGGCCCTGAACGAGCCTGGACTCAGCCTTCCTGTCCTTCATCGCCAGGCGGAAGCCCGGACCGACAAAGCTCGCGAGGAGGGCAATGGGCAACAGCCACGCGATGGCCGCCGCGATGGCGACAGGCAGGCCGTAGACGGCGGGCAGAAAGATCAGCAGCGCCGCGATGATGATCAAGCAGCCGACGCCAATCCCGATCGAGATGTACCCCAAGCGCATCACGAACTCCGGCGCATAGCCCTGCAGCATCCCGCCGGCCTGGACAAACCTCTCGCGCTGGCGCTTGGTTGCCCCCGACGTGGGCGCGGCTGCAGCCTTCGGCTGGACTTTCCGCACCTGCTGTCGAACTTGAACGCGCCTCTTGCCCACTACCGAATAAGTATGGATGGCACGAAGGTGGGACCGGGCTTGCGGCGACAGGCGTTATGGCGTGAGGAGCGACGGGACGACG
Source organism: Candidatus Dormiibacterota bacterium (assembly GCA_043738605.1). GTDB lineage: Bacteria > Chloroflexota > Dormibacteria > Dormibacterales > Dormibacteraceae > Palsa-872. Next base: position 2,099 of record JAYUFT010000025.1, on the reverse strand, counting down.
GCGGGAATCAGCACGCGCTTCACCGTGGGGACGCCGTTATTGGTGAACGTGCCAGAAAACAGATAGGCCGGCTCGTAATAGCTGCGATCGCCACCCCAAACGAGTACGTAGACCAGCTCTGCCTTGGTGATGCGCACGACAGGGACCGAGCCACCGCTGGGCGCCGATGATGCGCCCAGGGAACGAATGGCCTGGTCGGCAGAGATGATCGGGTAGGTCGCCGGCTCGAGGGTCAACGGCATGGGCGCCTTCTCAAACGCGCCTGTGGTGCCCGGCGCGAAATCCACCTCGGTCCCGTAGCGATTGCCCGCGCCGTCGACGAGGTTGGCCTGGCCCAGCCCTGGCACATCAAAGGACCGCAGGAAGCTGACCCGTACTGTCGTCCCACTCGTCTGAACGTCGGTCTGATAGGGCCAGGTTGGGAGCAGGTGGTGCGCAGCCAGGTACTCGGTCGCCATCGCGACGCTATCGCTGGTCGGCGCGACAGTCGATTTCAGGTCGCTGACGTTGACATAAGGTTCTCGCGGCGGCTGAGCAACGCTGGCGAGGACGACCAGGGTGAAATCGCGACCGGCGAATACGCCGATCCCGCCCTGCGCCACATCAGCCGACGGCAGTGCGCCGACCGAGGCGGCGAAACTGTTGGCTTGGGCTGCCGTCGGTTCGGCGTACCTGTAGACCGGCAGAGCCGTGACGCTGACTTTGAGGTCACCGGCCCAGACCAGCGTCGCCGCCCCCGCGTAGAAGGCAGCATGACCAGTACCTGGGACGAGCGGAGAGACGGCTTCGCCGAAGACCGGTCGCGGCACCGGTCCGAAGCCCGAACCCTGGGGCACAGCTCCCGTGTCGTTGGTTGCCGGCCTGGCAGCAGTGCTCGACGTACCGCCTCCCCGACCGAGCCCGCCGAGGGTGAATATGCCTGCCCCCAAAAGGACGATGAGTGCGACCGCGACAGCCGCGGAAGGGACCGCCGGGCTCTCTCGTATGCTCTCGACGAGACCCGCCACGCCGTCACGCACGCGCCGCCAGATCGGCCGGCGAGACTGCATGCGGAGCCATAGCTCGTCCTCAAAGTCGCGGCGCGGCCGTGTCGTCTGGAAGGCATCGTCGAGCTGGCGCTGCAGCGCCAGCAGCTCGAGGTCCTCGTCCTCGCACATTCGCCCTCCCTCTGGACAGACTCGCGTAGCGCTTTCAGGCCGCGGTGATAGAGCATCTTCGCAGCGTCCTCTGTGCAGCTCATTAGAACGCCGACCTCCTCAAAGCTGAGGCCCGAGTGACGGAGGGCGATCGAGTCGCGCTGGCGCTCGGGCAAGCGCGCCACATGCACGAGCAGGGCTTTGTACTGGATCCGCTCCTCGGCCATCGTGCCAGGGTCGGCTTCGGCCATCGGCTGGTGCTCGATCGTGCGCCGCAGGCGCTCGCGCCGGCCGTGAGCGCGGAAGTGGTCGGTCGTCGCATTCCGCGCGATGCGAAAGAGCCACGCCACGGGGCTCGTGTTGCGCGCTTCGAATCGGCCGTACGCCTGGTACGCGTTCATGAAGACCTGGGCCGTGATGTCCTCGGCGTCGGCGGCCGTGGGGACCTGCGCGCGGACATAGGCGTAGATGCGACCGAGGTAGTCGCGGTACAGATCTTCGAATGGGGGCCGATCGTCGGGCACGGCCGGTTCATGGTATTGGCAAGCACTGCTGTTCTGACCCAACGCCCCGCGGCGGGCAGTTGTAACGCGCCGCTGATCAGCTTGCCGGGGCTGTCCTCATTGCTGCCCCGATTTCAACGGGGCGGTTCGTGAAGATCGAGTCTGGTTTGCAGTGCCGGCACCAGGCGACGGCCATCTCGTCGTCCACCGGCCAGACGCCCACAGCGCCGCCGGCCGCGTGGATCTCTTTGACCAGCTGCGGGTCCATCGCCCCCCAATGGGGCGAGTAGACGTCGGCGCCGGCCTCGCGCATCATTCGCGCCGGCTCGATCGGCCGCGCACCTTCGAGCAGGCCGAGCTGGAGCTTGGGCTCCATGGCGCGAAGAACCTTGATCGAGGGGTGATAAAAAGACACGACCGCGCACTCCTGCACAGCGCCGAGCTGGCGCAGCATCGCCAC
>JAYUFT010000024.1:0-2605 GCA_043738605.1 Candidatus Dormiibacterota bacterium | reverse complement strand
ATCTCAGTTGCCGCGCCGCGGTTGTGGATCGAGACCGGCAGATCGAGCTCGACGGCGAGCTCGCAGAGCTGGTTCAGGCGCGACACCTGGAGGTGGCGTGGCGGAGCTCCTGCCTCCTCGAAATCGAGGCCGATCTCGCCGATGGCCACGACTCTCGGGTCGCGTGCGAGCTCGCGCAGGACGTCAAGGTCCGGCGGCGATGCCTCGGTCGGGTGATGACCCACGCCTGCCCAAACCTCGGTGTGACCTCGCGCCAGCGCTATCGCCGTCCGGCTTCGGGCAGCGTCCACGCCCATCGTGACCATGCGGGTGACGCCCGCCTTCACCGCCGCACCAACGACCTCTGAGGAATCACCCAGCTCCTCGAGGTGGAGGTGGGTGTCTACGAAGATGCCAGAGCCGCAGCATCCTCGACGACGTCGTCGAGGCGCTTGAACAGAGCCACCGGTTGGGGCAACGGATGGCCGGGCGCCAGCTGAGAGGCATGCCAGCGGTTGTCCGCTGAGTAATCACCGGTGATCACACGATGAACGACACCGTCCTCATTGACTTCGCGGACCTCGGGCTGGGGAGCGATGACGTCTGTGTAGCCAAGCATCTCGTGGAGCTTCTGCGATGAGAACGGCAGGAACGGAGTGAGCATCAGCTTCAGGTTGTCGACGCAGCGAAGGGCCACATAGAGGACGGTGCCTGCACGCGCCCGGTCAGTCTTGATCGTGTGCCAGGGCTGCTCGGTGCCAAGATAGACGTTCACCTTTGCGGCCATCGTCATCGCGTATTTCAAAGCCACCTGGAAGCGAGCCTGGCCGAGCTGCGTGGCGACCTGGTCGAGCGCTTCCTCGACCTCCTTGATCAGCGCCTGGTCGGAATCGATCAGCACGCCCGGCTCGGGTACGGCGCCAAAGTTGCGGTGGGCGTTCACGAGGGTGCGATGGACGAGGTTGCCCCACGTCGCCACCAGCTCGTCGTTGTTCCGGCGCACGAACTCGGCCCACGTGAAGTCCGTGTCCTGGTTCTCGGGGCCCGCGATCATCAGGTAATAGCGGAGCGCGTCCGCGTCATAGCGTTCGAGAACGTCGTTGACGTAGATGACCTGACCACGGCTCGTCGAGAGCTTCTTGCCGCCCATGTTGAGGTACTCGCTCGCCACGATGTCGTCAGGTAGATGTAGGTCGCCCGCGCCCATCAGAATCGCGGGCCACAGCACCGTGTGAAAGGTGATGTTGTCCTTCCCCATCACGTAGTAATGCCATGAGTCAGGGTTCTGCCACCAGTCCTTCCAGGCGTCCGGCTCGCCCCTCTGAAGCGCCCATTCGATCGACGCCGAGAGGTACCCGATCACCGCGTCGAACCAGACATAAATTTTCTTGTGCGGGTTGTCGACCCAGCCCGGCAGCGGCACCGGAACGCCCCAGTCCAGATCCCGCGTGATCGCCCGCGGCTTTAAGTTGCGCACGAACTCGAGCGAGTACTTGCGCACGTTTGGACGCCAGCTGTCGTGACGCTCGATCCACTCCTTCAGCTGCTCGCCGAAGGCGGGGAGGTCGAAAAAGAAATGCTCGGTCTCGTGAAACTCGACCGGCGCATCGCTGCCACGCTGGTGCGGATTGATGAGATCGATCGGGTCCAGCTGGTTCCCGCAGTTGTCGCACTGATCGCCTCGCGCATCGGGGAAGCCGCAGATCGGACACTTCCCTTCGATGTAGCGGTCGGGGAGCGTGCGGCCGCTCACCGGGTCGAAGGCGCCCATCTGCGTCTTCTTCACGAGGTAGCCGTTCTCATGAAGCTTGAGGAACAGGTCCTGGGTGACGCGGTAGTGGTTGGCAGTCGTGGTTCGCGTGAAGATGTCGTAGGTCATGCCCAGTCGGCGGAGGTCTTCGACAATCACCGCATTGTTTTGGTCGACGAACTCGCGCGGCGGAATGCCCTTCTTGTCAGCCTCGTAGGTGATGGGCGTGCCGTGCTCGTCGGTGCCGCTCGCCATCAGCACGCGGGAGCCGCGCAATCGCTCGAAGCGAGCAAGCACGTCGGCAGGCACGGCGAAACCCGCCACGTGGCCGACGTGACGCGGGCCGTTGGCATAGGGCCAGGCCGGCGCGACTAAGACGGTTCTGCGATTAGGCTCCACTGATCACAAGCGTAAACTCGCCGCGCGCGCGGTCTCCGAGGGCCGACCTCACCTCGTCCGCCGTCCCGCGAAGAACCTCCTCATGCAGCTTGGTCAGCTCGCGGCCCACTGTGATGTGCCGCTCGGACAACACCTCGGCGATGATCGCGAGCGATTTGACCACGCGGTACGGCGAGTCGAACGCTACGGCGGGACGCGGGTCATCGACGAGCGTGGCGAGCAGGCGCCGCATCTCCCCCGGCTTGCGCGGAAGATAGCCGAGAAACGTGAACCCTGGCCCGCCGTAGCCCGCGACCGACAGCGCCGCAGTGACCGCGCTTGGGCCTGGGATGGGCACGACCGTGTGGCCGGCCGACCACGCCGCCTCGACCAGCGCCTGCCCCGGGTCCGAGACCGTCGGCGTTCCGGCATCGCTTACGAGCGCCACATCGTGCTCGTCGAGGGCGGCCAGCACGCGTGGAAGGCCGCGGCGCTCGA
>JAYUFT010000023.1:0-2621 GCA_043738605.1 Candidatus Dormiibacterota bacterium | reverse complement strand
GGGCACTTCTCCGAGTACGTCCCGTACTTCCGCAAGCGGCCGGACCTGGTGAAGAAGTACGCGCGGCCGGGTTATCTCGGAGAGAGCGGTTTCTACGCGAATAACTGGCCCGACTGGCGCAAGGACAACGACGAGAGGATCCATTCGATGCTGCGAGGCGAGACCGAGATCCCCATGCAGCGGAGCTACGAGTACGCGTCGCAGATCATCGAAGCGATGGAGCATGGACGCCCGACCAGCATCCACGGGAACGTCGTCAATGCCGGGAGCATCGACAACCTGCCCGACGGCTGCGTCGAGGTCGAATGCACAGTCGGGCCGGATGGCATCCGCCCGGTGAAGTTCGGCAGCCTGCCGGAACAGCTTGCCGCGCTCAACCGCTCCCATATGGCTGTGCACGAGCTGGTCGTCCAGGCCCTGCTCGAGCGCGATCGCCAGAAGGCGATATACGCGCTGATGCTCGATCCGCTGACGGCCGCGGTCTGTTCGCTGGAAGAGATCGAGAACCTGTTCAACGAGATGTGGGCGGCAGAACGTAAAGACCTCGCCGCCTTCGAGTAGGCCTTAAGCCACCGCCCGGCCGAAGGCCCGCGCGCCGAGGAAGATCGCCAGGATCGCCAGCACCGCCATCAGGGCCACGCCTTTGACCACGCTCGGATTGTCCAGGTTGCCGACGAAAACCGCACGGGCGGCGTCAACCGCGTACGAAAGCGGATTTACTGCCGCGATGTTGCGAAGCCATTGGGGAGCGAGACCCAATGGCAAGAGCACACCGGACAGCAGGAGGATCGGCAGGCTCGAGGTGAAGATGAGCGGGGCGTAGCTGTCCTCGCTGCGCAGCCATAGGGCCGCAGCGTAGGCAATCGACGCCGTCAGCAGCCCGATCAGAGCGATCAGCGCGAGCACAACGACCACCCCGATGGGATTGATGCTCAGGCCGAATGGCAGTGCGAGCACGATCAAGATCAGCGACTGGATGACGATGGAAAGGATGTCGCGAAGCGCACGCCCCAGCAGCAGAGAAACACGGCTGACCGGGGTGACCCTCAACCGCTCGATCACCCCCATTCGCAGCTCGGCGATGAGGCTGAATCCCACGCCGGCGGCCCCGAACATGCCCAGCTGGACCAGCAGTCCCGGCACGAACACGTTGTAGGCGCCACCCGAAGGGAAGCCGGGTGTCTTTGCGATCGAGGACAGCAGCGGCGCGAACAGGATCAGGTACAGCAGCGGCTGCACGACCCCGATGGCGACCCACACCGGGTTGTGGATGAACAGGCCCCAGTAGCGGCCGAACACGAGCCACGTGTCGCGCAGGATCTTCATTACGCTGCGGTCTCCCGCAAGGAACGGCCGGTCTTGCGCAAGAAAACGTCGTCGAGGCTTGGCCGCTGCAGCCCGATCGTCATCAGCTGCATCCCGGCCGAGTCGAGCAAGCGCAGGATCGCGGGCATCGCTACCTCACCGCGGTCGACATAGAGCCTCACCATTCCGTCCTCCGTCGCCGACTCGCGCACGAATGGCTGCCCTTTGAGCAGTTCGAGTGCGGCCTGCTGGTCGCCCTTGACGCTCAAAGTCACCAGGTCGCCCGCGACCTCGCGCTTCAGCTCTTCAGGCGAGCCCACGGTCACGATCTTGCCGTGGTCGATGATCGCAATCCGGTCGCACAGCGCGTCAGCCTCGTCCAGGTAGTGCGTGGTCAAGAACACCGTCGTCCCGCGATCGTGCATACGGCGCACCTCGTCCCAGACGCGCGCCCTGCTCTGAGGGTCGAGGCCGGTGGTCGGCTCGTCCAGGAATAGGAGCTGCGGGTCGTGGACCAGCCCAAGCCCGATGTCGAGCCGGCGCTTTTGCCCGCCGGAGTAGGTGGCGACTTTGCGGTCGGCGCACACCTCCAGCTCCAGCATCTCGATAAGGTCGGCGGCGCGGCTCTTGGCGGCGGCGAGGGACATTCCGTACAGGCGGCCCTGGAAGATCAGCTCCGTGCGGCCCATGATCTCGCGATCCGAACCACCCGCCTGCCCCACGTAGCCGATTCGTTCGCGCACCTGGCCTGGCTGCTTGAGGAGGTCGCAGCCGGCCACCATCGCGGTTCCGCCGCTCGGGGGCATGAGTGTGGCGAGCATGCGCAGCGTGGTCGTCTTGCCCGCGCCGTTCGGCCCGAGAAATCCGAAGATCTCGCCGTTCTGGACCGTCATGTCGACCCCGGCCACCGCCTCGACGACCCGATTGCGCGTCTTGAAGACGCGCCGAAGCCCGCGCGTCTCGATTGCGTTGCCTTCCACAAGATCATTGTCGCGGTTAACCTTTTCGCGACGCATGGCGACGACGTTTCGCGGTTGGCCCGAGGAGTTCCAGCGTTTCTTCATCGGCCTCGAGCTGGACAACTCGAAACGCTACTTCGACGCCAACCGCGAGACGTACGAGACCGCGGTCAAGGCCCCGATGGTGGCGCTGATCGATTCCCTGGCCGGCGACTTCGGCGAAGGCAAGGTATTTCGCGCCAATCGCGACATTCGCTTTTCGAATGACAAATCGCCCTACAAGACGAACATCGCTGCGACTGCGGGGATGAACGGCCACGGCGGCTACATCTCACTCGATGCGCGCGGTCTCACCGT
>JAYUFT010000022.1:0-8066 GCA_043738605.1 Candidatus Dormiibacterota bacterium | reverse complement strand
GCGATCGTCTACACCGACGACCTGGGCACGACCAACACGGAGTCCCTCGACATTCCCGCAGGTATGGGCGAGCTGATCGAGCAGCACCGCCACGACCTGATCGAGGCGGTGGCTGACTTCGACGATGCGATCATGCACCTCTACCTCGATGAGAAGGAGCCCACCGAAGAGCAGATCATGGCTGCGCTTAGGAAGGGCACGGTCGCCGGGCATCTCGTGCCTGTGCTGTGCGGCGCCGCGCTGCGCAACCGCGGCGTCCAGCCGATCCTGGACGCGGTCATCGACTACCTGCCGTCGCCCGCGGACGTGCCGGCGGTCGAGGGGACCGACCCCAAGACCGGCACCCTGGTGGTGCGCGAGCACGAGGACAACGAGCCGTTCTCGGCTCTGGCATTCAAGATCCAGATGGACCCCCAGGGGGTCGGCAAGCTCACGTTCTTTCGCGTTTACTCAGGCCGTCTGAAGGCCGGATCTGGTGTGCTGAACGCCTCCAACGGACGCAAGGAGCGGATCGGCCGCATCCTGCGGATGCACGCCATCCGCCGCGAGGACGTCGACGAGGTGTTTACGGGCGACATCGCCGCGGCGGTCGGCCTCAAGTACACGACCACCGGCGACACGCTGTCGGATGAGAGCCACCCGATCCTGCTGGAGTCGATCACCTTCCCCGAGCCTGTCATCTCGGTCGCGATCGAGCCCAAGACAAAGGTTGACCAGGACAAGCTCGGCATCGGGCTGCAGCGCCTGACCGAAGAGGACCCGACGTTCAAGGTCCACACCGACGACGAGACGGGCCAGACCATCATCGCCGGCATGGGCGAGCTGCACCTCGAGATCATCATCGACCGCCTGATGCGCGAGTTCAAGGTGGACGCCAACCAGGGCAAGCCGCAGGTCGCCTACAAAGAGGCGATCAAGAGGCCGGCGCACGGCGTTGGGCGCTTCATCCGCCAGTCCGGAGGCAAGGGCCAGTTCGGACACGCCGAGGTGGACGTTCGTCCAGGCGAGACCGCGACAGGCTTCGTTTTCGAGGACAAGATCACCCAGGGCCGCATCCCGCGCGAGTACATCCCCGCCGTCGAGAAGGGCATCAGGGAGGCTCTTCAGTCCGGCGTGGTCGGCGGCTACCCTGTGGTCGACATCATCGTCACCCTGGTCGATGGCTCGTACCACGCTGTCGACTCGAGCGAGATGTCGTTCCACATCGCCGGATCGATGGCCGTCAAGGACGCGATGCACAAGGCTCAGCCTTACCTGCTCGAGCCGATCATGAAGGTCGACGTCGTCATGCCCGAGGAGCACCTCGGCGACGTGATGGGCGACCTGTCCTCGCGTCGCGGTCACATCCTCGGCATGGAGGGACGCGGGACCTCGCAGAACGTCAAAGCGAGCGTACCCCTCGCCGAGATGTTCGGTTACGCTACCGAACTTCGGTCTATGACCTCGGGGCGCGCGACTTATTCGATGGAGTTCAGTCACTACGCAGAGATGCCCGGAAACCTGGCCGAAGCTGTCGGCCGCCGTACCACGTCGCGAAGTTAGTTAGGAGGAAACAGTGGCGAAGAAGAAGTTCGAGCGGACAAAGCCTCACCTGAACGTCGGGACCATCGGTCACATCGACCATGGCAAGACGACTCTGACTGCTGCCATCACGAGGGTTCTGTCAGAGAAGGGTTTGGCCGAGTTCCAAGCATTCGACCAGATCGACAAGGCGCCTGAAGAGAAGGCTCGTGGCATCACAATCTCGATCACTCACGTCGAGTACGAGACCGAGAAGCGCCACTACGCGCACGTGGACTGCCCGGGGCACCAGGACTACATCAAGAACATGATCACCGGCGCCGCCCAGATGGACGGCGCGATTCTCGTCGTGGCGGCCAACGACGGCGCCATGCCGCAGACCCGCGAACACATCATCCTGGCGCGCCAGGTCGGCGTGCCCTTCCTGGTGGTTGCGCTCAACAAGTGCGACATGGTCGACGACAAAGAGTTCATCGAGCTGGTGGAGCTCGACCTGCGTGAGCTTCTCACCAAGTACGAGTACCCCGGCGACGACATCCCGATCATTCGCATCTCCGCGCTCAAGGCACTCGAGGGAGACCCTGAGTGGTCCCCAAAAATCATGGAGCTGATGGACGCTGTCGACACCTACATCCCGCTGCCTGAGCGTCCGGTCGACAAGCCCTTCCTGATGCCGATCGAGGACGTGTTCACGATCGAAGGTCGTGGCACAGTCACAACGGGTCGGGTGGAGCGCGGCAAGCTCAAGAGGAACGAGGAAATCGAGATCGTCGGAATCCACCCGAACAGCACGAAGACGGTCGTGACCGCCATCGAGATGTTCCACAAGGACATGGACGAGTGCCAGGCCGGCGACAACGTCGGTGCGCTGCTGCGCGGGGTCAAGCGCGAAGACGTCGTGCGTGGGCAGGTGCTCTGCAAGCCGGGCTCGATCAAGCCGCACACCCAGTTCCTTGCGCAGGTTTACGTCCTCACCAAGGAGGAGGGTGGCCGTCACACGCCATTCCTGACCGGCTACCGCCCGCAGTTCTACATGCGGACCACCGACGTCACGGGCGAGGTCAAGCTCCCCGACGGCGTCGAGATGTGCATGCCGGGCGACAACGTCGTGATGGAGATCACTCTCGGTGAGCCGATCGCCATCGAGCAGGGACTCCGCTTCGCCATCCGCGAAGGCGGCAAGACCGTGGGCGCCGGCGTCGCCACGGAAGTCATCAAGTAAGTAGAAGGGGATAGGGGCTCAGCAAGTGGCGCAAAAAATTCGGATCCGGCTCAAGGCCTACGACCACAGGGTGCTGGATCAGGCTGCGGACAAGATCGTGGACACCGCACGCCGTACGAACGCGCGCACAGCGGGCCCCATCCCTCTTCCCACCGAGATCTCCAAGCTGACAGTCATCCGCTCACCGTTCATCGACAAGGACTCGCGTGAGCAATTCGAGATGCGGACTCACAAGCGCATCATCGACATCCTCGACCCCAACCCGCGCGTGGTCGATGCTCTGATGCGACTCAGCCTTCCGGCCGGCGTCAGCATCGAGATAAAGAGTTGAAAGGCCTACTTGCCCGGAAGCTGGGCATGACCCAGCTCTTCAACGCTGACGGCACGACCTCAGCGGTCACCGTCCTCGAGGCCGGCCCATGCAAGGTGCTCGGGTTGCGCACCACCGAGAAGGACGGCTACGCGGCCGCGCGCATCGCGTTCGAGGCCGCGCCCGAGAACAAGTTCAACAAGCCGCTTCTTGGCGAGTTCAAGAAAGCTGGCTTCGAGCCCCACCGGCAAATCGTCGAGATTCGCGGATATGAGGGTCTCGAGGCCGGCCAGGAGCTGAAGGCCGAGATCTTCGCTGCAGGCGAGATCGTGGACGTCACCGCCCACTCCAAGGGCAAAGGGTTCCAGGGACTGATCAAGAGGCACAAGTTCAGTCGCGGGCCCGAGTCGCACGGCTCGATGAACGTGAGGCAGCCGGGCTCCATCGGCGCCACCGACGCTGCGCGCGTGTTCAAGGGCGTGCGGATGGCCGGACAGATGGGCAACGTGCGCACCACCGCCCGCGCGTACAAGATCGTCCGCGTTGACGCGGAGCGCAACCTGCTCCTCGTCGAAGGCGGCGTCCCCGGGGGCAAGGGAGCGCTCGTTCTCGTTCGCCAGTCGACCAAGCCGCAAAAGGTCAAGGGTCCCGCCGGCAAGCCGACAGGGAGAAAGGTCTGATGGCGGCCAAGAAACCTATCAAGCAGGCCGTGACGAAGGCAGCGGCAAAGCCGGTCGGGAAGAGCAGCGCGGCACACAAGCCACTGGCGACGAAGCGAACAACGACGGCCGCATCCAAGCGCACCACCTCGACGGCCGCGACCAAGCGCTCAGACAAAGAGAATGAGGATCCGCTCCAGGTGCCGTTCTTCGATTCCGCCGGCGCCCGCCAGGGCGAGGTCCAGCTGCCCGAGCACATCTTCGCCGAGGAGCCGAACGCGCCGGTGATGCACCAGGCGTACGTGCGGCAGATGGCGAACGCGCGCCAGGGCACCGCCTCGACCAAAAGGCGTGGCGAGGTTTCGGGTGGAGGCGCCAAGCCCTACCGCCAGAAGGGAACCGGACGGGCTCGGCACGGCTCCATCCGCGAACCATCGATGAAGGGCGGCGGCGTGGTCTTCGGACCTCACCCCAGGGATTACAGCCAGCGCATGCCAAAGCAGATGCGCCGTCTTGCGCTTCGCTCAGCCCTCTCGCAGAAAGCGATCGAGGGCCGCGTCAGGGTGATCGACGGTTTCGGCTTTGAGGAGCCCCGCACCAAGCAGGCTGCGGAGCTCATCGAAGCGATCGGCTTTGACGACACCACGTTGATAGTCCTTCCCGCGCCGAGCTATGTGGTCAGCCGCTCGTTCGAGAACCTGGCTGGATCCAAGATCATCCTGGCCCGCAACCTCAACATCCGCGACCTGTTCACCCACACCTACCTCTTGATCGCAAAGGATTGCCTGGAGCTGCTCGAAGACAACTTCGGAAGGCCCGAGTCCCGCTCGAAGGCCAAGGCCCACGCCCACCACGCAGTCGATCACGAAGAGGACGAGGCAGCGAAATGACGACTCGAGCCGCCTCAGAGATCGTGATCGGACCTCTGATCACCGAGCGCACCTATCAGCTCTACACGCAGGGCCGGTACACGTTCCGCGTCTCCGCGCAGGCCTCCAAGACCGAGATCAAGAAGGCACTCGAGGAGCAGTACGAGACTCAGGGCATCAAGGTCCGGGACGTGAACACCGTGAGCATGCGAGGTAAGAAGCGCCGCAGCATGCGCCGCATAGGCTCGATCGGCCACACCGCCGATTGGAAGAAGGCGATCGTGACCCTCGGGCCCGGCCAAAAGATCGAAGGGCTGTTCGGGAGCGTATAGAAGCCATGCCACTGCGCAAGTTCAAGCCGACCAGTCCAGGGCGTCGCTTCATGACGATCTCCGGGTTCGACGAGATCACCACCGACGAGCCCGAGAAGACGCTCCTCGAGTCGATTCCATCTCACGCGGGGCGCAACAACCAGGGCCGCATCACCACGCGCCACCAGGGTGGGGGCTATCGCAAGCTCTACCGCAAGATCGACTTCAAGCGCGACAAGCACGGCATCGAGGGCCGCGTCGCGACCATCGAGTACGACCCGAACCGCAGCGCCCGCATTGCGCTCATCCATTACAAGGACGGCGAGAAGCGTTACATCCTCGCACCGCTCGGCCTGAAGGTCGGCGACCCGATCGAGAGTGGGGAGGACGCGCCGGTTCGCATCGGCAATGCGATCCCGCTGGCGAGCATCCCGGTCGGTTCGACCATCCACAACATCGAGCTCACGCTTGGTCGTGGAGGCCAGCTCGTGCGGTCCGCAGGCGCTTCCGCTCAGCTCCTGGCGAAGGAAGGCGACTACGCCGTCGTTCGTATGCCGTCGGGTGAGCTGCGCCGCATCCACATCCGATGCCAGGCCACGATCGGCCAGGTCGGTAATATCGACCACGAGAACGAGTCAGGCGGCAAGGCCGGCCGCAGTCGGTGGCTGGGCGTGAGGCCGACAGTCCGAGGTTCGACGATGAACCCCCGCGATCATCCGCACGGTGGTGGTGAGGGCAAGACCGGACCGGGTGGCCATCCGCAGACCCCATGGGGCAAGCCAGCCCTCGGCTATCGCACGCGCAAGCCGAAGAAGGCCTCCGACAAGCTGATCATCCGCCGCCGCGAAAAGAAGGGAAGAAAGAAGTAGATGTCTCGATCATTGAAGAAGGGACCGTTCATCAGCCCTCAGTTGAAGGCCAAGGTCGACAAGATGAACGCCACCAAGGACAAGAAGGTGATCCGCACCTGGGCGCGCGCGTCTGTGATCTACCCGGACATGGTCGGGCACACGATCGCAGTGCACGACGGACGCAAGCACGTCCCGGTCTTCATCAGCGAGAACATGGTCGGGCACCGGCTGGGCGAGTTCGCGCCCACACGCCACTTCCGCGGCCACGGCACCCACACCGAAAAGTCAACGGCACTTAAGTAGAAGAGTGGCAACGATGGAAGTTTCAGCAGTACAGAGGTTTGTCCGGCGCGCGCCACGCAAGGCGAGGCTCGTGGCCGACTCCGTGAAGGGCATGAAAGTGTCGGACGCCCTCGCGCAGCTCGAGTTCTCGCCCAAGCACGCCGCTCGCGACGTCGCCAAGGCGATCAAGTCGGCTGCGGCGAACGCCGAGCACAACTTCAATCTGAACCGCGACGACCTGGTCCTCAAGCAGGTCCTCATCGACGAGGGTCCGACCTTCAAGCGCCGCCGGCCGGTCAGCCGGAGCATGGCGCACGAGTTCTTCCACCGCACCTGCCACATCACCGCGGTTGTTGAAGACCGCGCAGACGCAGAGCGCGCGCAGGGCGCACCAAACAAGAGGTCGAAATAGTTGGGTCATAAAGTCCATCCGAACGGATTCCGGCTGGGAGTCTTCAGGCCCTGGGAGGCGAACTGGTTCGCGAATCCCAAGGACTACACGAAGATGCTGCACGAGGACCTGGAGATGCGCCGGGTCATCCTGGCGCGCCTGCGCAACGCCGGCATCGCCAAGATCGAGACCGAGCGCTCGTCTAACGCGCAGCTGACCGTGACGATCCACACCGCCAAGCCGGGCATCGTGATCGGCAAGGGCGGCGCGTCCGTCGACCAGCTGCGCGAGGACCTCGAGAAGCGCTTTGGCAACCGCGTGCGCATCTCGATCCAGGAGATCAAGCAACCTGAGCTGGACGCCCAGCTGGTCGCCGAGAACATCGCCTCGCAGATCGAGCGCCGCATCAGCTACAAGCGCGCGATGAAGCAGGCGATCCTCAGGACGATGCGCTCAGGCGCCAAAGGCGTGCGCATCTACTGCGGCGGCCGCCTGCGTGGCGCTGAGATGGCGCGCCGCGAGTGGGACCGCGAGGGCCGCGTGCCCCTCCACACGCTGCGCGCCAACATCGACTTCGGCCGCGCCACGGCGAACACAACCTTCGGCGCGATCGGCGTCAAGTGCTGGATCTACAAGGACGTGGCGGTGCCGCTGAAGAAGCTGCCGGTCACCGCCGATGGCGCGCCGATCGCGGACCAAATCGCGCCCCAGCCGGAGATTGTGGAGACGGTCGCCGAGCCGCAGGTCCTCGTCGAGGCGGCGGCTCCCGCGGTCGAGACCCCGACGGCCGCGCCGAAGCGGACGACCACGAAAGCTGCCGCGAAGCCCGCCACCGAGACAGTCGCCGCTGAGCCGAAAGCACGGGCGCCACGTGCCAAGGCGGAAGTCACAGCAAAACCAGCGGCAAAAGCCACGACTGCCACCAAGCCTCCTGCCAAAGCGGCCACCGCGACCAAGGGCAAAGTTGTAGTCAAGACGGCCGCCAAGGCCACCAAGCCGGCTGCGAAGCCGGCTGCCAAGAAAACGACAAAGGACAAGAGCTGATGTTGATGCCGAAGCGCGTCAAGTACCGCAAGATGCACCGCGGCCGCCGCAAGGGCATCGCCACGCGCGGCGCCACCGTTGCGTTCGGCGACTTCGGCCTGCAGGCGATGGAAGCGTGCTGGATGAGCAACCGCCAGATCGAAGCGGCCCGCCGAGCCATGACCCGACACGTCAAGCGCGGTGGCCAGATCTGGATCCGCGTCTTCCCTGACAAGTCGATCACGAAGAAGCCGGCCGAGACCCGAATGGGCTCTGGCAAAGGCAACCCTGAAGGCTGGGTGGCCGTGGTCAAGCCGGGCCGGGTCTTGTTCGAGATGGGCGGCGTCACCCAGGAGATCGCCAAGGAGGCGATGAAGCTGGCCGCATCGAAGCTGCCGATCAAGACGCGCTTCGTGAGCGTGGACTCGGCCGCGGTTGGAGCGGCCAGATGAAGGTTGACGAGTTGAGAATCCTGGAGGTCGACGAGCTGGGCGGCAAGCTCAAGGCCGCCCGCAGGGAGCTTTATGAGCTCCGGTTCAAGCACGCCGTGGGCCAGCTCGAGAACTCGAGCCAGATCTCCAAGGTGCGCCACGACATCGCACGCATCATGACCGTGCTCCAGGAGCG
>JAYUFT010000021.1:0-2649 GCA_043738605.1 Candidatus Dormiibacterota bacterium | reverse complement strand
CAAACAGGAGAGGACAGCTATGTCGCATACGTGCTCAGCGGAGGGCCATAGGCGGAACTTTCGACCTCGCTCCACCGTTCTAAGCAACACGAGGCGCTGCGTTTCACGACAGGTCATGACCACGCCCGCGAAATAGACCGGACACGCGATCGTCGCCGGCGCCTCACCAAGTGCGGCTCTGTATAGGGCTAGCATTTGGTCATATGGCAAATAAAGTCGACGGATCGCGCGCGCCAGTCCACGTCACGGTGACCGGCGCTGCCGGCCAGATCGGCTACTCCCTCGTTTTCAGGATTGCCTCAGGCCAGCTGCTTGGCCACGACCAACCGATCGTCCTCCGCCTCCTCGAGATCGAGCCTGCGATGAAAGGGCTCCAGGGCGTCGCCATGGAGCTCGACGATTGCGCCTTCCCACTTCTCACCGACATCGTCCTCACCAGCAACACGGAGGAGGCTTTCGACGGGACGTCATGGGCCCTCCTCGTCGGCTCGGTCCCGCGCAAAGCGGGGATGGAGCGAGGCGACCTGCTGTCCATCAACGGAGGCATCTTTGCGCCTCAGGGCAAGGCCATCCAGGCGAAGGCGGCCCGCGATGTGCGGATCCTCGTCGTCGGCAACCCATGCAACACCAACTGCCTGATCGCGCGCGCCAACGCGCCTGACGTGCCGGCCGAGCGGTGGTTCGCGATGACGCGCCTCGATGAGAACCGCGCCAAGACCCAGCTGGCAAAGAAGGCGGGCGCGCCCGTGGCCTCCGTGACCAACATGGCGATCTGGGGCAACCACTCGGCGACGCAGTATCCCGACGCCCGCAACTCGCGCATTGGGGGGCGGCCGACCTTCGATGTGATCAAGGACCACGCCTGGCTCGAGGGGGACTTCATCAGCACAGTCCAGAAGCGGGGTGCTGCGGTGATCGAGGCGCGCGGCATGTCGTCCGCGGCATCGGCGGCCAACGCGGTCATCGATTCCGTGAACAGCATTCGCACGGCCACGCCCCATGGGGACTGGACGTCGCTCGCGGTGTGCAGCCAGGGCGAGTACGGGACCCCCGAGGGTCTGCAGTTCGGCTATCCGATTTCCACCGACGGCACGACGTGGAAGGTGGTCGAGGGGCTCGATCACGACGCGGACGCCAAGGAGCGCCTCCGGATCACCACCGAGGAGCTCGTTCAGGAGAGGGATCTGGTCAAGCAGCTGGTTCCCAGCTAGACCGCGCGGGATACCGCCAAAAGGGCACAAACGCACCACAATTTGTGGCCGGCCCGACCAAAAGGGCACGAATGGCGCGATCTGGCCGGGCGCCGGCGCCCGTGCGCGGGCGGCCCACCTATCCTGAGTAAGTGAGCGTCACGCTCGACCGCCACGTCTTTCCCTTCACCGCGATCGTGGGCCAGGAGTCGATGAAGCTTGCCCTCATCCTCAACGCCATCGTGCCCACCATCGGCGGTGTGCTGATACGCGGCGAGAAGGGCACCGGCAAGTCGACAGCGGTGCGAGCCCTGGCCCGGCTGCTGCCCGAGCACCTCGTGGTCGAGGGCTGCCATTTCGGCTGCGACCCGGAAGACACCGGCGCGCTGTGCTCCGACTGCCGGCAGCGCCTCGCCGCGGCCGGTGTCCTGCCATCGCACAAGCGACGGATGCGCGTGGTCGAGCTGCCGATCAACTCGTCCGAGGACCGCGTCGTCGGCACCATCGACATCGAAGCGGCACTGCGCGCCGGCGCGAAGCGTTTCGAGCCGGGAGTGCTGGCCGAGGCTAACCGCAACATCCTGTACGTCGACGAGGTCAACCTGCTGGACGACCACCTGGTTGACGTTCTGCTCGACGCGGCGGCGATGGGCGTCAACGTGGTGGAGCGAGAAGGCGTGTCGTTCGCCCACCCGTCGCGCTTCATTCTCGTCGGCACGATGAACCCCGAGGAAGGTGAGCTGCGGCCGCAGCTCTTGGACCGCTTCGGCCTGTGCGTTGACATCGAGGGGATCCGCGACCCGGACCAGCGGGTGCTGATCACGGAGCGTGATGCAGCTTTCAGGAAAAGCGAGCCCGAGTTCGCGTCCGAGTTCGCGGCCGCCGACCACAACCTTTCTCGTGCGCTGGCCGAGGCGATCGTCGCTGTCAAGAAAGTACGTATTACGTCAGGGCAGGCGCGGCTCATCTCGTCGATCTGCGTTGAGGCCGACGTGCTAGGCCACCGGGCCGATGTCGTGATCGACCACGCCGCTCGCGCCCTCGCCGCTTACCGACGCCATCTGTCACCGAACCGCGACGACATCTACGACGCGGCCACCCTGGCGCTCGCCCATCGGGCACGTCAGCCCCTGAGCCGGGACCGGGACGAAACCACCTCGCCCGAGCAGGGAGACGAGCAGGAAGGTTCGAAGGAACCCGAGTCCAAGACTGGCGAGCCCCAGGATTCGGAGAACGAGTCGGCTTCGGAGACCACGGCGGAGCAGACCTCGAGCGCAGCCGACTCTGGCCAGCAATCCGCCGGCAGCGATCAGGGGATGACGACCGGAGGTGCCAGCGGCAGCGAGTCGGCGCCGGAGGCCACCGACTTGTTCAACCTGAAGCGGATCGATCTGCCGAGGCAGCGACGTGTTCGAAAGCAGGGCGGCAAACGGTCGGCCAGCCAGACGGCGGACCGTCG
>JAYUFT010000020.1:0-8206 GCA_043738605.1 Candidatus Dormiibacterota bacterium | reverse complement strand
GCAGCGGTAGGTCGGCATCGACCACCCCGACACATGTGACAGCGGGAAGATCCAGGCCCCGCGTCACCATCTGCGTCCCCACCAGGATGTCGGCGCGGCGCTCGGCGAACGTTTCCCAGATGTCGAAATACGAGTCGGGCCCGCGCGCCGCGTCGCTGTCCAGCCGCAGCACACGCGCGCGCGGCCACAACTTCTTGACGATGCCCTCCAGGCGCTGCGTGCCCATCCCCATGCCGCGAATGTTCCGGCTGCCGCAGTGGTCGCACACAGACGGCATCGCCCGCGCGTAACCGCAGTAGTGACAGACCAATCCGTCGATTTCGGCGTGCTGGACGAGCGCGACCGAGCAACCCAGGCACTGCACCGACTTGCCACAGTCGCGGCACAGGATAAAGGTGCTCATGCCGCGGCGGTTCAGATAGAGGATCGCCTGTTCCTCGTTTTCCAACGCCCGCTCAACCACCTCGACCAGGCGCCGCGAAAGCGGCTGCCGGTTGCCGGCCGCAGCCTCGTCGCGCATGTCCACGAGCTCGACCTCGGCGTCCTGCCCCTTGATCCGCCGGCTGAGCTTGGCCAGAGCCAGCTCGCCGCCCGTGGCCGCGTAATAAGTAACGACGCTCGGTGTTGCGGAGCCTGCGATCAGGCGCGCTCCGGTCACCTTGGCCAGACGCCGCGCCACCCATCCCGTCTCGTACCGAGGGGTGCGGTCCTGCTTGTACGAGGACGAGCCCTCCTCGTCGAGACAGATCAGGCCCAACCGCGGGATCGGCGCGAAGACGGCGGAACGGCTGCCGAGCACAACTTGAGCCTCCCCGCGTCGAGTCCGCCACCACTGCTGCGCGCGCTCGAGCTCTGTCAGCTGGCTCTGGAGGATTGCGATGGGCACGTTCAGTCGCGCGCGAACGCGTTCCACCAACTGTGGCGTCAAGGAGAGGTCGGGCACCAGCAGCAGCACGCGGAGGCCTTCGGCCAGCGCCTGCTCGGCCGCCGCGAGGTACACCTCCGTCTTGCCGCTGGCGATCACTCCGTGCAGCAGGGTCAGCTGGTTGGCCCCGCTGATCTTCACCGCGGCTGACTGCTCATCGGTCAGCTCAGGGGTGATGGTTTGCGGAGCAGCCGAGTTGGCGAGCTCGAGCAGGCGGCTGTGGCGGCGCTGGCGGGTCGATGGACCTGCGCCGCTCGATACTCCTTTGCGAACTCGCGGCGGCAGCATCGCGCGCACGCACTCGATCAACGGCACCCAGTAGTGGTCGGCGACCAGGCGCGCGAGAGCCATTTGGTGCGGCAGGAGAAGCGGGTCGCTCCCCGCCGAGGCGATCGGCTTGGTCTCTACCCCAGGGTCGTCGGTGCCGAGCGAGACGACGAAGCCAAACGATGTTCGCCGGCCGAAAGGCACGACCACTCGGTGCCCTGGCACCACGTCCATGCCCTCGGGCACCTGGTAGCTGTAGGTCTCCCGATCGAGCGAGCGCCCAGCCTCAACTGCAACCTCGGCGTAGAGCACCCCCTATTGGTTGGCCAAGGGGGTGTGCCGGGAACTAGCTCCGCCAGGCCCCGCACCCTGAGGGGGGACGTCCCCCCTCAGACCAAGTCGGGGTCCGACCAGATCCAGGATGCGATCGGCCATCGCGCGCTTGGTCATCCGCGGGATCTCCTGCCGTGTGCCGTCCGCGAAGAGGATCACTCCTTCGTTGTGATCGCTGCCGAAGCCGACGTCCTTTCTCGAGATGTCGTTGGCCACGATCGCCTGGAGGCCTTTCTTCTTCATCTTTTCGAGCGCCTTGGCGTCGAGGTCCGAACCTTCGGCGGCAAAGCCGACGCGGAACACGCCTGCGCCTCCCTTTTCAGCGCCGACCGTGGCGAGCAGGTCCGGGATCGGCTCGAGGTCGAGCGTGAGCCGGGCGGTCTCCTCGCGTCTTATCTTGCTACCGGAGACTTTCGCCGGCCGGAAGTCGGCGACCGCCGCAGCCATCACGAGCAGGTCTGCGCCCTCGAGCTGGTCCCTGAGCTCGGCCAGCATCTCATGCGCGGTCTCCACCGGCCGCACTTCGACGCCGTTGTGGACTGGATGCGACGCTGTCGTCACCAGCGCCACCTGCGCGCCTCGGTCGGCGGCGGCCGACGCAATGGCGAATCCCATCTTGCCGCTCGAGTAGTTGCTGATGAAGCGCACGGGGTCGATCGGCTCGCGCGTGCCACCTGCGGTGACGACCACGCGGCGTCCGGCAAGGTCGTAGCGCGACCGCACGGCAGAGGCCATCGCCTCGAGCAGCTGCGCGGAAGCCGCTAGACGGCCGGCGCCGACATGCCCGCTGGCAAGGTGCCCTGATTCGGGTTCGACCACAGTCATGCCGCGCTCCCGCAACGTCGCAATGTTGTCTCGGACCGCCTGCTTGGACCACATCGCATCATTCATGGCCGGAGCCACGACCACCGGGGAGCGCGACGCCAGCACTGTGGCGGTCACGATGTCGTCGGACTGGCCGTTGGCGATGCGCCCGATGACATTTGCCGTCGCTGGAGCCAACAGCACCACCTGCGCCCAGTCGCCAAGAAACACGTGCGGCTCGGGAGCGCCGTCCGGGGCCCACAGACCGGTGAGGACCTGGTTGCCGGTTACGCCTCGAAAGGATGGAGCGCCCACGAACCGCGCCGCCGAGGGGGTCATCGCCACCCGCACCTGGCTTCCGGCCTGCGTTAGGGCCGAGGCCAGGTCGACGAGCTTGTAGGCGGCGATTCCGCCCGCCACCAGCAAAGCGATACGCAGCCCACGCAGCTCTTTGGGGATGGGGGTTGGATCCAGCGGCATGCGATTAAGTCTGGCGCGCGCGCGCGCTCCGGATGATCTCGAGCACCTCGGCCACCGCCCGCTCGAGCTCGTCGTTGATCACGACGTGGTCGTACTCGGACGCGAGCTTCATCTCCGTCTCCGCGATCTTCAGGCGCTCCAACCTGTCTTCGTCCGACGCCCCGCCCTCACGCAGCTGCTGGCGGCGGACCAGCTCCTCCTTCGACGGCGGCGCGATGAAGATAAACAGGCCGTCCGGCGCCCGCTTTCGGACCAGCGCGGCGCCCTGCACCTCAATCTTCAACAGGATGTCGTGCCCCGCGGCACGGGCCTCCTCCACCGGAGCTGCCGGCGTGCCGTAGTAGTTGCCGTTGTAGGTGGCGTATTCGAGGAAGAACCCCTGCGCGATCAACTCCTCGAATCGCTTGCGGCTGACGAAAAAATAATTGACCCTGTCCACCTCGCCAGGACGCGGCTTGCGCGTCGTGTAAGAGACCGAGTAGTGGAGGCTCGGGTCCCGCTCTCGCAAGCGCTCGATCAGCGTGTCCTTGCCGACGCCGGACGGCCCCGAGATGACAACGAGAAGCCCGCGGTGCCCGCTCACCGCACCGAGGCCCAGAATGCTTCGAAGTCGGCCGGCGGACGCGCCTCGAACGTCATATCGGTCTGGGTGCGTGGATGGCGAAGTCGCAACCGCCACGCATGGAGCATCGGACGCTCCGGGTCGCCTGGCTTTCGGCTCCCGTACTCGACATCGCCCGCGATTGGATGGCCCAACGCGGCTAGATGCACGCGGATCTGATGGGTTCGCCCGGTGTCGAGGTCACAGCGCAGGAGTGTATGCCCGCGCCCTCTCTCGACCACCTCGTACCGAGTTCGCGCGAACCGCCCACCGCTCACGATCGCCATCCGTTTGCGTTCCTTAGGGTCGCGCCCGATCGGCCCCTCGAGCTCTCCCGCCTCCTCCTTGACGCGGCCCCGAACGATCGCCATGTAGGTACGGCTGAGGGTGCGGTCTTTCAGCTGCGCTGACAGGGCCCGATGGCTCACATCGTTACGCGCGACGACGATCAGGCCCGAGGTGCCCTTGTCCAGTCGGTGCACGATGCCAGGCCGCGCCGAGCCCCCGACGACGGACCAGGTCCCGCCGCGGCCGAGAAGCGCGTTGACCAGCGTGCCTGTGTAATGACCTGGCGCTGGGTGGACGACCATGCCGGCAGGCTTGTCGATGACCGCCAGGTCCTCGTCCTCGTACACAACATCCAGCGATATGGGTTCGGCTGAGGCCTCGATCGCGTAGGCCTCGGGAATTTCGAACTCGACCACATCCCCTGTGGCTACGTGGTCCGCGGGATCCGCGGTCCGGCCATTGACGAGCACCAGGTGTCCCTTGATGAGGCGCGCAGCGGCCGACCGGCTCAGCTCGGGCTCCTGCTCGGCGAGGAAGCGGTCGAGACGGGGCGACGCGGCGGCCGCGGTCAGGCGGCGTCGGGCTTGCGTAGTACGTACCCGGCCAGCAGCGCCACCACCCCAAGACTGATGGCCGAGTCCGCGACGTTGAACACCGGCCAGAAATGCACGTTGATGAAGTCGGTGACCGTGCCATAAGCGAGCCGGTCGAAACCGTTGCCGAGCGTCCCGCCCAGGATCATGCCGAGGATCGCATCGGTGCGCAGGTCGCCTGGACTTCGGGCCACGTAAACCACAAGACCGATCGACACCACCATCGAGGCAGTTAAAAAGATGATCGCGAAGGCAGGAGCGAAGCCGAACGCGGCCCCTGAGTTGTGCACGTTCGTGATGCCGACCAGGTGGTCGATCACCGCAACCTCGGTGCCAAAAGGAACGTTGGCGCTGACGAGGCTCTTGGTCAGCCGGTCCAGCGCAAATACGCAGACGGCGATGACCACGAAGAGTACGCGGCCGGTGGTCAGGCGCGCTTGAGGCCGATCCAGATCTGTTCTCCTTCGAGCATCTGCTGCTCGCCCGCGAAATCGTCGGCGCGACCCGGCTCGAGCGTGACGGACAGCGTCTCGGTCTTGATGTAGTCGGCATGCTTCTGCATCGCGCGGACGAGCATGCCATCTGCGACGTAACGGGTGTGGATTCGATCTTCAACGTTGAGGCCTAGCTTCTTGCGCCTGTCCTGGATCAGCCGCACCACCTCACGCGCCAGTCCCTCGAGTCGCAGGTCTTCAGTGATCTCGGTGTCAAGCTTCACCTCAGGCGCACCGAAGATCAGCTGCTTCACGTTCAGCTCCTCGCGGACGATCGCCGCGATCTCCTCGGGCAGCGGGTCGCCTGGCAAGGAGATTGAGGCGAGGGGCTGGCGCACCTTGATGCGCATGCCGTCCCTGGCCGATAGGCCTTGCTCCACAGCCTGGCGCGCCTTTGCCATGTTCGCCTCGACCTCGGGGTCCTGCGGCCCCGACGGGTCCGGAAAGTCTGCGAGGTGGGCCGACCCGCCTTCGGACAGGTTTCTGTACATCGCGTCGGCGATGAATGGCGTGAACGGCGCCATCATCCGGCTGAGGCTGTTCAGAACCTCGTACAGGGTCTGGTAGGCGGACAGCTTGTCGCGGTCCGATTGGGACTTCCAGAATCGGCGCCTCGAGCGCCGGATGTACCAGTTCGACAGGTCGTCGACGAATCGCTGGATGCGCCGAGCGGGCTCGATGGCGTCATATCGGTCGAGGCCATCGGTGACCGCCGAGTTCAACCCACTGAGCCGCGAGAGCAGCCAGCGATCGAGAACGTGCCGCTCTGCGACAGGCACCTGCGGCTGTGCGGTATCGAAGTTGTCGAGCCGAGCGTAGGTGACGAAGAACGAATAGCAGTTCCACAGCGGGATGAAGAACTGCTGCACCGTCTCTCGCAGGGCGGCGTCGCCGGTGCGGTAGTTCTCGCCCACCTGCGTCGAGGTGAAGAAGTACCAGCGCACCGCATCCGAGCCGAAGTTGTCGAAAATGTAATTCGGGTCCAGCACGTTGCCACGCGACTTCGACGCCTTCTTGCCCTTGGGGTCGACGACGAGGCCAAGGCAGATCACGTTGCGATACGAGTTCTGCTTGAACAGCAGCGTCGAGATCGCGAGCAGCGAGTAGAACCAGCCGCGCGTCTGGTCGAGGGCCTCCGAGATGAAGTCGGCCGGGAACGTCTCCTTGAACTCCTCGACGCCCTTGCGCGGATAGCCGCGCTGCGCAAACGGCATGGCGCCGGAGTCGTACCAGCAGTCGAGCACCTCGGGCACGCGCCGCATCGTGCCGTCGCACGAGGTGCAGGGCAGCGTCGCGCTGTCGATGTAAGGCCTGTGGAGGTCGGCGTCATCCGCCAGGCCGAGCTCCGAGGCGGAGCTGATACAGCGCTGCTCACCGCACTTCTCGCACACCCAGAACGGCAGCGGCGTTCCCCAGTAGCGCGACCGTGAGATCGCCCAATCGACGTTGTTCTCGAGCCAGTCGCCCATGCGGCCGGTCTTCACGTGCGCAGGCACCCAGTTGGTCGCTGCGTTGTTCGCGATGAGCTCCGCCTTTCGCTCGGTCGTGCGGATGTACCAAGAGTCGAGCGCGTAGTAGATGAGAGGCGTCTTGCAGCGCCAGCACTCGGGATAGGTGTGCAGGATCGTTTCGGCCTTGTACAGGAGGCCACGCTCCTTGAGGTCGTCGAGGATCACTGGGTCGGCCTCTTTGACGTGCAGGCCGGCGAACTTCTCGACGTAGGGCAGGAACTTGCCGTCGAGGCCGACGGTGTGGCGGAAGGGGATTCCCTTCTCCTGGCAGAGCCGAAGGTCGTCGACGCCGTACAGGGCCGAGGTGTGCACCACGCCTGTGCCTTCGTCGGTCGACACGAAGTCCGCGTCGACCACGTAGTGGGCGCGACCCTCGGTCGGGATCGAGTATGGGAAAAGCGGCTCGTAGTCGAGGCCGATGAGGTCGCGTCCTTTCATGCGGTCGACGACCTCAGGCCTCTCTTCGAGGACCTCGATCCGGGCTTCGGCAAGGATCAGGAACTCGTCGCCGTCCTTGACTTTTATGTAGTCGACGTCTTCGTCGACCGCCAGCGCGACGTTGCCGGGCAGGGTCCAGGGGGTGGTCGTCCAGGCGAGGATCGCCGTCTTGGGATCTTTCTTCAGCCGGAAGCGCGCGAACACGCTGGGGTCCGGCACGTTGTCCCGATAGCCCTGTGCGAGCTCATGACTGGACAGCGGTGTGGCGCAGCGCGAACAGTAAGGCGCGACCCGAAAACCCTTGTAGACCAGGCCTTGCTTCCACATCTCGCTGAGCGACCACCAGACCGATTGGATGTAATCCGAGGTCAGCGTCCAGTAAGCGTTGTCGTAGTCCGCCCAGAACGCCATCCGTTCGCTGAACGTGACCCAATCGGACACGTACTCGTGCACGCTCTCCCGGCACAGCTGGTTGAAGCGCTCGATGCCGACCTCATTCTCGATGTCGAACTTGCCCGAGATGCCGAGCTTCTTCTCCACCTCGATCTCGACCGGGAGCCCGTGCGTGTCCCAGCCGGCTTTGCGCTCCACATAGAACCCGCGCATGGTCTTGTAGCGGCCGAAGAGGTCTTTGAAGGCGCGCGCGAGGATGTGGTGGGTCGCCGGCTTGCCGTTGGCGGTGGGCGGGCCCTCGTAGAAGACGAAGCGGGGCCGGCCCGACCTCCCCTCCAGCGATTTCTGGAACGTGCCCTCCTGCTTCCAGGTCGCCATGAGCTCCTTCTCGAGCTCAGGGAAGCTGACCTTCTGATTTACAGGTTCAAACACGCGGGGTCTCCCGCATCACGTGATGAAGCCGAGCGCGTGGATCAAGAAGTAGCAGGCCACCGTCACCACTATCGGTGAGAGGTCCATGCCCGAGACGGGCGGGAGCAAGCGGCGTACCGGCGCGAGGACCGGCTCCGTGATCCGGCACGCGAGCCTGTAAACGGCGTGGGTCGGATACGGGCTGACCCATGTGAAGGCAATGCGGACCAGGATGATGATGACGAAGGCCCACAGAAGCACGGCGACGAGCGAAGCAATGGCGCCCACCGCGTCAGCTGGGGCGGGGCCCGAAGAGCGCCTGTCCGAGTCGCAGCATGGTGCTGCCTTCCGCCACCGCCACCTCAAAATCGCCGCTCATGCCCATCGATAGTACCGGCAGGCTCTTGCCCAGTCGCTGCTCGGCCTCGTCGCGAATCTGCCTCAGCTCTCTGAACGCGGGCGCTGGATTGCCATGCGAGGGCCCCATGGCCATAAGGCCTCGCAGATCCAGGAAGCTCGAGATCTCCTTGATGGTTTCCTGGGCGCGATCGGGATCGGCGCCGCTCCTCTGAGGCTCGCGCGCGACATTTATCTCGAGCAGGACTGCCTGGTCGGGCTTCACCCGTGCCAGCTCGCTCGCGAGACGGACCGAGTCCACCGAGTGGATG
>JAYUFT010000019.1:0-2677 GCA_043738605.1 Candidatus Dormiibacterota bacterium | reverse complement strand
GGCCTCGCAATCGCCTTCTTCTCCCCGCACCCGGTCAGCTTCTTCATCACCAGCCTCGCCTTCGCCACGTACCTGGTGGTGAGGCTGGCCGAAGCGCTGCGGCCGCGGTTCCGCGCCAAGGTATAGGCCAGGGCCCGGGCGCGCATGCCCGGGCCCGATTGCAAGTCAGGAAGCCTGGCGGACGACCGCGCCCATCCGCTGGGGCGACTGCTCAGTCAAGGCGTCTGCTTCCCACTCCGAATCGGGGGTCAGCAGAACTTTGAGGCCGACCGCGGCCAGGCCGGTGACGAAGATCGCATCGCTGACGATGCTGACGTACGGGTCGGGAAGACCGGCCGTTCCGCCCACGATGTCGATGATCACGCCGAGAGCAATGGCAGGCCCCGCCCAGCGGTAGGCGAAGCCTGAGCGCCAGACCGCGATGCCGAAGAAGATGATCCCAAAGGCGAACAATTCGTGGCCCAGCACCAGAGGCAGGCCGGCCGGGTTCTGCTGGGTCTTGTCGATGAAGGAAGCCATCACCTGGCGGTCAGCTGCGTCGCCTGCCATCGCCCAGAGCATCAGCTGCAGGCCGGCGAGGGCGAGGTGCGCGAGGCAGACGCCCACGACAGTCAGGATTGCCGCAATGTGGCCGAGGATGACCCCGCGCCTTCGCGTGACGTGCAACAGCGCGTACGCGGCGGGAATGAAAAGGATGGCCGAGGCGATCCCAAAATAGATGTCGGCCAGCATCACGTCGTGGTTGCGCGCAGCGATGTCGAGCTGTGCCGCGCCATTGCCGTCGCTCGAGGGATAGGTGATCTCAGCGACGGCGAAAAGAATCGGTGCGACGATGAGGCAGAGGCCTCCGAGCGTACGTCTGAAGTTGGTTGAATCCCAGATCTTGAGCATTGGTGCCCTCCAGTGATTGGTGTTCGAGCCCGGAAGAGCCCGTCGCGGCCAAGCTAGGCGCCGCCAAGTCGAATCCCTACCTGGCCGGTTGCAGATCTTGGTGGGGCCCTGATTGCGGTATTCCGCGCCGTTTTTTCCGGTCAGCCTCCGCGACTTTCGGGTGGCTTGCGGGCCAAGATGTATCGGTGACGGCTCGGCCGGCGAATGCGTGGTGGTTGCTGCCCGGCGCGTTCGCGCTCGTCGCCACGGTGGTCCTTGCCCTGCTGGGTGGTCAGCTGTCTGGCGCGGCAGTCGATGTGGGCACCGGCCTCGCGTGGTATCTCGCCGGCGCGCTGGCCTACATGGCGCGACCTTCGAATCGAGCGGCCTGGTTGCTGCTCATCACCGCTACGGCGCTGTCCATCGGAAAATGCATCGGCGACGCTATCGCACTCGCATCGATGACGCATCCCGAGCTCGCCCATGACTGGGCCGCGGTCGTGCTCGTCGACGCCGCCGGGTGGGCGGTCACCTGCGCGGGTATCGCTGTATTTGCAACCTTCCCGGATGGGAAGTACCACCGGCCGTACGAACGCTGGATAGTCCGGGGATTGCCGCCGGCTTTCCCGGCCTTGGTGCTCCTGTATCTGCTCGGATCGGCTCGTCTCGGTACCAGCCAGTTTGGATGGATAACCCTCGATGCATCCAGCCCGCTCTACGTGCGCGGGCTGGATCCGATCGGAGTAGCCGTCGGAGCGGTGATCGGCGCCGCCCTGCTGGTGGTTGTTCCTGCCCTGGCACTCCTGCTTTTGCGATACCGCCGTTTTGGTAGCGATCAGCGCCGGCAGATCAAATGGCCGCTGTATGCCCTGTCGGTGTCCGCGATCAGCGTGGTGGGCCTTGTGTTCGAACCGGCGCCACCGGCCTTTCCGTTTTGGGTCGCGGCCGTCCAGTACGTGGGCACGATGGCGCTGCTGCCGGCCGGTCTCGCGCTGGGAATCGTCATGCACCGCGGCCTGGATATCGACGACGTGATTCGACGCTCCGTTGTGTATGGCGCGCTGTGGGCGATCATCGCCGCGGCCTACGTCGTGGTCGCTGCAGCATTCGGAATCGCGGTGGGGCAGAGGGTTCCGCTGACGCTCGCGGTACTGCTCGCCATCGTCGCGACGCTGTTCTTTCAGCCCGCACGACGCCGTCTCGAACAATTCGCCGACCGCATCGTTTTCGGTCCACGACTTTCGGGCTACCAGCTGATCAGCCAGCTCGGGGTGCGCCTTCAGTCCACTGTCGCCACAGAGGACGTGGCAGGCAGTGTGGCCGCGGCGGTCCAGACCGGTCTGGGTGCTAGCTGGGTGCGCGTCACGCTCGAGCGGGCTGAGCGAACGCCCATCGCCAGCGCCGGAAGCGATGCGGGGAACTCAGGCGTCACCGAGCTTTCGGCGCCGCTCTTGAACGGGGACCGAGTGGTCGGCGTGATCGACTGCGGCCCCAAGACCGAGGGGCGCTACAACACCGCCGATCAGGAGCTGCTGAACTCGCTCGGCCGGCAGGCTGCGCTGGCGATCCGCAACTCGCAGCTCGCCGCTGAGCTGTCACAAAACGTTGACGAGCTGGCCGCCTCGCGTGCGCGGTTGGTGCAAGCCGAAGAGCTCGAGCGGCGGCGCCTGGAGCGCGATCTTCACGACGGCGTCCAGCAGGAGCTGGTCGGAGTGTTGGCCCGGCTCGCTCTTGCTCGCAACCAGCTGCGCCGTGACCGCGATCTGGCTGAAACCACGCTGCGTGAGGCGCAGGTCGACGCGCAGCG
>JAYUFT010000018.1:0-2690 GCA_043738605.1 Candidatus Dormiibacterota bacterium | reverse complement strand
GACCGGGACGCCGATCACCTATCCAGGCCAGCAGCTGGTGAACGGCCTGCTCGCGGCCGCGATCGTCGGTTTCGTCATCGCCGTGCTGGCGATCGCCTCGGTGCCTTTCTCGTTCATCGCGCTCATGCTCCTGGCCCTGGTCCTTGGGGTGGCGTTCGTGCTTCCCATCGGCGGCGCCGACATGCCCGTCGTCATCTCGCTCCTCAACGCATTCACCGGTCTTGCGGTGGCGG
Organism: Candidatus Dormiibacterota bacterium; assembly: GCA_043738605.1. GTDB lineage: Bacteria > Chloroflexota > Dormibacteria > Dormibacterales > Dormibacteraceae > Palsa-872. The sequence continues at coordinate 2,457 of JAYUFT010000018.1, read as the reverse complement.
CCAGTGGATTCACGCTCAACAACTTCGCCCTGATCGTCGCCGGGACGCTCGTGGGAGCCTCAGGCAGCCTGTTGACCAAGATGATGAGCGATGCCATGGGCCGCTCCCTGGTAAGCGTGCTGTTCGGGGCGTTCGGCAAGGTGCACGCTGGAGCCGCCGCAGTGGCTGGGCAGGAGGGCCGCAGCGTGAGGTCGGCAACGGCGGAGGACCTGGGCACGCTCCTGGCGTACTCGCAGCGCGTGATCATCGTCCCGGGCTATGGGCTGGCAGTCGCGCAGGCCCAGCACGCCGTTCGTGAGCTGGCCGATGTGCTCGAGAAGCGTGGAGTTGAGGTGAGCTATGCGATCCACCCGGTGGCGGGTCGGATGCCCGGCCACATGAACGTGCTGCTCGCCGAAGCGAACGTTCCCTACGAGCAGCTCAAAGAGATGGACGAGATCAACGATGAGTTCAAGAACGCCGACGTCGTGCTGATCGTGGGCGCCAACGATGTGGTCAACCCGGCCGCGCGCACGTCACCGGGCAGCCCGATCTTCGGCATGCCGATCCTGAACGCCGACCAGGCCAAGAACATCGTCTTCATGAAGCGGTCGATGCGTCCCGGGTTCGCAGGCATCGACAATGAGCTCATGTTCGACCCCAAGACGATGATGTTCTTCGGCGACGCAAAAGAATCCTTAACGAAACTGGTAAGTGCAGTAAAAGCGGCCTAGCCAGATCTGTCGGTCGTGCCAAATGGTCCGGGTGCCGCGCACACGGTTGTGCGTGGTTGGACGTCCCCACCAGGGCGCTTCGCGCCCGGCCTCCCCAGTGAGTGGGGAGGCGCCTTTTGTCCGCCTTGTCGGCGGACAAAATGACACGAGCCCCCTGCCAAGCGACAGGAGGCTCGCGCCGCGAAGAGGGTGTGGTACCGCGAATCCTAGGCAAGGGGGGCCCGAATTGGGTAGTGGGTAATCCACAAATCAAGGGCATGCTCCTTGTGGCTCGCGCGCCCAACCTACAATCCGATTGATGGACGAGGCGGCCGTTCGGCTTCTGGTGACAGTCGCCTTTCTGACCGTCTATGTCGTCGGCATCGGCGGGACTACGGCGACCGCCATCCGGATCCGCGAGGCCTGGCGGCGGAACCGGCAGGATCCGATCTCATTGGTGGCCGCGCCAGGGATTGACGTGACGTTGAGGGCGCCCAGCCTGCCGACCGCGATGCGGCGCCTTCGAGTCGCTGGTTGGATCGCATTTCCGATTGCCCTGCTGCTCGCCATGTTTGCAAATCCCGCGTACCCGACGGTGGTGCCGCTGACGGTGGTGGTCATGGTCGCCATCAACGCCTTCTACTTCACGGCGATGCAGAACTTGGGTGAGCCGCTGACCCTCACCCAGGATGGCTTTCGAATCGGCCTGCGCGGCCACGAGCGAGCGGTCCGCTGGATCCACGTGACTGAGCTGATGGGCGCGCGCTCAGGCGCATTCAAGGGCGCGCGGATGTCGGAGAGTGGGGAGTGGCAGGACCCGAAGCTCGTGCCCAATGTCGTCTACTACCGCCTCAACCATGCTCTCGTCCACGCGCCCAAGACGCTGCGCCAGCGCTGGAACGGCCTGGCCTATTACGACGGAGTCATCCACAACGCGTTTGGCTTACCCACAGAGCAGCTCCTGAGCGCGATGCGCGAGCGGCACAGGCTGGCTGTCGAAGCCGAGGCGCCGCCATTTCGCCGCCCTCGGCCCGGCGAACGCCTGGAGGCGCGGGGGAAGAGGCCCTCCCGCGACTTCGTCGCGGGGACCCCAGAGGAACGCCCTCCGGATTAACACGTTGTCTGGAGGCGCTTTGACAGGGCATATGTGGCGGCCGGAGTGAATCCGGCCTTTCGGCGACCTTTGGGTTCTTGGCGGATCGTGCACTGCTGAGGGTGAATGGTCACCCCCACCTTGAAGCGCCCCTGCGGTGGCATTGGGGAGCGATTATCCTCTCCCTCTCATGATCAGCAACCTGTCTCCGGCGGCCGTGGACACGAAGACTGCGCCGCGCGAATTCTGGACTCGCTATCACGCGTATCGCCGGCTGCGGCATGCCGAAATACGCCCTGACGATCCCGTGAAGCCAGACGAGCTGGTCGAAATTGAGATGAAGCACCAAGATCCGTTCGAGATCCAGTACCGCTACGAGATTGCGCGCGATGGTCAGATGCTCAGCGATTTCTTCACGGCCACGGCCAAGCCGGGCAGTCCGGGCTACGACAGCAACAAGCAGTTCATGTGGGCTGCTGCATCGGTACATCCCGACCACCGGCGCCGGGGCATCGGACGTTCCTGGATCCCGCTAACGCTGGAGCTGATGGAGCGCCACGGCTGCACGACGCTGACCGTGGACACCCACGAAGAATCGGGACACCACTTTCTCAGGTGGATGGGAGCCGATGGCAAATCAGCCGGGGCAGAGAACCGATTGCAGTTGGCGGC
>JAYUFT010000017.1:0-2707 GCA_043738605.1 Candidatus Dormiibacterota bacterium | reverse complement strand
CGCGAGCGGAGACGTCGTGCATTTCGATACCGAGGAGGTGACGTCGGGCCAGCTCAAGCAGGGCGACCCGGCATCGAAGCTCGGAAGCCTCGACTTCGACAAGCTGTATCCCCTCGGCGGCCCGGTCTTTGTCAAAGGCGCGAAACCGGGCGACGTGCTCGAGGTCGAAATCCTGGCCCTGCGACCGGGGTCCTGGGGATGGACTGCGCTCCTGCCTGGGCTCGGCCTGCTGGCCTCGGACTTCCCCGACCCGTACGTCCGCTACTTCGAGCTGGGCAGTCGAACGTCTGCCGAGCTGCGTAAGGACATACACATCCCCATCGCCCCCTTCTGCGGCACCATGGGCGTCGCGACCGACGAGCCTGGGCAACACGCTGTGCTGCCGCCGACCAAGGGCGCCGGCAACATCGATACCCGCCACCTCACCGCGGGCACGAAGCTTTACCTGCCGGTGTTCGTCGAGGGCGGCATGTTTTCAGCCGGGGATTGCCACGGCGCGCAGGGAGACGGCGAGGTCTGCGTTACCGGGATCGAATGCCCGATGACATTCTCGCTCCGGTTCAACGTCGTCAAGGGCGGGTCCTTGCGACCGTGGAGCTTCCATTTTGTGACGCCGGCGACGCCGCTCCAGCCGCGGAGCGATGCCGACGGCTATCACGCCGTGTGCGCCCTTGGCCCAGACCTCATGGAGAATGCCCGCAACGCGGTCCGCGACACGATCGCGTGGCTGGGCAAGGACCATGGCCTCAGCCGCGAGGACGCCTACATCCTGTGCAGCCTGGCCGGCGACCTCCGCATCAGCCAGATCGTGGACCAGCCGAACTTCGGGGTTTCCTTCTATATGCCCCTGAGCGTCTTCAAGTAAGTACGCACCGGTTTCGGGGCGCTGGTCGGAGCTTGCGCTCTAGCTGTCGTGGCACTCTGCGGCATACTGACTTCTCACTAGGCCAAGGGTGAGTACGACACAACTCGGCAAGTATCCGATTGAGGCTGAGCTCGGGCGCGGAGCCATGGGCGTGGTGTACCGCTCGACGCACCCGCGCCTGGAGATTCCCGTCGCCATCAAGGTGCTCGCCGAGCAATACTCGAGCGACGCGAGCTTCCGCCAGAGATTCCACAGGGAGGCGGCCACGGTCGCCGCCCTCAACCATCCAGGCATCGTCCGCGTCTACGACTTCGATGAAGACGGCCCCGTGCTGTTCATCGTCATGGAGTGGGTCGAGGGACGCTCGATGCGCTCGTGGCTCGACGAGTACGGACGCTTCAGCGTCGACGTATCGGTGGACCTCGTGCAGCAGTTGCTCTCCGCCGTCGGCGTCGCGCACGACTACGGCATCGTGCACCGCGACCTGAAACCCGACAACATCCTGATCTCCAACCGCGGCAAGACCAAGATCCTCGACTTCGGGATCTCGAAGCTAATTGATGACAAACATCGGCTGACCGCCACGGGCAGCATGGTTGGCACGCCGGCGTACATGGCGCCGGAGCAGGTCAAGGGCGAGCAGGTCGATGCGAGCTCCGACATCTACTCGCTCGGGATGATTCTTTACGAGCTTCTGCACGGCGAGCCGCCGTTCACAGGTCAGCTGCCGGCCGTGCTGCACTCGCAGGTGTTCGACCGACCGCGGGCGTCGACAGCGATTCCCTCTCCGATCATGGAGATCATCTGGAAGGCGACGGCCAAGGATCGCAGCCAGCGGTTTCAGACGTGCGAGGAATTTTCCGGAGCGTTCCATTACATGCCGAAGCCGGCCGCGGCCCAGCCGCCCGCGGAGGCGATATCGGATCAGCTGCCGGTCACTGTGCACGAGGTCGACATGCCCAAGTCGACGCCTCCGTTGCGCGCCGACAGCTCCAAGCCGCCGGGCGTATGCACGTTCAGCGACTGTGCCGAGCGCCGCGGGTGGGCGTGCGCGTACAAGGACCTCACCGGACGCGAGTGCAAGAGCTGGTGGTGCCGCAAGCACATCCAGTTCATCGAGAGGACTCCGTTCTGCCCGCGCCACGCAAGCGTCATCCGCGCGCTCGCACCGACGGCCAACACCATCTTCGAGATCAAGAACCGACCCGCCGTCGACGACCGCGCGCTGCCGCTGGCGGCCCTCGTCGCGGAGGACGTCGACAAGGACGTCACTGAGCTCGTGCGGCGCCGCTATCAAAACCGCAAGGACGTGACGCTCGCGCGCGACCGCACGGTGCGTCAGACGTGGTCTGGCCGCAACGAGGTCGCGTGGGAGCGCAGCTGGTCAGCGCTGAAGAGCCAGGGCTATCTGGTGCGCATCGCGGTTCGAGTCACGACCGCTGAGCCCGACCTGGTCCAGCTGCTCATCGGCAACACCGTCGTGTTCAAAGAGTTGCCCGACTGGATCAGCCGGCGCCGCGAGGGTGAGCAGCCCGACCACGCCGACAGGGCGCGCTTCGGCAAGAAGCTGTTCGCAGCCATCCTCGAGCACGTCGACCAGCCGCAGCCGATCCCCGCGTCGGCGATTCCCTCAAACGGGCAGGACATCGAGCCGCCTCCGCCGCCAGAGATCAACCGCACGCTGATCGAAGGCATGGTCCTTCGACTGGCTTCGACCGCCACGCGGTTCACCGGCTTCGAGGTGGCAGAGCAGCTGGCACTTCCGTTCGCCGCGGTGGAACCGATCCTCAAGGCGCTGACTGGCGCGAACTTCCTGGATGCGCTGGGGCTAGCGCCTGAGCA
>JAYUFT010000016.1:0-23019 GCA_043738605.1 Candidatus Dormiibacterota bacterium | reverse complement strand
CCGTGGTGGCATGGTTGCGCTTGCGCGCCACCCCCGCTCGTTGCTGTCGCAACGCTCGCGGCCGGTCTCGCAGGCGAAAGACCAGGCGCATCGCGCCGTGCGTATCCGAGAAGCTTGCGATCTTGTTGTCAACGAATCCGGCGGCGAGCCCGGCCGCGATCACGTCGGTATCACGCAGCGCGCCGCGCCCTCCCTTTGTTCTGATCACCCAGATGGCGCCGTTGGGCTCGATCCAATCCTTCATCTCGCCGATTCGACTCAAGTCCTGAGGCGTCTCGGCGCCAAAGAACACGAGGTCGCCTGGTGTCGATGGCTTGCCCTTGACAATGTCCTGGGTGCGCGTGCGAAGAAGCTCAACGAAACTGTCGTCATCGATGTTGACGATGGCCACCTTGACGCCGGGCTTCACACCGAGCTTGTCGAGGAGAGGACGCGTGCTCGCGACATCAGGGCTCATTCGCCTTCCTTTCGGTTTTCTTGTCGGTGCTCTTGCTGGTCGGGGCCGCCGCGCACCGCGCCAAAGGCGATGACTCCAACGAGCCAGCCGGCGTAAGCGCCGGCGATGCCCAGGATGATGACCGGAAGCGGGCTGGCGACGCGGTTGAGGAGCGTGAGCCCAAGGCCGATGAACAACGCGAAAACGATGATGCCCGCGGTCGCTCCCACCAACGTCCCGGCGACGGTCCGTGGGCTCAGACCTCGACCACCTCGAGGTCGCTCACCGCCCCGGCGACGGTTCCCGAGTAGAGATGGTTGAACATGAACCGCGTCTTCGGGTGGCGGGCCTTCAACTCTTTGGCGGCCTCCCAGCTCATGTGGCTGAAGACGTCTCCCGGACCAGTGGCCTCGACGATGGCCACGTCAGCGCCATCGACCAGCTGGTCGAGCGGGGCTGTCGCTTCCGTGTCACCCGAGTAAGCGAGGATCTTGCCGTCGACCTTGATGCGGTAGCCGCTCGAGCCGCTGGTGCCGTGATCCAGCCTGATCGCCTCGTACTTGAATCCCCCGGCGGTGCCAGATGAAGTCGCTTCCTGGTACGTCACCTTGAATCGATCTTTCATGGCCAGCGCCCAGTCCTGGCCCCAGCTCACCTCCCACAGGGCTTCCATCCTCGCGGCGAGGCCCTCGGGGCCGATAAAAGTTATGGGTCGAGGGTCGACGAACACGCGATACAGAACAAACGGTGGCAGGCCGAGCGTGTGATCGCCGTGAAAGTGGGTTAGGAAAACGGCCTCGATATCTCCGGGATCCACGCCGCAGCGGCGCATGTGCGGCAGAAGGGGCGCGCCGCCGTCCAAAAGGAGGCGGCCGTTAACGACCACCGCCCCGTTGTAACGCTCAGGGGAAAATGCCGCGCCGGTCCCCAGAAAAGCTAGTCGCATTTGTGTCGTTCGCCGCCTTCAGGCGACGGTGACCGACTGGTTCAGATAGACGTCCTGGATCGCGTGCAGCAAATCGACGCCCTCCTTCATCGGCCGCTGAAACGACTTACGCCCGCTGATCAAACCCATGCCGCCGGCGCGCTTGTTGATGACCGCCGTGCGGACGGCTTCTTTGAGGTCGGAAGCCCCGTGGGACTCCCCACCCGAGTTGATCAGGCCCGCGCGGCCCATGTAGCAGTTCACCACCTGATAACGGCAGAGGTCGATGGGATGGTCGGTCGTCAGCTTGTCGTAGACGATGGGAGAGGTCTTTCCGAAGTTGAGCACCTCGAAGCCGCGGTTGGTGTCGGGCAGCTTCTGCTTAATGATGTCCGCCTGGATGGTGACCCCGAGGTGGTTGGCCTGCCCGGTCAAGTCAGCAGCCGTCTCGTAGTTGACGCCGTCCTTCTTGAAGGCGTTGTTGCGGACATAGCACCAAAGGATCGTCGCCATGCCCAGCTCGTGGGCCCGGGCGAAAGCGACCGCAATCTCCTGAAGCTGGCGATCCGATTCGGCGGACGCGAAATAGATGGTGGCGCCAAGCGCCACGGCACCCATGTCGTACGCCTCCTTCACGGTCCCGAAGAGGATCTGGTCGTACTTGTTCGGATAGGTGAGGAGCTCGTTGTGGTTGATCTTGCAAATGAACGGAATGCGGTGGGCGTACCGGCGCGCCACCGAGCCAAGGACGCCGAACGTCGACGCCACGGCGTTGCAGCCGCCCTCGATGGCGAGCTCGACGATCTTCTCGCTGTCGAAGTAGATCGGGTTCGGGGCAAAGGAGGCGCCGGCCGTGTGCTCGATGCCTTGGTCGACAGGCAGGATCGACAGGTAGCCGGTACCCGACAGGCGGCCGTGATCGTAGAGCGACTGCAGGCTTCGCAGTACCCGGGTCGGCCGGTCGCTGTCCTTCCAGATTCGGTCGACGAAGTCGGGCCCGGGCAGGTGCAGCTGCGCCTTGGGCACGGTCTCGCACTTGTGCTCGAGGAGGCCTCGGGCGTCCTCGCCCAGAATCTCCTCCAGCTTGCCGAAAGATCCCCGTGTGGCTGTAGCCATGCCTCTCAAACCTTTATTTATTTAGGCCCGCCGCAGGTTCGCGGGCGCGTAGGCGTCACTCTATAGTGGCACCTCATGACCGAGCGAGCTAGCGATCTGCTCAGCAAGCTCGCCGAACGGCTCTCGGCCGACGCCGGCGAGAGTGGCCTGGTGGCCGCCGAATCGGTGCGTTCGCTGGCCCCGGAGATCCTGAAATCCCAGAAAGGCGGGTCGGTGGACGAGCTCGTCAAGACTTCTGAGAAGTTCCTCGAGCTGCTCTTCCGGTCCCTCAACGCCGACTCCAGGATCCCGTGGGTCGAGTATTACGCCATCGCTCGCGAGGCCTCTCACCGCTTTGCGGAAAAGGGGATCCCGCTTGAGGCCCTCATGGAAGGGCTTTCGGTCTTCCGCCGGTCGGTGATCGCCAGGGTCACCGAGGAGATGGCGGGCGACGTGGGCGCTGAAGAGGTCATCCGCCTGGCTCAGGGGCGCGTGGGCGAGGTGATCGAGCACATGAACTCGAGCTTCATCCGCGGCTACCTCGACTTCACCGAAGCCCGCCACATCGCGCGCCAGACCGAGCTGCACGGTCTGTACCACATCGCCAGCGCGCTCGGTCGGTCCCTGGATGTGGCCGAGATCGCCGAGGTGGGGTTGCGTGAGACCCTCCAGGTGCTGCGCCTTCAGGCGGGTGCCGTCTGGGTTCGGGAGGGCGCGCGGCTCAAGCTGGCGAAAACCCTTGGCATGCAGCCCGGCGAGGAGGAGGAGTTCACGGAGTCAGGTCGCTCGCGCCTCGTCAAGGTGGTCGAGATCGCCTCAGGCCCGGCGGAGTCTCGCGTCGACCGGATCACCGGCGAGTGGAGCGCGATCCGGGCTGAGCTCAGGACCAAGGGCGTGCTGCTCGGCGCGATGACGGTCGCCACCCGGCTGCCCCGCACTTTCGAGTCAAGCGATCTCGAGTTCGTCGCTGCGGTGGCCGACCAGATCGCGGTCGCGCTCGACCGGGCGCGTCAGCACACGCGAGAGGCCCGCACCGACTACCTGACAGGGCTGGCCAACCGGCCGGAGTTCGAGCGCGCCATCGACCGTGCAGTCGCGGCCGCTCTGCGCCACAAGCGCCGCCTCACGCTGATGATGATCGACCTCGACAGCCTCAAGGACATCAACGACACGCACGGCCACCACGTCGGCGACGAGGCCATCCGGGTGCTGGCCCAAGAGCTCCAGCGCGCGGTGCGTGCGACGGACACGTGCGGCCGCCTCGGTGGAGACGAGTTCGGGGTCGCCATGCCTGATGCCGACGAGCGCCACGCAAGCGACGTCGCGACGCGCGTGCGCCAATCCCTCGAAGAGCTCAACCGCGCGGGCAAGTCGCCGGTGCCGGTCCAGTTCAGCATCGGGATCACGTCGTGGCGCGCCGGCATGGACTGGCAGGCCATGTACCAGGTCGCGGACAAGGCGCTTTACGTCGACAAGCGGCGTCGCCACGCTGGTCGCGGAGCGGTTGGCCAAGCCCGAGCCTGAATCGGCGGCAACCCCGCCGGCCGGTCGGGTCCTGGGTTCGAATTTCTTCGATCGGGACACGGTGGCGGTGGCGCGGGACCTGCTTGGGAAGGTCCTGGTGCGGGAAGTCGGCGGCAAGCCGCTGTGGGGCAGGCTGATCGAGGTCGAAGCCTATCTAGGGCCAGACGACCTCGCAGCGCACTCATCCGGTGGGCGTCGGAGCCCGCGTAACGAGGTCATGTACGGACCTCCCGGCCATGCGTATGTCTATTTCACCTACGGCATGCACCACTGCCTCAATTTCGTCACCCGGCAGGAAGGAGTGCCGCAAGCGGTCCTGGTGCGCGCGCTCGAGCCGGGTCCGGGCGTCGGTCGATGCAGCGGGCCGGGCCTTATCTGTCGAGCGTTGGCCATCGACCGAGAGCTGAACGGTGCGGCCCTTGTGCCTCCCTCGATCTACGTGGTCGACGACGGCTCGCCCAGCCGCCGGTTGTACGCCACGCCACGAATCGGCATCGGAGAGCAGGGCGATTGGACGGACCGGGCTTTACGTTTCTGCTGGGACTCGCCTTACCTCTCGCGTCCCCTACCAAAAAAGACAAAGCCCGGCGTGTAGGCCGGATCTACACCGGCCGTCACCCGCGCCTTACGGCCACCTGCCGGCCGAGGGTGCTTCGCGTTTCAGTGCCGCCCAGTCCGCGCGCAGCGGGGCGAACACGTCGACAACAGTTGCGCCGTCGCTGCCTGCTGCCGCCTCATGCGGAACGTTGCTCGGAATCGTGTACGTATCTCCGGCGTGCAGCTCGCGTTTCTCAGATCCGACGCGCATCGTGATCGATCCGTTGATCACAAAGCCAAGCTGCTCGTTGTCGTGCTTGTGCTCGGGCACGGTGGCGTTCGGTTCGAGGTCGACGACCGCCAATGTCATCCGCTCGCCCGTGACCGCGCGCGCCGCCACTCCATCCCGAAGGACATGGGGCCTGATCTCATGCAGCTCGAGGAAAGCGCTCATTCGACGACGCGGTCGATGATCGTCGCCGTTCCGATCCCGCCGCCGCAGCACATGGTCTCGAGGCCGTAACGAAGATCGCGGCGCTCAAGCTCGTACAGGAGGCGGTTCATCAAGATGGCGCCGGAGGCGCCAAGCGGGTGGCCGACTGCGATGGCGCCACCGTTGACGTTGGTCTTGTTGATGTCCGCTCCGGTTTCCTTCTCCCACGCAAGCACCACAGAGGCGAACGCCTCGTTGACCTCGAACAGATCGATGCTCTTGATGTCGAGCCCGGCCTTCTTCAAAACTGCGGCGGTGCCTGGGATCGGACCTTCGAGCATGAGGATCGGGTCGGTGCCGACGACCGCCTGGGCCCGGATGCGAGCACGGGGCCTGAGGCCGAGCTCCTTGGCCTTCTCGAGTGACATCAGCAGGACGGCGGCGGCGCCGTCGGAGATCTGGCTCGCATTGCCGGCAGTGATCGAGTGCTCCGGGTTGAACGCCGGCTGCAGCGCGGCAGTGGCCTCGTAGCTTGCGTTGGCACGGATGCCTTCATCGTTGCTGAAGAGCTCGGTATGGCCATTGCCGTTGAGCGGTACCTCGACCGGCATGATCTGCGACTTGAAGTAGCCACGCTCGGTGGCCTCGCGCGCGAGCTTGTGGCTGCGCACACCGAACTCGTCCATCTGCTTGCGCGAGATGCCGTATTTGCGAGCGATGAGCTCGGCCGAGATGCCCTGGGGGACGAGGTCGTAGAGCTCCATCAGCTCAGGCGGGAATGGCGATCCCGGCGACACCGCGTTGGAGCCCATCGGAACTCTGGTCATCGACTCGACGCCGCCCGCGATGGTGATGTCGCAAACGCCCGACGAGATGAGGTTGGCCGCGAAATGGATCGCTTGCTGGCTCGACCCGCATTGCCTGTCGACGGTGGTCGCAGGAGTCGTCACCGGGAAGCCCGCAGTAAGCCATGCGCTGCGCGCGATGTTCAGACTCTGCTCGCCCGCCTGAGAGACACATCCGAAAACTACGTCCTCAACCTGGTCCGGCGTGATGCCTGCTCGCTTGACGATTTCTTTGAGGACGAGCGAGCCGAGGACGACAGGGTGGATGTCCTTGAGCTTTCCGTTGCGACGGCCGATCGGTGACCTGACGGCCTCGACGATGACAACTTCGCGCATGTTCATGGCCTCATTCTAGGCGCGCGCAATAGTCGGTCTCGATGTGCTGTGTCAAGCCACAAACATTTGCCTGGCATGAGGAAAATTTCCGCTGTTGACGTGGCCTTAATCCGCTGGTAACTTTCGCGACGCCCCAAGCGGCTGAGTACGGTAAACCTGAGGATACCGAACGTCGAGTAGGTGGAAGGATCGGCGCAAGCCGGGATGGAAACCGAAAAACGCATAGGGTACTTCAGGGTAAACAGGAAGGTCGCTTGGAGCATCTTTTTCCACAACCCCTGCACACCCAACCCTCAATACGAAAAGCCGTGTTTCGCGGCATTCTTGCAGACTTTGTCCACAGCATCGGGGTCGATATCCGCAGCCCTCTGCATGAGCTCTTTCAGGCCGTCCAGAAGCCGGGCCACCGGCATCGGATCCTCAAAGCGAAGCCACCTGTATGCCACCGACTTTGACCACTCGCGGCCCTCGCGTGAATAGAGCCGGTGGTGGCCTTCGATGACGATCTCCTCGACCTGGCGAAGCAGGCTGGGTTCTCCGGCGCTGATCGTCGCGAAATCCTGCCGAGCCATCCATTCGAGCAGGCGATCGAGGCGGGAGCCCGCCGTGGAATCCGTCTAGTTCACCGCCGGCGGTGCGACGTGTACGGCACCGAGCTCGTACAGGCTCGACCGTAGCGTGCAGATGAAAGGAAGGTTTCGATAGAGCTCGCGATAGTCGAGGCCGTAACCGATGACGTAGTCGTTGGGGATCTGGAAGCCCACGTAACGCACTGGGACCTCGACCAGGCGGCGCGTCGGTCGATCGAGCAAAGTCACGACCTCGATCGATGCGGGGTTCCTCACGCGCAGCTCCGACAGCAGGTAGTCGAGCGTGAGGCCAGTGTTGACGACGTCCTCCACCAGGAGCACGTGACGGCCTTCGATCGGATAGTCGATGTCGCGCGCGATGCTCACGCGCTCGCGCGGCTGTGCGCCCGCGTAACGCTTGAGATCGAGGTAATCGATGACGAAAGGGACCTTGATCTGCCGGGCGAGGTCGGCCATGAAGAAGGTGATGCCCTTCAGCACACCCACCAGGACGATCGAGCGCCCGCGGTAGTCGCGCGAGATCTTGGTCGCCAGCGAGCGGACCCGCGTCTCGAGCTCCACCGGGGACACGACGATGTCGCCGATGTCCTGCTTTCGCAGGTTTTGAACCTCGACGGCGCCATAGCCTGCCTTCGCCAGCAGATGCTGGTAGTCCTTTCGGTACAGCAGCCGGACGTTGACGTCGGGATATAGCTCCCGCAACATCCGGACCTTCCGGTTCTTTGGCGTGACGAGGGACTGCTTCATCGTCGTCACCTCGACATACAGGTCGTGCTCAGGCAGGTAGAAGTCGGGCGTGAACATCTCCGCGATGCGCTCGCCGTCCCAGGCGATTGGGAATGACAGGGGCTCATAGACCCATCGGATTCGGTAGTAATCGAGGAAGCGCGCAAATTGCTGCTCGGACGGATGGGCGAACTCCACGCGCGCATGGGCCGGACCTGTACGTCTGACCAGGCGCGAGCGCTGCCTGACGGGGCGGCGCCACTTCTGTGGAACGTGGAGTGGAGCGGACGACGCCAAATAAGCTTTGAAATTGTACTCTCGATCTCGAGTGATTCGATGAGTACGCCGGCGCAGAGGATGGTCGCGGAGCAGCTGCTGCCGAATGGGGTCACGGATCAGCGCGTGCTCGATGCGATGTCTTCGATCCCACGTGAGGAATTTCTCTCCGTCAGGCTGCGGCGCCACGCTTATGAGAATCGCGCCCTGGCGATCGAGTGCGGGCAGACGATCTCGCAACCGCTGGTGGTGGCGCTGATGACCCAGGCCCTCATGCCTCAACCGGGTGACATCGCCCTCGAGATCGGGACCGGCTCGGGCTATCAGGCAGCCGTGCTCAGCCGTCTGTGCAATAAGGTGGTGACGCTGGAGAGGGAGCCAGCTCTCGCCGAGCACGCCTCCGAGACCTTGGCGCGGCTCGGTTTCGACAACGTCGAGGTGGCGGTGGCCGACGGGAGCCAGGGTTGGCCCGCGTCCGCTCCGTACGACATCATCCTGGTCGCATGCGCGACGCCCGATGTCCCTGATGCGTTGGTCGATGAGCTCGCGCCAGAAGGGAGACTCATAATCCCGCTCGGCCGCGCGGAGGACGAGTACCAAGACCTCCGTGTCTTCCACCGCCACCAGGGCGAGCTGTCATCCCGCTCGTTGTTTCCGGTGAGGTTCGTCCCCCTAAGGAGAGGGTGAGGGCGACGGCGACGGCGTTGGCGTTGTGCCCGGTGTCGGTTTCGGCAGGGTGCCTGCGGTCAGTGTCTTCAGCTGGTTGAGCAGCTTGCCCACCTGGGCCATCTCCGACGCGTAAGTGCTGAGGTCTCCAGACTTCAGCGCCGTGTAGGCGGCGGCATAGTGCACGTTGGCCTGCGTCACCAGGTCGGCGATCTGCGCGAGCACCGCCGGAGTGATCGTTACCGGTGGGTTGGTCACCGGCGGCCCGGTGCCCGTGCCCACCAGCTGGTTGATCGCCAGCTGGAGCGTGTTCGCGTAAGCGACGCTTGCCTGGTCGGCCAGGATCACTCTCTTCAGCTCGGGAATGCTCGACGCCTGATTGGCTCGCAGATATACGGGCTCGAAGTAGAGGAACGAGTTACCGATGGGGACGACAAGCAGGTTGCCCTGCACCACTGTCGACCCGGCCTGGTGGAAGAGCGTGAAGTCGCTGGAAATGGTGGTGTCCTCATTAATGCGGTTGGCCACCTGTTGCGGACCGAAAATGACCTTGTCCTTGGGCAGGATGTACGAGACATATTGGCCGTAGTTGGAGCCATCACTCCGAGCCGCCATCCACGACACCATGTTGCTTTTGCCATGAGGCGTGAACGGCATGATGAGCAGAAACTCCGGCTTGGCCTCGCCCGGCAGGCGGAACAGCACGTAGTAGGGCTGGACGGGCGTGGCCAGCGAGTTCGGCCCGTTCTGCGCCGTCGGGATGTCCCACACGTCCTCGCGGGCGAAGAAGACGTTGGGATCGCTGATGTGATAAGTCGAATAGATTCCGACCTGGACGTTGAACATGTCAACTGGCACTCGAAGGTGGTCGCGCAGCCCGCTGGGCATCGAGTCGATGGGCTTGAAGAGAGAGGGAAACGTGGCCGAGTAGGCCTTGATGATCGGATCGGTGGGGTCGATCACGTAGAAGTCGGTGGTTCCCTCGTACGCGTCGATCACGACCTTCACGGAGTTCCTGATGTAGTTGATGTTGGGCTCGGAGCTGGAATTGATCGGGAACGTGCTCGCTTGCGCGTATGGGTAGGTCGTGCCGGTGGTGTATGCGTCGAGGATCCAGTAGACGCGGCCGTCAACCACCACGACGTAGGGGTGGTTGTCGTAGGTCAGGAACGGGGCCAGCTCTGCTGCGCGATCCTCAACCTTTCGGTTGAACAGCAACTGTGTCTTGTCGGTGACCTGCGGCGACACGAGGAGGTTGTATTCCTGAAGCCTCAGCGCCCACAGCGCCCGGTTGACCGATGTCATCGGGACCCCGTGCGTCCCTGTGTAGTTGGTGAAGGCATCCAGGTTGCCCTGGGGGAAATCGAACTCGGGCGTATTGGATGGCGCCAGCGCGTAGCTGCCGGTCAGCTCGCCAAAGTAAATGGCGGGTTGCGTGACGCTGAGCGGCCCCGAGGGGGGAATGTCGCCGACCACGTAATCGGGCAGGCCTTCGCCCACCACCGCATTGACCGGGCTGGCCGCGATCCCATAGCCGTGTGTGTAGAACAAATGCTGGTTCACCCAGTTTTGCGCCGCCGTGGTCAGCTTGGCGAAGTCGAACTCCCGCGCGCTGATCTCGAGCTGCTTGTACTGGCCGAGGATCGTGTAGCGGTCAAAGTCGATGTTCTTGAAGCTGTAGTACGTCCTGATCGTCTGCTGCTGCTCGTAAGTGTCCTGGAGCGGGGCGTTGTCCCACAAGATCAGGTTGTCGACGGTGACCTGGTCGTTCTGGACGTCCTTGGCGGTGAGAGGCTGGTCGCCGCCGAAGTTGCTCACCGTGACGTTGCTCAGCCCGTAGGCTGCGCGCGTACCGGCGATCTCGCGCTGGATATAAGGGATCTCATACGAGCGGGCGCTGGGAGTGACAAAGAAGTACTGGATGGCTGCGGGGTACAGCTGGCCCACCAGCAGCAGTCCTACCCAGATCCCGGCGGCGGTCACCGGAAGCCACAGGCGCCTGAGCCAGATGTTTGCGATCAGGGCGCCGGCGAGGACGATCGCCGCTCCTGCCTGGAACGTGAACAGGGGCAGCCGGGCATTGACGTCTGCGTAAGCGGCGCCGAAAACGATCGGGCTGTTGTGAGCGAAGAGCAGGTCGTAGCGGCCTAGCCACATCCACGCCCCCAGCACCAGCGCGAAGATCGCCAGCATCCCCGAGAGGTGCGCGATCGCGAGCGGGCTGAGGCTGAGGTCGATGGTGTCGCCGCGCCATACGTAAAGTCCGGCCATCACGAGAGTTGACAAGAAGCCGAGCCCCAGCGCCCAACCCGCGACCGCATGGAGGAATGGCAGCGTCAGCAGGTAGAAGGCGATGTCCTGGCCGAGGACCTTTTCGGTGATGCCAGTTGGCGATGAGTGCAGGAAGAGGGCGAGGGCCTGCCACTGGCTGCCCGCTCCTCCGGAAAGGACGAGCGACACCAGTGCCGCAGCCGCCAGCGCTATCCGGCCGATCGGGGTGCGCACCGCAGCCCGCCTGATGCCAACGGCGCGCAATCCGGGGCCGGACCGAATGCGCAGTGCAATGACGACGTTCGCCGTCAGGTATACGAAAGCGATCACAAAGCTGCCGGCGAACAGAAAGAACTGGAGTGACCACTGTGTCGTGAACACGTCCATGTAACCGAGAGCGCTGAACCACTGGCGCTCGGTCACGAACCAAACGATCGGGCTCGCAAATATGAAGATGAGAAAAGCCAGCGCGAATAGCGAGACGCCGATCCAGAACCGCCGGGGAGGCCGCGGTATTCGAATCTCTCTCGCGCCCTCGAATGGGCCGCCGCGTTCGAATGGGTCAAAGGGCCGGCGACTCATAGGTACGGATCAGGTTAGCGACTCCCATGCGGGGAGGTTTCGCGCGCTCTCGCTACCGTCGCGCCCTGGCGAAGGTCGGCCCAGGCGGCGCGGGCACTTCAACCCGCTCCGCTTCGGTCTTCGCGCGCCGCCTCAGCAGCTCGAGCTTGAGGCTCTCTTCGCCGCGGGCCATCGCCCAGCGATGGTTGGCGCCGAACACCGGCCGAAAGATCAGAGTGCCGTAACGCAGGAGCGGCTTGTCAGCTCGAATGCGCCAGTCGTACTGGACGTCGACGACGTCGCCGTGCTGCTCCAGGGTCCAGACGCCGGTGCCGACGAAATCCCCGTCGGCGACGAGCGCGAAGCCGGCGTCGCCCCGAGACTCGGTGACCTTGAATCGCCAGCGCAAGGTGTAGGGCAGCCAGCCTTTGGTGTCGAGGTCGATGACCCTGCCGACGTGCGTCACAGGGTCGCCGGCCTCGAGCTCCCGCACGTCGAGATAGACCGACGGCCACCAGCGGGCCAGGCCGAGGGGGTCGCCCAGCACTTCCGCCACCTCGTGGGCCGTGCCCTGGATCTGCCAGTTCGTGACGAAGTGATACTCGGCCGCCATCAGTCCGCCCTCACTCCTTGAGGTTGTTCGGGTCCAACAGCTCCTGCTTCGGGCGTTCGATTCGCTGGCGCGACCGCATGATCTCGATCAGCTTCTTGCGGCCCTTTGGCGGTCCGATCATGATCGCGCCCACCAGCTTGTCGTCCTTGAAGAACAGCTTCCGGTAGAACTTCTCCTCGAGGCTGTAAGTCCGCACCGACTCCAGGTCCGGCTGCACGTCAGGTGTTACGCCCATCACCGCCAGGGTCGACCCGAACATCGTTGTCGTGTAAGTCGGGACATCAAAGAAATCCTCGGACGCTCCGGCCATGTTGCGCGCCGCGACCTTGCCGTGCGCTTCGGCGTTGTCCCAGGTGCCCATCTGGTTGTGACGCTCGACCATCAGGTCGTAGAAGACGGCGATGTCGCCGGCCGCATAAACGCCGGGGACCGAGGTCTGCAGCTTGGAGTCGGTGACGATGCCCTTGTTCAGCTCGATGCCGGTGCCGGCGGCAGGCTCTGTGTAGTAGTCCAGGCCGACTCCATAAGTAAGGACGTCGAAGTCCACGTGGTGCCCGTTGACAGTCTCGGCCGTAAACCGGCCGTTCTTCCGGCTGAACTTCTGGACCTCGTCAGACGTGATGAACTCAACGCCCTGGGATTCGCCGAGCTGCCGGCAAAGCCGGCCGCCCTCTTCGTCGAGCACATAGCGAAGGAACCAGGGCCCGCGCATGATCCAGGTGAGCTTTGCCTTCTTGCGAAAGCTGACGCCCTCCGCCAGCTCATATCCGATGAAGCTGCCGCCCATCACCAGCACTCTTTCCGCCGCGTCCGCCTTCTCGATGATCGCGTCCGTGTCGTCGAGCGTCTGGAACCCGATCGTCTGCGAGACCTCCTCCGAGCCAGGCCACGGGGGCGGCTTGGGCCGGCCGCCCGTGGCGATGAGGAGTGCGTCGTACTTGAACTCCTGCTCGCGGTTCGTCCGCACGACCTTGGCGCTGGTGTCGATCTCGGTCGCCCAGGTCTCTAAGTGGATGTCGAGATTGTGTTTTGCGTAGTCCTCCGCGGTGCGCATGAATACCTTCTCGCGCCGCACCTGGCCGCGCAGATATCTCGGCAGCGCGACGCGGTTGTAAAGCGGATGCCGCTCGGCCGCGATCATCACGATCGAGGAGTCGGGCTCGAGCTTCCGCAGCTCTTCCGCGGCTGTTTGCCCGGCAATGCCGTTGCCGAGGATCACGTAACGCTGCGACACTGGCTAGAGCTTCAATCCGTAGATGTAGCTGGTGTCGTCGTCATTTGCGAAATCGTACCCGCTGGCCCGCAGGTCATCGCCCGCAGGGTGGTCGCGCGGCAGAGCCAAGGTCACGTCGTCGAGGCCATCGGCGTCGGCTTCGAAGCGCAGCGCAAGCAGCAGCTCACGCAGCGCGCCACCCTTGCCGGCCACGAACGCGACCGAGATGTTGTTTCCCCACGGCTCCCGAAGGGCCACGACCGCACGCCCTCCCGGTCCCGACCTCAGCATCCCGATTCCCGCGAGCCTCGACAGCTCTTTCGCGCCCAGGTTCTGGGCGCCCTGGAAGTCGGCGGTGACGCCGCCCCACAGCTCGAGGCCTGGGCTCGTGTCGATGCCCGCCCATAGCTTCTCCGCCTCGCTTGGGCCGGGGATCCGCGGTGACTCGCCACCCTCGACCCGAAGCCCTTTCCACCACCGGTTGTCCTGGAGCCGGATGAAGCCTTCCGCCTCGAACAGCTTGGCGGCGGCCGGGTTGCCCGTCGCCAGGCGTAGCTCGCGGAAGCCTTGCTCGCGGGCCTGGGCGATAGCGGACTGCAGCATGTGGCGTGCGAGGCCCTGCCGGCGATGGCTGCTCGCGACGCGCAGGCCCTCGTACCAGAGCAGGCCGGGCGCGTAGGGCCGCAGTCGCTGCAGCCCGACGACGATGCCATCGAGCTCGATCGCCTGAAAAGCGGAGGCTGAGTCGGACACCCAGTCGTCGAACACGCGCGGCACGTAGTCGTGCCCGTTCCAGATGTCGCGCGTGAGGTCGACGACGCGTTCGCGATCAGCCGGCCTTACCGGCCTGATGAGGAGATCGCGGCCGTGGAACTTCAGCGAGTCTGTGGCTGCCAATGCGCGATCCCCGTGAGCGTGACGGCTCCCTGGAACACGAGCCCATCATCATCAGACTCGAGCAGGCCTTCGACAATGGCCCGACCTTTCTCATCGTCCCAGCGGTCTCCGATCATCGCCTGGCAGTCCGCGAGCGCCTCCTCGATGCTCGCGTATCTCTGCGGGTTCGGATAGGTGGTGAACGTCACGTCTGGCGCGATGCCCATCTGCACCAGCAGCATGAAGAGGTCGCTGAAGCGTGGCAGCCGAGGTTCTTCGCCCAGCATCCGCTCGCGGACGAGTGCCCCAAGGTGGGCCATCGGCGACTCGCGCAACATGATGAAAATCCGTTCTCGGGCGGATGCCTGCATCTTGGCGATGAAGGGGACCGGGTTTTCGACGCCGTACAGGACGTGGCTGCAGATCAACAGGTCGGCAGGCGCCACTGCGGCGTCTTCCCAGCTGCTCGCGACGACGGTCATGTTGTCGCGGCGCGGGATCTGCGCGCGCATTCCCTCTGACGGTTCGACGGCGGTGACCCACTCGAGGCGTTCGGCCAGCGGAATCGCGTGGCGCCCCGCGCCCGCGCCGACGTCGATCAGCGTTTTGCGGGGGGAAAGGTACGGGGCCACGACCTCGAGAAAGGAATCTGATCGCGCCTGCGTCGATCGGGCAAAGGTCGGCGCGCGTCGGTCCCAGTAGCCGGGATCGCTGTGGCCCGTGGCGGCGGCCGCCCGAGCTGCGACCAGCAAGCCCCAGCGCTCCGCCCAGTCGATGGGCAAGGGGGACTCCCCCCTTGAGGCGGCGGGCCTGGCGGCGCCAGATCCCGGCGCACCCCCCTGTGAGGGGGGACCCCCCCTTTGAGGCGGCGGGCCTGGCGGAGCCAGATCCCGGCGCTCCCCCCTGCCTTCAACGATTCGACGTGTAGCGTCCCGCACTGACAATCGAGGCTACCGTAGTCGTGCCAGTGGACGCCCCTCTCCCCGGCCCTCGCCCTCCAGGGGAGAGGGTGTTTGCGCCTCACTGTCGGGGCTTTGCAGGCGGTTTTTAACATGGCTGTGGATAACCCGGGGACAAAGTCGGGGCGCCCAAGGCGGGGCTAGGATACGGGCATCGTGGCCGACAGCCCCACCGAGTTCAGCGATGCCGAATCCGCCCTGCTGGCCAGGTTTTTCACCAACATGGACCGGCCGGTTTTCGCCTTGCGAAATCTGCCAGAGGTGGTCAAAGGAGCCCTTTTCTCTCGCTATTCGCGCACCGAAAAGAGCCTTCGGCGCGTGCTTCTCGACGAGTTCATCAACGAGCCCGACTCAGGCTTCGAACGGCTCGCCGGAACCGAGGCGGGCGCCGACGACATGGTGGCCGTTCGACGCGCCGAGGAGTTCTACGAGCGCGTGCTCGTCGGCTATGGAGACGACTCGGTGGCCGAGCTCGCGGGCGCCCACGTCGCGGTCGAGCGAGTCTCCACCCTGGCGGCCAAAGCCCTCGAGGACAGCCGCATCGGCATCTCTCCGCTCGAGAAGTCGACCCGCTACGTGCGGTTCGACAGGCCCGGACCCGACGGTAGGTACCTCTACTATCGCGGCCCCGAGCTGGCGCACCCGGCGTACGAGCCGGCCTGCGACGCCCTTTTCCAGGCCTACAGCCGCCTCATCGATCCGCTAACCCAGTCGATCCGCGAGCGATTTCCAATCGCAGACGGTGAGAGCGATCGCGCCTGGAAGGCGGCCACACGCGCCAAGGCACTCGACATGCTGCGAGGTCTCCTCCCGGCCGGCACCCTGACCAACCTCGGCCTGTTCGGCAACGGCCGCGCGTTCGAATACCTCATCACCAAGCTGGCGGCGAACGAGCTGCCGGAATGTCGTCGCCTTGCCGCCGACCTGCACCGCGAGCTGAACCTTGTCATCCCGTCGTTCGTGAAGCGGGCCGTCGACGAGCGTTATGGAGCGCCGGCAGCGGATCGCCTCGCCAGGGCCCGATCCGAGACTGCGCGAATGGCGCAGCGTTCGGGTCACAAGGGCACCGGCCCGAGTGTCACGCTCCTCGAGCATGACCCCGACGCCGAGCGCAAGGTCGTGGCCGCTGCATTGTTTCCCCACTCGGATGCGGGCTGGAAGGATCAAGACGGCGACCCTGCGCTGGTGCTCGAAACGATATTGGGCGACCGCACCAACCGGCGGCAGCGACCGCCTCGCGCGCTCGAGCATGCCCAATACAACTTCGAGATCGTCGCCAACTTCGCCGCGTACCGCGATTTGCACCGACATCGAATGCTCACCCAGGACCGCCAATTGCTGGGGACGGCGCTGGGCTACGACGTTCCGGCCGGCCTGGCCGAGCTCGGGCTGGAAGGCGAATTTCGATCTGCGATCGACTCCGCCGCATCAGCCCATACGCGGCTCGAGGCCGACTCCGGACCGGCCTTGGCCCAGTTCGTGGTGCCGCTGGCCTTTCGCCTGCGCTGGTACATCAGGGTCAACCTGCGAGAGATCTACCACCTCTGCGAGCTGAGGACTACGCCCCAGGGCCACCCCGACTATCGGTGGGTCGCGCAGGAGATGTTCCGGCTGGTCGCCGAGGTCCATCCCCGCCTCACGCGCTACGCCAAATTCGTCGACATGGGTCCGGGCGACGAGCTGGAGCGCCGGCGTTCGGAGCGGCGGATCGATGAGAAGCTGAACGCCCTGGACAGCAACCAGCGGGTCCAGTCCTGACACTGTCTTTTTGAGGTGGAGACACCCCCTGCCGGCGCCCGTCCTTTAGCATTGAGCGCCATGAGAAACGAGGGTGAGGGCGACGTGACGACAGGCGATCTTTTGGTGCCCCGCGGCGGCGAGCGGCGAGGCGAGGATGGACGGCGCAGCACCGGCGAGCGCAGGTTCGGAGAGAGGCGCGATCCCGTTCGCGCGGCAGCCGGGCGCCGGGTGCTGTCTCCTTTCGACCGGCGGATTGCCGAACGCCGCACGCTGGAGCGGCGCGAATCCTGGCCTGAGCCACGCCTGTAGGGCGCTGCGGGCGTCCCCCCGGCTCGCGCTGCCATCGGACAGCCGGCCGATCCTCCGGAGCAGGACGCTAGGTGGCACGCCCGGCTCTCATCGTCCACGGTGGTGCTGGGCCTTCGCCAGTCGCCGAGCGCCCGCTGCGCCAGGCGGCAGTCGATCGGGCGCTCGCGGCAGGTTGGGCGCTCATCGGGACTGGGGCCCTCGCGGCGGCGGTGGCCGCAGTACGCCAGCTCGAGGATGAGCCGCTTCTCAACTCAGGCATCGGGGCGTGTCTCAACCTGGAAGGCGACGTCGAGCTCGACGCGGGGGTAATGGAAGGCGCACAGCTGCGGGCCGGTGGGGTCGGCGCAGTCCGCGACGTGCGACACCCAATCGACCTGGCGATGGAGGTGATGAAAGACGGCAGGCACGTGCTGCTGGTCGGCGATGGGGCCTCCCGATTCGCTCGCTCGCACGGTGTCGAGCTCTGCGATCCGTCCACCTTCATCATCGACCGCGAGCGCCAGCAGCACGGCGCAGAAGGCGACACGGTGGGTGCTGTCGCTCGCGACTCGGAGGGTCACCTGGCCGTTGCCGTTTCGACCGGAGGCGTCCACAACAAGTGGCCGGGACGCATCGGCGACTCACCGATCCCGGGTGCGGGCATGTTCGCGGACGATCGTTTCGGCGCGGTTTGCGGCACTGGCCAGGGAGAGGCTTTCATGCGCCTGGCGCTCGCCCGCGTGATGGTCATCGAGCTCGAGCATGGGATGGATCCGGCGGCGGTCGCCAAGGGCGCAATCGCGTTGCTTGATTCCGCAATGCATTCGCAAGGTGGCGTCATCGTCATCGGGCGCGAAGGCTCGCCTCAAGCGGCGTTCAACACTCCCGCCATGCCATGGGCGATGGCGGAATGAACGATTGACAGCTGACTCGGTCAATACCGGTGAGCTGATCGCGCTGGCTCTGAAGCGTGCGGGGACAAGCCACCTCTTCACCCTTAACGGCGGCCACATCTGGCCGATCCTCACCGGCGCAGCCGAGCACGGCATCCGCATCATCGACGTGCGCCACGAGCAATCGGCCGCATTCGCGGCGGAGGGGTGGGCGAAGGTAACCCGCGAATGTGGAGTTGCGGCGGTGACGGCCGGCCCCGGGGTGACCAACTCGACGTCGGCGCTCGCGCAGGCCAACTCGGGCGACAGCCCGATGTTCTTGATCGGCGGCCGCGCGCCCGAGGCGCGCTGGGGGATGGGCTCGTTGCAGGAGCTTGACCACGTGGCCATCGTCAAGTCAGTGACGAAGAAGGCGTTCACGCTCGCCTCTGCGGACGAGGCCTATAGGGCGGCGGCCGAGTGCATGCGCACTGCGGTCAGCCGGCGCACCGGCCCGGTGTTCATGGACGTCCCCATCGACACGTTCTTTGGAGCTGCCGACGTGCCGGAGGCGACCGAGCATCTCACCCCGGACCTCGGCCCTTCTCCCGACCCGGACGCGATCGCCCAGGCCGCCCACCTCATCAAGGCCGCGGAGCGGCCGGCCGTAATGGCTGGTGGCGGCGTGTGGTGGTCGCACGCCGAGTCCGAGCTGGTGCATCTGGTCGAGACGGCCGGCCTCCCGCTCTGCGTCAACGGCATGGCGCGCGGCATGCTCCCGCCCGGCCACCCGCTGTTCTTTCCCCGCGCGCGCGGCCCGGCGCTGGGTGAGGCGGACCTGATCCTCGTCATCGGCGCGCCGCTCGACTTTCGACTGAACTTCGGCTCGCCGCCGGTGTTTGCCGAAGGCGCCAAGCTCGTCGTCATCGACGTCGACGACAGCCGCCGGCACCGCGGCGCCGAGGTCGAGATCTACGGCGATCTCAAGGCCGCCCTCTCGGCTCTCGCCGCCGCCGCCGCCGGCGCGCCGAAGCGCGACTCGTGGCTGGCACAGCTGCGCGAGGCTGAGGCTGCGTCCAGACGGCGCGACGCGAAGATGACCGAATCAGATGCATCGCCCGTGCACCCAGCCCGCCTCATCGCCGAGGTTGAGCGGTTCAGCGATCCCGACGCGATCTTCGTCGGCGATGGTGGCGACTTCGTGTCGTTCGCGGGCCGGCTGCTGGAGCGCCCGCGGCCCGGTCTGTGGATCGATCCCGGCCCGTACGGCTGCCTCGGTTCTGGGCCCGCCTACGCGATGGCGGCCAAGCTGGCCCACCCAGACCGCCAGGTCATCCTGCTGTCCGGCGACGGCGCGTTCGGCTTCTCGGCGATGGAGTTCGACACGATGGTCCGGCATCGCATCCCGGTGGTATGCGTGATCTGCAACAACGGGATCTGGGCGCTCGAGAAGCATCCGATGATGAGCCTGCTCGGCGTGAGCATCGCCGCCGACCTCGGGCCCCGCACGCGCTACGACAAAGTGGTCGAGGCTCTGGGGGGCTACGGGGAGCTGGTCAAGCGTCCCGACCAGATCAGGCCGGCACTGGACCGGGCTTTCCGTTCGGGACTCCCGGCCTGCATCAATACAATTTGTGACCCTGACGCCGAATATCCGCGATCATCAGTCCTGATGTGAGGAAGCCGTCATGAGCGCAATCGACACCAAACATGCCGTTGAGGCCGACGAATGGCGTACCGCTCAGTCGCAGTTCGACACGGCGGCCGAGATCATCAAGCTCGAGCCGTGGCTCCGGGAGGTGCTGCGCGAGGTGCAGCGGGAGTTCACCTGTAACTTCCCTGTAACCATGGACAACGACCACCTCCGCGTTTTCACCGGCTACCGCGTCCAGCACAACATCAACCGCGGGCCAGCCAAGGGCGGCATCCGCTACCACCCTGACGTCTCTCTCAACGAGGTCAAGGCCCTCGCGATGTGGATGACCTGGAAGTGCGCGGTCGTCAACATTCCGTTCGGCGGCGCGAAGGGCGGCATCATCGTCAACCCCAGGGAGCTGTCGCTCAACGAGCTCGAGCACATGACACGCCGATTCGCCACCGAGATCTCGATCCTCATCGGTGCTGACAGGGACATCCCTGCGCCGGACGTCGGCACAGACGGCCAGACGATGGCTTGGATCATGGACACCCTTTCGATGCACCTCGGTTATTCCGCCCCCGCGTCGGTGACGGGCAAGCCAATCGAGGTCGGCGGGTCGCTGGGCAGGGTCGAGGCCACAGGTCGAGGCGTGACGATCTGCGCGATGGCGGCGCTCGAGCACCTGGGCCGCCTTCCGCACCAGACGCGCGTCGCGGTCCAGGGATTCGGCAACGTCGGCAGCATCAGCGCCAAGCTGCTCGAGGAATCGGGATGCACGGTTGTCGCCGTCTCTGAGGATTACGGAGGCATCTACAACCCGCTCGGCCTTTCCATCAAGCGAGTGCTCGAGTACCGCACTCGCGAGAAGACGCTGAAGGGCTTTCCCGGCGCGCAGGAGATCGGCAACCAGGAGCTGCTGGGCGTCGACTGCGACATGCTCGTCCCAGCCGCGATTGGCAATCAGCTGACGTCGCGCAACGCGCGCGACGTCAAGGCCAAGCTGATCGTCGAAGGCGCGAACGGGCCGACCACTCCTGAGGCGGACGAGATCTTTCGCGAGCGCGGTATTTTCCTGGTCCCCGACATCCTTGCGAACGCCGGTGGCGTGACGGTGTCGTACTTCGAGTGGGTCCAGGACCTCCAGTCCTTCTTCTGGTCGGAGCACGAGGTCAACCAGAAGCTGAAGGCGATCCTGTCACGCGCGTTCTCCGAGGTGCTGAAGACCAAGCTCGAGAAGAAGATCGACATGCGGATGGCCGCTTATGTCCAGGCGGTGTCGCGAGTGGCGGGCGCCACCAGAGAGCGGGGCCTCTACCCCTAAAGGGCACGGGGGAAGCAGGCCTCCCCCGTGGAACCCCCACCGGTTAGCCGCTGCGCCTGGAGTTTTGTAGTGACGCCAGGTGACGGCCGGAATAAATCCGGCCTAGAGCTCCACTCGGTACCTACTAAATTTCTCTGGTGCGGAAGCTCCAGATGCTTAAGGCGAGCATGATCGCGAACCACACGACCACCCAGGCGAGGAACTCGACCGGCGGCGGGTCGACTGCGGCGAATGGATTCGCGCGACCGATCGTCCCGGCGGCCCGCAGCGTCACCAGCACAGCGTCCGGCTCCATCGCGTAGACGGCGCCGCGCCACAGTCCGTCGGTCGGAAGGATCAGGTGGGTGACGGTGCCGACGTTTTCGATCGCCTGGTTCTGCAAGCCCACCCCGATGTCTCCGACGACGCCACCGATCCATGCCATCAACCACGCGACCAGCGCGATGACGCCGCCGGTGATGCCTGAAAGTCGAGTCGAAAGTAGGAGGCCGAGCGAGAGCAGCGCCAGCCCCTCCGCACCGACGTAAAGGATTAGATCGATCGGGTGTGGCGGAACGTATCCCGTCGCCCAATCGACTGCCGCGATTTCAAGAAGCGCGGACCCTGCGGCGTAGATCGCGACGAGCACTGCGAGACCGAGCCACTTTCCAATCACCACCTCGCTGCGGCGCATCGGCCGGGCCAGCATCGATAGCAGGAGGCCGCTCTCGACCTCGCTGGAGATGAGAGGGCCGGCGACCACGGCGGCGCTTAGAGCGAGGACGCCGCTGTAGACGAAGGTGACGACGATCAACAGCTGCGACGTGATGAGCGTGACCTGCTGCGCAGGCAGCACCGATCCGTCGCTTCTTGTCACCGTCGTGATCTTGTAAAAGCCCCACGCTGAGAATCCGACGACGAGCAGGGTCAGGATCACGAGCGCAAGCAGCAGCCGCCGGCGTGATGCCTCTTGAACGGTCAGACGGGCGACGACAAGGGCGGGAGTCACTTGTCGTCCTCGGCCTGGATCAGCTGCAGGAAGCGGTCCTCCAGGGTCTGGTGTCGAGGCGCCACCTCGTACACCCTCCCGCCCAGCGCGACAATGGCAGACACCAGGTCCGGCACACGCTCGGTGTTGAGGTTCGTGAAGGTCAGCTGGTCGCCCTCATCGTCGAGACGGCCGAACGATGCCAGCTTCGTCTTGCTTTCCCGATCCAACCCGGTCGCGCGCACGCTCACCGTGGTCCCGCTCAGGAGCTGGTCCATCGTGCCGGAGGCGATGACGCGCCCGTGGTCGACGACCGCCACGCGGTCGCAAACCTGCTCGACCTCGCTGAGCAGGTGTGAGTTGAGAAATACGGCGGTCCCTCGTGACGCGAGGCCGCGGATGATCTCGCGAACGTCGTGGCGTCCGACGGGGTCGAGGGCCGACGTCGGCTCGTCGAGGAAAACCAGCTCAGGCTCCCCCAGCAGCGCCACGGCGAGGCCGAGCCTCTGCTGCATGCCCTTCGAGAACGTGCCCAAACGGTCACCCGCACGGTCGGTGAGGCCGACTGTGTCGAGGGCGGTGGTGATCTCGTCCTGCCAGCTCGAGCGCGGGAGCGGGGCCAGCTCGCAATGAAGAGCAAGCACCTCGCGCGCCGAAAGCCAGCCCTGGTAGCGAAAGAGCTCCGGCAGGTAGCCGATCTTTCGCCGCGTCCGCAGGTCGCCGATGGGCCGGCCGAGCAGCCAGCCTTCGCCGGAAGAGGGCGCGATGAGGCCGAGCAAGAGCTTCACCGACGTCGTCTTGCCGGCGCCATTGGGGCCCAGGAACCCGAAAACCTCCCCCCGTGGCACGGTCATCGAGAGACCGGACAGCGCCACGGTCTTGCCGAACCGTTTGGATAGCTCGACCGTTCGGATTGCGGGTGAGCCGGCGGCCACCCCTTCCGGAGCGGCCGCCGGCGAAATCTCGGCTAGTTCAGCCACGCGCGCAGGATACCTGCCTAGTTACTTGAGTCCGTTGGCGATGTCCAATATCGCGTCCTGCTTCAGGGCGCCTGCGACACCGTAGACAGTGCCGCTCTTGATCCAGATCACGCCGGCGCCGAGGCCGGTGTTGTCGCCGACGGCCACGCCGCCGACGCCCTGGACGGTTACGGATTTCGAGGTCGCGTACTCGATCGGGATTGGGATCGGCAACGTGGTGCTTGGGTCCTTGACGGCCCGGATTGCCGCGGCAAGTTTCGGCGAGACGCCGGGCAGCGAAAGGAGGTAGTCCTCGAGCTGCTGCGTGGTGACGCCAGTCGAGGTGACCAC
>JAYUFT010000015.1:0-2719 GCA_043738605.1 Candidatus Dormiibacterota bacterium | reverse complement strand
ATCGCACATCTCGCGGCCGCCCCTGTGGCTTGCCTCGGCCGCCCTCATCGCCGGGTGGGCCGCCCTCTATGACGTTGCCACCTGGGCCATCCTGTTTGTCAGGCAACCGATACATCCGGACTTCCGGATCTTCTACGTCGCGGCCGAGGCGGGCCTGCGGTACGGGTGGGCGAGCATCTACGACCTGCAGACTCTTCGCGCCCTCTCTTCATCATTTCCAGCCGGTCAGAACTACATCAATCCGGCTTTGCCCTTCATCAACCCACCGGTTTTCGCGTGGCTGATCGCGCCCCTCACCGCATTGCCGCTGCCGGTCGCCTATGCGCTTTGGAGCGCCGTGTCGATCGCTGCCCTGGTGTGGGCCTGGCACATCGCTGCGCCTTATTCGGGCCTCAGGAAGATCGCTCTGCTGCCGGCGGCTCTCGCGCTGTGGCCGGTGCTGGATGCGTTCTATTTCGGCCAGCCGACGCTCGTCATCGTCGGGTTGCTCGCCGCGGCGTGGTGGCTGTGCTCGAAAGACAGGCCGCTGGCGGCCGGCGCCGCTCTGGCGCTGGCCACCGCGCTCAAGCCGCACACCGTGATCCTGGTGCCGCTGGCGTTGGCGGTCAGCGGCCGTTGCCGGCCCTTCCTCAGCTGGGCTGCTGTGTGCAGCGTCCTCGCCATCGCTTGCGTGCTGGCACTCGGACCCTCAGGTCTCAACAACTGGCTGCAGACGCTCGAGTACGGGCAGACCGATACCGGGCAGGCCCACTACACGCTTGCCTATATCGTCGGCACCGGTCCGGTGTCCTATGCCCTTGAAGCTCTTCAGGGGATCGCGGCGCTCGTGATCGCGCGGCGCAGGCGCGCCGACCTGAACGTTGTGTTCGCGCTTGGACTGCTGGGTTCGCTTGTTTTCGCTTTCCACCTTCATCAGTACGACTACGCGGCGCTGATCCTCGCCGCCTGGCTGATCCTGCGCAGCGGGCCGCCGTTGTGGCATCGACTCTGGCTGCTCGCCGGTGTGGCGACGATGCAGGCGATCAGCCTGGGCAACCCGCTGCCTCAACTCCTGTGGGACTTTGGCTGGCTGGTGATCCTTGGGCTTGGCCCATCTGCAGGAGATAGCGCGCCGGCCGATGCGCTTAGGTCCGGCCGGCTTCGACCGCCTCTCGGGCTTCGCCTCGGATCCACCAGACCAAGGCGAGGGCTGCCAGCGGATCGGCCCACCACAATCCAAACAGCTGGTTCATGACCAGGCCGGCCAACGCGACTGCCGCCATGTAGAGACAGACCATGCTGCATGCGGCATCACCACGAAGGGCTGGACTTCCCAGGCGGTCGGCCAGCGCGAGCCGCCAGCGCCACAGCCCGGCCATGATGACCAGCGACGCCACAGTCAGGCCGATTCCGACCGGCGACCGCTGCGGCTCAATCCGGAAAACCAACGAGACGGCGGCCGACAGCACGATGTAAACGATCAGCGCGTAGAGCGCGTAGCCGACGAGCCGGCTGGCGCGGCGTTCGCCGCCCGAGAGAGAGCCGCGTTCCTCGGACTCCGAACGCTGCAGCAGGCGATGCAGCACCACCGCCGATGAAAAAAGCTCCACCCCGCTGTCGACACCGAATGCAGTGAGCGCAACGGAGCGAGCAGCGATGCCGGCGACGATCGCAACAGCGGCTTCGATCACCATCCAGCCAACGGTCAAGACCTGTGCCAGCCGCGCCTGTTGCAGGAGTGTCAGCCGCGATGTCGCAATGGCCACATTGGAAGCATAGGAAGGAGGCCATTCAGCCGCGAGCAGTCATCGGTCAAAATGAGAGCCTCGAGCGGCGTTTGCCTCGACACTGGCCGGGATGCCTGAAGCGAATGGAGGGAGCATGACGACCTTACGTCTACTGGTAGGAACTCACAAAGGGGCTTTTGTCCTCACTTCCGACGAACGGCGAAAGGACTGGAAGATAGAGGGGCCGCATTTCGCGGGTTGGGACGTCTATCACGTCAATGGCTCTCCCGCCGAACCCAACCGGCTCTATGCCTCGACGTCGCGCGGCTGGTTCGGACAGGTGATCCAACGCTCGGACGACGGCGGCAAAACATGGAACCCGGTGGGCAACGAGTTCCACTATGAAGGCGCGACGAACACTCACAAGTGGTACGACAACTCCGATCACCCCTATGAGTTCTTGCGCGTCTGGCACCTCGAGCCATCGCTCACCGACCCTGACACCGTCTACGCGGGGGTCGAGGATGCTGCGCTCTTCAAGTCGACCAACGGCGGCACGTCATGGGAGGAGCTGCCAGGCCTGCGGACTCATGCGACGGCCCCTACATGGGCCCCGGGCGCGGGCGGCCTGTGCCTGCACACGATCATCCTGGATCCGACCAACAAGGACCGGATCATCACCGCCATCTCGTCGGCCGGCTCTTTTCGAAGTGATGACGGCGGCGAGACCTGGACTCCGATCAACCATGGCTTGAGGTCGTCGTACATCCCGGACCCCGACGCCGAGGTTGGTCACTGCGTCCACCACATTGCGATGCACCCGAGCCGCCCCAACACGCTCTTCATGCAGAAGCACTGGGACGTGATGCGCACCGACGATGCCGGGGACTCATGGCACGAGGTGAGCGGGAACCTGCCTACTGACTTCGGCTTCGCCATTGATGTTCACGCACACGAGCCGGAAACGATTTACGTGGTACCGATCACCAGCGACTCAGATCATTTCGTGATGG
>JAYUFT010000014.1:0-2722 GCA_043738605.1 Candidatus Dormiibacterota bacterium | reverse complement strand
GGCGGACCGCATCGTCGTTCTTCAGCTCGGAGCTGAGGCCGGTGACCGCGACGCGACCGACTTCCAACACGTACGAATGCGTCGACAGGTCCATGGCGATGCGCGCGTTCTGCTCGACGAGCAGCACGCCAACGCGGTCGGTGCGATTGATGTCGCGGATGATCTCGAAGATGGACTTCACGACAAGGGGCGCCAATCCCAGCGACGGCTCGTCCAGCAGCATCAACCGCGGGCGCATCAAGAGCGCGCGCCCGAGCGCGAGCATCTGTTGCTCTCCGCCCGACAGGGTGCTGGCCGAAAGATGCTGCCGCTCGCGCAGCACGGGAAAGTATTCGAAGACCCGGCCGTAATCTTTGCGCACCTGGTCGCGGTCTCGACGCAGGTGGTCGCCCAGCCGCAGGTTCTCATCGACCGTGAGGTTGGTGAGGATGCCACGGCCCTCGGGCACGTGGGCCACGCCGGCTCGAACGATGTCCTCAGTTGACATCCGGTGCAGCGAGCGGCCCAGCAGCTTTATCGAACCAGCCCAGCGCACTCCTCCGCAAATCGTTCGGAGGGTGGTCGTCTTGCCGGCGCCGTTGGCGCCGAGCAGCGAGACGATCTCGCCATCGGCGATCGCCAGAGACACACCATGCAGGACCTGGGTCGGTCCATAACCCGCGCGCACCTCTGTCATTTCGAGCAGCTGCATCTACGCGGCGCCCAGATAGGCTTCGATGACGGCGGGATTTCCCTGCACCTCGGCCGGCGTGCCCTCAGCGATCTTGCGGCCAAAGTCGAGGACGACCACCCGGTCCGAGATCCCCATGACGAAGCTCATGTTGTGTTCGACCAGGAGAACCGTCACGCCGAGCTCGGAGTGGATGCGCCGGACCAGACGGGCCATGTCCGCCACCTCCTCGTGGCTGATGCCGCCGGCGGGCTCGTCGAGCATCACGAGTCGCGGCTTGGACACGAGCGCCCTGGCCATCTCGACTCGTTTCTGGACCCCAAAGGGCAGGGCGGCAACAGGGTGCGCGGCTTGCTGACTCAAGCCGACGAACTCCAGCATCTCCATCGCACGCTTCCGTGCGCCCGCTTCAGCCTTCAGCGCATTGGGCAGCGGTGTGGAGGCTCCGAGGAAGCTGCTGCGGATGTTGATGTGGTCTCCGACGAGCACGTTCTCGAGTACGGTCATCGACCGGAATAAGGCGAGGTTCTGAAACGTGCGCGCCAGGCCTCGCAGTACGACCTGATGCGCCGAAAGCTTGAGCACCGGCTCGCCGTCGAGCAGCACCTTGCCTCCGCCTGGGCGGTAGACACGCGCGATAACGTTGAACAGGGTTGTCTTGCCGGCGCCGTTGGGCCCGATGAGCGCGACCACCTCGCCCGCGTTCACGACGAACGAAACGCGATCCAGCGCGATCACCCCTCCGAAGCGAACGCTCAGCTCTTTCACTTCGAGCAGCGCCATTTGCGCGGAAAGTCTAAGAGCGCGCGGCGCGCGCGGCCATTAGTCCGACGGTTGAGGTAGGTCGGGGGGCTCGTCGGGGGCAGCTGGCGGGTTCTGTGGAGCCGGCCATTCGACGGTGCGCGGGGGTGCCGCCGGAGGTGGGGCCGGTGGCGGAGCCTGTGGCGGCACCGGTGGCGGCACGTATGGGGTCGGTGCGTAAGGCGCGGCCGGAGGCTGGACCGGTGGCGGAGCTTGTACCGGCGGCGGAGCCTGAACCGCCGGCCGAGGCTGGATCGGCGCATCCCACGCCGATTGCTGTACCGGTTCCTGCGGCGCGACCGGCGCGCCGCCGGCGGTGGGGAAGGGCGCCATGTAATCAGGGCGCGTGGCGCGGTGGACCACCGTCGCGGCCGATGCCGGGGGCACATCGCGGCGGCGCCGGCTCAGCAACCAGTAGGCGAGCAAACCGAGGATACCGATGATGGCGATGATCGGCAGGAAGACGAAGGGCGGCCTCGTGATGATGTCGAGCCCGCTGATGCCGCCACCCCCAAGTCGCGGGCTGGACGCCTGTGGGGTGTCGGTGGGCGTGGGCGATTGGTCAGGCGACGGATCGGTTGACGGAAGTGGCGTGGGCGCCGTCAGGAGGGTGAAGTTGGCGCAGGGCGTGGGCTGGACGTTGGCGCAGAGCTTGTGAACTCCTGGCTTGTCGAGCGCGCGGGGCTTCAAGACCTTGGTGAAGGCTCCGCTGTCGTCGGTGACCACGGTGGCCGCGATGTGGCTGGCTGTGTCCCAGTACAGGCTGAGGCTCTCGCTCTTCAGGAAGAGCTGGCCGGTGACGGTGATCGTAGTGGTCAGCACCCCGGCGGTGGGCTGCAAACCGATCGAGGCGCCGGTAGGCAAGGGCGCGTACACGGTGGCTACTGGCCCTGTGAGGGACCGCGAGTTGGTGGCGCTGACGGTGAACGTGTAGGTGACGTTGTCGTGGAGACCGAGGTCGGTGTAGGTGAGGATCGAGGCCGGAACCTGGGTGCTGGTCCCGCCGGGACTGACCTTGATGTTGTAGTGGTCCAGGTTCGGCGACGAGCCATCGGGCATGGAGCCGTTGGTGGTCGGCGGGGTCCAATCGAGGCGGATCTGGCCCGAACCGATTTGCGTCGCGCCAAGGTTGTTGGGGGCGCTTGGCGGGCTCGCGCGAGGGGTCGCCGTGATGGTGGACTTGGCCCCGGCGCTTGGGTTGTTGGCGTATACCGTGAACGTGTAGATGGTGCCGTTTTGGAGGCCCGTCAC
>JAYUFT010000013.1:0-2723 GCA_043738605.1 Candidatus Dormiibacterota bacterium | reverse complement strand
CCAACGCGAGCGCGGGGCTGCTGACCCGAACGACGGCCGACGGGAGCCAGGCGACGATCACGTCGCTGAACCTGCCGTCGACGGTCGACGATCTCGTCGTGCAGAACGGCCAGGGCATCATCGGCGCGGTGATGCTCAGCGAACAGCCGATACCGGTGGCCGACCTCAGCCAGAGCCCGGAGCTCCAGTCCCCGCCCAATCTCGTCCAGTTCGGACTGCACGCCGCCATCTGCATGCCGATGCTGGAGGACGGACGCCTCTGGGGAACGCTGTCTGTTTTCGATGTGAAGAAGCGCGAGTGGACGACCGACGATCAGCGCGTGCTGGCAATGCTTGGCAATCAAGGTGTCGTTGCGGTCAGGAACGCCGACCTATACGAGCGCAGCCAGCGAGACGTCTGGGAGTTAAAGAGCCTGCAGGCGGCCCTTCGGGCAGCGACGTCAACCCTTGACCTGACCAAGGTGCTCGATCAGGTGCTCACAGGCGCGGCCAACGCTTCGAACGCGAAGATCGGATGTCTCGCACTTGACGATTCGGGCAAGCTGGTCCTCAAGGTCGGTTTCGGCACTGATTCCATCACCGCCGAAAGGCTTGCCCTGGGGGCGGTCGGAGGCGACATCTGCCGTCGTGTCATGACATCTGGCGAGCCGGTTATGGAGGTGTTCGACCAGGGCGCGACCAACGACAGCCCGCTTAACCCGCGCGCCGTTCTGTGCGTTCCGATCACGTTGCGCGGCACGCCGACCGGCGTTCTCTTCCTCGCCCACTACCAGGTTGACCACGCATTCACGTCCGACCAAGGACGCCTCGTGACCGAGCTGGCGGACCAGGCCGCCGTCGCCATCGACAACGCCCGGCTGTTCAAGGACCGAGAGGCGGAAATCGTCTCCGCTCTTCAAACGTTCGCCAGAGCAACGGAGCGCGACGACACGTACACCGCAGGACATTCCGGACGCGTCACGGAGTACGCACTAGCGATCGCCAGGCAGATGAAGTACTCGCCCACGGACCAGCAGGCCTGGGTCAGGTTCAAGCGTGGAGTGCTGATGCATGACATCGGGAAAGTCAGCGTCCCCGATGAGATTCTCCGCAAGCCGGGCAAGCTCACCGACGAAGAATTCGAGCTGATGAAGGCACACACCACAATCGGGTACGAAATCCTTAAGCAGTTGACGATGCTCAGTGATGAGCTGGAGATTGTCCGCTCGCACCATGAGCGCTTCGACGGCAAGGGCTACCCCGACCGCAAGAAGGCGGACCAGCTACCTATCTTCGTGTGGATCGCCAGCGCTGCCGATGCCATTGATGCAATGACCTCCGACCGCCCATATCGCAAGGCAATGTCGCTTGAGGTGGCGGTCGATCAGGTGCGAGCGGGCGCGGGCACGCACTTTCACCCCGACGTCGCCGAGGCGGTCCTGGACGCAGCGAATAACGGGAAGCTGAAAGTGATCACGCAAGAGAATCTGTACAAGAACGCGCCCGCGACCGGAGCTTTCGAAAACCCGACTAGCTGATCAATAAGCCCGCGCCAGCGCCACCCGGTGCTTGGCCGGCTTGCCGCAGACCAGGCAGTTTCCCGAAGCCTTCTCGTCCGGGTCGATGGTGCGAACCGTCACCCCTCCCCCTTCGGCCTTGATCCTCATCTCGCACGCGGCATCGCCGCACCACGGCACCCACACGAAGCCCACGCCCTCCTTGAAGTGCGCGACGACCTCGGCCAGCGTCGACATCTCGAACGTGTTCTCTTTGAGGAAGCCCTGCGCCCGATCGAACAGCGCCTTCTGAAATGCGGCCAGCTCGTCCGTCAGCCGCGAGCCGATGCCCGCCACCGGCAGAGGGCGGCGCTGGCGTGACAGCCTGTCGACCAGCTCGACCGTTCCCGCATCCGCGTCCCGCCCGCCCACATTGAGGCGCAGCGGCACTCCCTTCAACTCCCAGTGCGCGTACTTGTCGCCCGGCCTCTCGTCGCGCCAGTCGACGCGGTGCCGGATCCCTGCCGCCTTGAGCTCTCCACTCCAGCCCGCGATGAAGGTCTCGACCTTGGCCCGAGTTTCCGCGTCGCGAAAGATCGGCACGATGACCACCTGGATCGGAGCCACCTTTGGTGGCACGATCAACCCGGAGTCGTCGCCGTGGGCCATCACGAGCGCACCCACCAGCCGGGTGCTGATGCCCCACGACGTGGAGTAGCACAGCTCGCGCTCGTTCTCCTTGTTCGAGAAGGAGATGTCGTAGGCGCGGGCGAAGTTCTGGCCGAAGTAGTGGGACGTCCCCATCTGCAGGGCCATCCCGTCGCGCATGAGGCCCTCGATCGTGAGGGTGTAGACGGCGCCGGGGAAAGTCTCCGCGGGTGACTTCTTGCCGGCCAGCACCGGCACCGCGAGCCACTCCTGCGCGATGTCGCGGTAATAGCCGAGGATCAGGTCCACCTCCTCCATCGCCTCCTGGGCATTGGCGTGAAACGTGTGGCCCTCCTGCCACCAGAACTCGCGCGAGCGCAGGAACAGCCGGGAGCGCATCTCCCACCGCACGACGCTGTTCCACTGGTTGGTCAGCTGCGGGAGGTCGCGGTGGCTCTGGATGTAGCGCTTGATGATCGAGCCGACGATGGTCTCAGACGTTGGGCGGACCGCCAGCGGCTCCTCGAGCTCATCATTGCTGGAACCGGCTCTCGTGACCCAGGCGACCTCGGGCGCGAAACCCTCGACGTGCTCCGCTTC
>JAYUFT010000012.1:0-2724 GCA_043738605.1 Candidatus Dormiibacterota bacterium | reverse complement strand
GGCGGACCACTGCCTTGTCGAGCTCCCGGCGCGGCGGGTAGTCGATGTCCTCGACGCAGGCGTTGCCGAGCTTGAGCTTCGCCTCCTTGAGCGCCCGTGCGAGCCGCTTGTTCTCACGGCTCAGCCACTGCGCGTCGATGAGCATCCCCAGCCGCTCGTCGAAGGCCAGCTTCTGCATCTCGGGGTTCTTCTGCTGCTCGGCCCAGGCCACCCGTGGTGGCTACAAATCCCGTCGGCGCGTAAGCATCGGACGCGACGATCATCAAGCGACGCGCCGGTAGTCATGATGGAGTCCGGCGAGCACAGGGATTGCGGCAACGCGGCCCTCAGTCTCCGGAGGACGTGGAATCGGCTGCCGCCCGAGGGCTTGGTGCGGCCGTCCCTCGTTGGAGAAACGCACGTACTCGATGACGATGCGTCGAAGGTGCCAGCGCTGTCTGGCGCGACCGCGAGCGCGTGCTGGTTTCCGATCGCCAGCTGACGATCGCCGATGCCTTGCTCGCCCCGGATTGGGTCGGAGGCTCCGCCATCTCGCGGAGATCATTCGCACCCACCACGACAGCAAGGAGTGGAATTCGACTCGCCTCATCGCGGATGGAGCACCTTGGAAAGGGAGCCTTCAAGCGCCTGGGCTGGCCCCCGAGCAAGTCTTCCCGACGGAGACGGACCTCATCACGTTTTGCTTCCGTCGGCGAAGCGCCGGACTCATTGCGGTCGATCCGAGGGTCAGGGCGAGCGGCCGCATCAACAAGCGGTGGGGCCTCTGCATCAACGTCACGCTGGATGATCGATGATTTCGAAGCATGACATCCTCGACCGCTCAGTGGACTGGGGCCTGCGAGCAGAGGTCGTCGAAAAGGACTACCTGCTCGGGTGGCTGCTGGCGGGAATCGCGGCCCACCCGCGCGCCGGGCATCTCTGGGTCTTCAAGGGCGGAACCTGCCTGAAGAAGTGCTTCTTCGAAGTACCGTTTCTCTGAAGATCCCAGCCAGCGCTACTTGAGGTTTCCTTGCCCTCGTGCATGGCGCCCCCGTAGCCGCGTGAGTGTCGCGCCCGCGCCGCTCGGGCCCGGCCCGCCTGACACGGCGCGCATTGACTTGCGGTTTGAGCGTGTGGGACGCCGCTCGCCCGAGCGGGAATCGAGGAGCACATGACATCTCCACGCGTCGCGAGTTCGTTCTTCTTGATGACAGCCGCATTTCTACTCACTGCTGGGTTCCCCAGAGCGAGCGACGCCCGCGTGGTCCGGTTCGTCGTCGAGCAGCGGCGGTCCTTCGCCGGTGGCACGCACTTCGGGAGCACCGGCGCCTACGAGCGGCTGGACGGAAGGGCTTACATGGAGGTGGACCCGAGCGATCCCCTGAACGCCGTCGTCGTCAACGTCGATAAGGCACCTCGCAACGCTGGCGGAATGGTCGAGTTCAGCGCACCGTTCTTCATCCTGAAGCCGGTCGACATGGCGGGCAGCAACCACAAGATCTTCTACGGCATCAACAACCGCGGCAACAAGCAGAGCCTGGGCTACTGGAATCAAGTCCCATCTGGGCCCGGCATCAACAATCCGATCACCGCAGCCGATGCGGGAGACGGGTTCCTGATGCGCCTGGGGTACACGGTTGTCGATGCCGGGTGGCAGGGAGACGTGGCGCCCGGCGACAATCGCCTCGTCCCCAACTTTCCGGTCGCCAGAAAGCCCGATGGAAGCCCCATCGTGGCCCGCATTCGCATCGAATACTCGGACCGGACCATTCCCCTGGCCGGGACGCACACGCTCACGCTGGAAGGCAGTCCCAGCTTCACCTCGTGGCCGACCTCGGATGTGAACACCGCGCACTCCACGCTGACGGTGCGCGAGACCGTCGCCGGCCCGAAGGTGTCGATCCCCTCCGATCGCTGGGCCTTCGGCCGATGCCCGACCGGCGCCGCGAGCCTGGTTCCTTCCACCACCAACATCTGCCTCTTCGATGGTTTCCGCGCCGACAGGCTCTACGAACTCATCTACCCCGCCCAGGACCCTAAGGTGATGGGCCTCGCGTACGCGGTGACACGCGACGTCGGATCGTTCCTCCGGTTTCAGACGCACGACGACGTCGGAAACCCGAACCCGTTGGCCGCCAGCTCAGGCGAGGTCGGCATCCGCCGGTCGTACTCATTCGGGTCCTCGTCGACCGGGATGTACCAGCGCGAATTCCTCTACCTCGGTTTCAACGAGGACGAGAGGCATCGCCGCGTGTTCGACGCCGCTTGGATCCACAAGCCAGGAACGCACCGCCTGTTTGCCAACGTGGAGTTCGCGGACCCCAACACGTACTCGCGACAGGACGACCGGCACGACTTCCTCTCGTCCAGCGTGGCGCCGTTCACCCACGGGGTGACGACGGACCCCGTTACGGGCGTCCGGGACGGTCTCTTGAAGCGTCCAGCGACCGACCCCCTCGTCTTCCAGACCGACACCTCGAACGAGTTCTGGGAGATGAAGGCGTCGCTCAATTTCGCTGACGGAGTGGGACGGCCCATCGACATTCCGAAGAACGTGCGCGTCTATCACCTCTCGAGCTTCCAGCACAGCGGGAACAACCCGCCTCCGTCCTTCCCCGGGACCGACGCCATGTGCCGGCATCCGACCAACCCCAACTTCCACGGACCGACGCTGCGGGCGCTGCTCATCGCGCTCGACGCGTGGGCAGATCGCGGGGTCAAGCCGCCCAAGAACAGGGTGCCGGA
>JAYUFT010000011.1:0-8367 GCA_043738605.1 Candidatus Dormiibacterota bacterium | reverse complement strand
CGTACAGGCATAGTGGCGTGCGCACAGGGCGACTCGGCCGCGGGCAGTCGATGAGCTCATGAGCAAAAAGATCGCGGTCCTACCCTGCGACGGAGCTGGGAAGGAGGTTGTGCCCGAGGCCATCAAGGTGCTCCGTGCCGCCGGCGCCGACCTCGAGTTCGAGGAGTTCGACGTCAACGCAGACGCCTACCTCCGGAACGGCGTGGCCATCACAGACAAGGTGTGGTCGCAGCTGGCCAAGGCTGACTCGATCCTCTTCGGCGCGGTGGGCGACGAACGCGTCAATCACACGAACTATCTCGCGGGCGTCCTGCTCCGCCTTCGCTTTGAGCTCGACCTTTATGTGAATCTCAGGCCCGCCAAGCTTTACGACGATCGACTGTCGCCCTTGCGACGTGAGGACCGGCGCCACGTCGACCTGTTAACGGTCCGGGAGAACACCGAAGGTCTTTACGTCGGCATGGGCGGACGTTTCAAGAGGGGAACGCAGGACGAGATCGCGACCCAGGAGGACATCAACACTCACCTCGGCGTGACACGCATCCTGGAGCATGCATTCAAAGTCGCTCGACGCGAAGTCGTGATGATCGACAAGTCCAACGCCATGACCTTCGCCGGTGGCCTCTGGCAGGAGCGATGGAAGGCGGTGGCCGCCCAGCACCCGAAGATAAAGACTCGTCACCTGCTCGTCGACGCCGCCGCGATGCAACTCGTCAAGGACCCGCGTCAGTTCGACGTCATCGTCACCGGCAACCTGTTCGGCGACATCCTGTCCGACCTCACCGCCGAGCTCGTCGGCGGGATGGGCATCGCGCCCTCGGCCAACATCAATCCCAAGACGGGCCGAGGCCTGTTCGAGCCGGTCCACGGCACCGCCCCGGACATCGCGGGGAAGGGCCTCGTCAACCCGATCGGGGCGATCCTGAGCGCATCTATGATGATGAGACATCTGGGTGATCCTGAAATGGCAGACGCGATCGAGGGTGCGGTCGAATCAGCCATCCGAGCGCGTGAATGCACGCGCGACATCGGAGGGGACCTCTCCACGTCCCAGGCTGGTGATGCGGTCATTAAAAGGCTGAAGGACTAAAGGACCGATGGGCATGACGATGACTGAGAAGATCCTGGCCCGCGGCGCCGGGCGCGAGAGCGTGGTCCCCGGTGACCTCGTCCTGGCCAAAGTCGATTTCGCGATGGGCCACGACCTCACGATCCCGCCCGCGGGCCGGATCATGCGCGAGCAGATGGGCGCGGAAAAGATCTGGGATCCAGACCGCGTCGCCGTCACGCAGGACCACTTCCAGCCGGCGAAGGACGCCGCGAGCGCCACCCTCGGCCGCCTCACCCGCGAGTTCGCGCACGACATGGGCATCAAGTGGTACTTCGAGGTCGGGCAGGGCGGCATCTGCCACACCGTGCTGCCTGAAAACGGTCTGGTGCTGCCCGGCGAGCTGGTCGTTGGCGCCGACTCGCACAGCTGTACGTACGGCGCGCTCAACAACTTCGCGACCGGCATCGGGTCCACCGACCTCGCCTGCGTGTTTGCTCTGGGTGAGCTGTGGTTCCGGGTCCCAGAGTCGTTGAAGTTCGTCTATCACAACCACCTCAAGGAATGGGTCGAAGCGAAGGACCTCATCCTTTATGTGATCGGTCAGATCGGCGTCGACGGCGCGCGATCGAAGGCGATGGAGCACACGGGCGAGGCCTTGCGCCACATCGACATGGAGGCGCGATTGACCATGACCAACATGGCGATCGAAGCCGGCGCCAAGAACGGGATCATGGAGTTCGATGAGGTCACGAAGCAGTACCTCGACGGTCGGGCCAAGCGCGAATACACGCCGGTCACCTCCGACCCCGATGCCACGTACGAGAAGGTCTTCGAGTTCGATGTGGAGAAGGTGGAGCTCGGGGTCGCCAAGCCGATGTCGCCCGACAATTACGCACCACTCTCGGAGGTCGCGGGCACCAGGCTCGACCAGGTGTTCATCGGCTCCTGCACCAACTCGCGCATCACGGACCTTCGGCGCGCGGCTGCCGTCCTCGATGGCCACAAGGTGGCGCCGGGCGTCCGTCTGATCATCACGCCCTCCTCCCACCAGGTGGCGATCCAGGCCGAGAAAGAGGGCTTGATTGGAATCTTCCTGGCGTCGGGCGCTGCCTGGACGACTGCGACCTGTGGCGCGTGCCTTGGCGGCCATATGGGGGTCCTCGGCGAAGGCGAGGTCTGCCTCAGCACCACCAACCGCAACTTCCCTGGCCGCATGGGCCATCCCAAGGCACTGGTCTACCTCTCGAATCCGGCCGTCGCGGCGGCGAGCGCGGTGACCGGGGTGATCACGCATCCGGGAGAGGTGCTCAAGAAGATGCCTGCTGGGATCGCGTGACAGTCCCAACTGTCATCCGAGGTCGGAGTTGGAAGTTCGGCGCCAACATCGACACCGACCAGATCATCCCCGCCAAGTACGCGATCTATTCGCTGGATGAGAAGGAGCTCGGCAAGCACGCGATGGAAGGCGTTCCCGGTCGCGAGGGCTGGGCGGCGCAGGTGACGCCGGGGGATGTCCTCGTCGCCGATTCCAATTTCGGTTGCGGATCCTCACGCGAAATCGCGCCGATCGCGATTCGCGGCGCGGGCATATCCCTCGTCATCGCCGACTCTTACGCGCGCATCTTCTTCCGCAACGCGATCAACATGGGCTACCCCATCCTCCAGTCGCCGCAGGCGGCGAAGGGCGTTGCCGAAGGAGACGAGCTCGAGGTCGACCTTGAGCAGGGAATAATCCGGAACTTCAGCAAGAGCGACGAGTACCCCTGCGAGGCATTCCCCTCGTTCATGAATGAGCTCATCCACATGGGCGGCCTGGTGCCGTGGGTGCGCAAGCGACTGGAAGAGAGGCGGCAACTGGCCGGGCGCAGAGCCTGACCTTGGACGGAGTCAAGCCGGTCGAGCTCCAGGAGCCGCTTGAAGAGCTGGCTCGAGACCCCAAGCACTTCGTCCACGATCTTCAATTTCCACCTGTCGGCAAGATTCGGGTTTACGACGACACGCTACGCGACGGGGAGCAGATGCCCGGGGTTGCCATCGCACCCAAAGCCAAGTACGAGCTCGCGCGCTTGCTCTCCGACATCGGGGTCCACGTCATGGACGTAGGTTTTCCCTCGGTGTCGGAGAGCGAACGCGAGACACTGAGACTCATCCTCGAAGGGCGCAAGCGCGGCGAGATCAGACCGGACCTCGAGGTGGTCTGCATGATGCGCTCGACCAAGGGCGACATCGACGCCACGATGCGTGTGATCGATGCGCTAGGCCATAAACGTGACGAGGTGACGTACTTCATCTTCACCTCCGCATCCGACCTGCACGTCAAGTACAAGCTGGGCAAGACGTTGCTGCACCGCGACGGCATCCCCGAATCCGAGTGGCTGGAGCTGCCCGTGTCGCATTACCGCGAAGCCAACCTGCGGATGATGTGCGAAGCGATCAGCTACGCGCGCGAGCAGGGCGCCACGGCAATCGAGTTCGGTGGCGAAGATGGCAGCCGCGCGGACGTCGACTACATCGGCCAGATCCACCGCGAAGGTCTGAAAGCGGGCGGTACCCGGCCGTCGACCCCGGACACCGTCGGCTGCTACTCGCCGTTCGCTGTGCGCGAGTACATCCCTCAAATCAAGGCCGCCGCGCCGGAGGCGCCGCTGGTCGTCCACTTTCACAACGACCTCGGTCTTGGCGCCTGGAACACCGTGATGGCCCTGGGATCGGGAGCGGAAGTGTTCACCACGAGCGTCAACGGCATCGGAGAGAGGACGGGCAATGCCCCGATGCACCAGGTGCTCATGCAGCTTCGTTACCTTTTCGGCATCGAGATCCCACATTTCAAGTACGAGAAGCTTCGTGACCTCGCGCGCCATCTCGAGCTTGTGAGCGGCATCCCGGTGCAGCCAACTGAGCCGGGCATCGGCCTGAACGTCTTCACCCACGAAGCCGGGATCCATACTGCCGGCATGCTCATCCATCCGGCGATCTATCAGTTCATGCCGCCGGCCGACTTTGGCGCCGACGTCGAGTACGTCTACGGCAAGCATTCAGGCGCCGTCGTCATCGAGCACGCTTTGCGCGAGGCAGGCATTCCGCCGGAGCCCGATCTGGTAGCGAAGGTGCTGAACGAGGTCAAGCGCATTCGTGAGGAGCGCGCTGAGCGTGCCGACTTCTCAGATTTCCACAAGCGCTACTACGAGCACCTGAACCGTCTGGGTCTCACTTGGGAAGAGGTCGCAGTGATCGCCAGGGCACTGGCATCCACGGCATAGACTGACGGCTATGGCCAAGGCAACAGTCGTAGCTCCGGCCGCTGCCAAGGAGGAGTACCTCCAGCTCCATCGTTGGATGTGCATGGCCAAAGCCCTCGACGACCGCATGCACATTCTGGTCAAGCAGGGGCGGGCACCGTTCGTCGGCTCGAGTCGCGGGCATGAAGGCATACAGGTGGCATCGACTGCTGCCCTGGGGCCGGATGACTGGCTGGTTCCTCATTACCGTGGGCTCGCCAACTCGATAGTTCGCGGGCTGACGATGAAGGAATGGATGCTGGCGGTATTCGCCAAGGCTGACGATCCCCTTTCCGCAGGCCGCAACATCCCCGGAGGCTGCTACAGCTACAAGCGGCTGAAGATCGCCTCTGTCTCTCAGGTGGTGGCGTCCTGGGTTCCCAAAGCCGCGGGCATCGCGTATGCCGACAAGCTTCGAGGCGAAGGGTCGGTGACGTTGTGCACTTTTGGCGATGGAGCGACGAGCCAGGGAGACTTCCACGAAGGAGTCAACTTCGCAGCGGTCCATCGCCTGCCGGTCGTCTTCGTTTGCGAGAACAACAGCTACGCCATCAGCGTGCCGATCAGGCTCCAGATGGCGAACCCGAACGTCGCCGACCGCGCGGCCGGCTACGGCATCGCCGGCGCGACTGTCGACGGTACCGACGTGCCGGCCTGCTACGCCGTCTGCAAGGAGGCGGTGGCGCGGGCGCGACGAGGCGATGGACCGACCCTGATCGACGCCAAGGTCTGGCGGATGAACTCGCATACGTCAGAGGACAACCACGTCAAGTACAGGGGCAAGGACGAAATCGACGAGGCGGCCGTTCATGACCCGATCGCTCGTTTTGGCGCATGGCTCATCGAGCGTGGTTGGCTGACGGCTAAGGACCTCACGCGTGCCCAGGCCGAGTGCGATGCAGAAGCTTCGGACGCCGCCGACTGGGCCGAGCAGCAGCCGGACCCGATTGCCGAGGACGCGCTCAAGAACGTATTCGCTTAGCGTTACCAACACGCTGCGGGGTTGCTGCCGCGGCGATAGACTGACCGCCCAGTGGACCGACAGGAAAACGACCCGCAACCGCAGGACCAGACGGAGCCGGAGCTGCCTCTGGTGACGCCTAACTTC
This sequence comes from Candidatus Dormiibacterota bacterium, assembly GCA_043738605.1. Lineage (GTDB taxonomy): Bacteria > Chloroflexota > Dormibacteria > Dormibacterales > Dormibacteraceae > Palsa-872. The sequence continues at coordinate 2,930 of JAYUFT010000011.1, read as the reverse complement.
GATCCCCAGACAGAACCCGAGCTCCCTCTGCAGGCGGAGGCCGTAGCGGCGACCGAGGCCCACTCACCGCTGGGAACCGAAGCCCTCCAGGCGACCCTCGAGTCCGAGCCGAAAGCGGCCCTTCCCATGCAGAAGGCAGCGCCCTCGTGGGCTCAGGCCAACCCGCCCGCAGACGAAGCGCGCGCGGCCGCAGACGAAACCGAGCCGAAGTCGGCGGTGCCCATGCAGAAGCCCGCCCCCTCCTGGGCCCAGACGGTTCCTGCCCCGGCGGAGACGGCCGGCGATCCAGAGCCGAGCCCGACGGCTGCGCCGACGAGGTCGGCGCCGCTGACCTGGCCGCCGAAGACGCAGCCCGACGCTGCGATGCCGACGCAGAGCGACATCTGGCCGCCAGAGCCTCCGACCGAGCACACGATGCCGGCGTGGCCGCCCTCAGCTTTCGGCGACGCCGATTCCCAGCTGCCGGACCTTCCCGCGGGGCCGACACCGTCCGAGTGGAAGCCGGCGCCAGTGGCGCCACGTCCGGCAGCGACCCCCGCCGCCAGCTCCGCTCCGCCTGCCTCCAAGACCGTCCCGCCGGCTCTGGCGTCGCCGGCAACTGTGCCGCCCGCCGACTCAACCAAGGCTGCGTCGCCGGCGACCGTTCCGCCGACCGCAACCGTGCCGCCTGCGACCCCGCCGCCTGCGACGGTGCCGCCGCCAGCAACGGCGCCGCCGACCGCAACCGTGCCGCCTGCAACCCTGCCGCCGGCTGCTGCCGCATCGACCAAGACCGAACCGCTGGCGGCGACGCAAGACCCCGGCGCGGCGAAAAAGACCGTCCCCCCGCCAGCTTCGACCACCGACGCTGATCTTTCGGCACGCGCGCAACCGGCCGCTGCAGCGCCGCCGGCGCCGGCGCCGGCGCCGGCCGAACCGGAAGTTCAAGAAGCGCCTCAGCGTGGGAGCACCGCGGTGCCTTCATGGGCGCCGGAGATCGCCGCCGCCCCTGCGCCAGCACCCGAGCAGGAGACCCAATGGCCGGCAGTGGTCGACATCCCGGCTTGGGCTCCTCAGATCCACGTCGCGCCGGCTCGACCAGCAGCTCCCGCCCAGGCGCCGCAGCCGCCACCACCGCCTGTCGCCAAGGCGGCCCCCGCCCCCGGAGCCCCAGCCAAACCTCCGGCTCCGGCCGCCGCCGGCTCGGCTTCAGGTCCCGCCGCCCAGGGCTCGACATCCTCGTCCTCGTGGCAGGTGGTCGATCAAAAGCAAGCCGAAGTCAACGTCGCTCGGGTCGTCCCGACGCCGGAGGATCGTTCCTACGCCGAATGGTTCGCGTGGGCGAAACGTGGCGGGGCGCCCGTGCCCGCATGTCATGCAGCGGCCCAGGCGGCCTTTGCGGCGCTGGCGAGTGGCAAGGATGTCGCGGCCGCCGCTCAGATCGCCGCCGCGGCGATGGCTTCTCCTCCGCAGTCGGTCGACGCCGGCCGCCAGACCTACTGCGCCTGGTTCGCCCTCGCCAACATCGACCTGAACCTTGACCAGGCGCGCGCGCACCTTTTCGCGACGGCGGCCCTACACGCGCTCGACCGGGGCGCTGACGCCAAAGGCGCTCACTCGGCCGGCTTGGAGGCGGCCGGGATCAAGTAGCCTCTGGGCTCCGCGAAGACTGCCACCAGCCCCGCCGCCGGCTGGGCGGTCATAGCGGCGCTCTTCGCCGCGACGACATGCGTTGAGAGCATGTCGTGGACTCAGCTGACTGCATACACACCGGTCTACCTGCGCGAGCTCCACGTGCCGGCCGACCAGGTGCCGGGCTGGATCGCGGCCATGTCGAGCCTGGGCTGGATCCTCGCGCTACCTCTAGCACCCTTTTGGGGAGTGCTCGCCGACCGATACAGTCGCAAGCTCATCATCGTCCGGAGCGCCGCGATCGAAGCAATCGTGTTCGGCGGTTGGGCGCTTTCAACGGGTCCGTGGATGGCCCTTCTATTTCGGTCGCTGAATGGGTTCATCCTCGGCAACACCGGCGTCATGCTCGCAGTGCAGGCCTCCACCACTCCGAAGCAGCGGCTCGCTCTTGCGGTCGGGATCGTTGCGGCCGGATCGCCGGCGGGCCGGGCCGTGGGCCCGATTCTCGGCGCCCTGCTGGTCCATCAGGTCGACGTTCGCGGAATGCTTCTGTTTAACTCGGCCCTTTCGATAGTGATGGCAGTGCTGTTGATGGTTTTCATGCGTGAGACTGACCACGCGCGGCCGGCGGACCTGCGAGTGCTGAGCCTTCTGCGTGGTGCGCTGGACGAGATTGTCAGCAAACCACTGGTATGGCGGCTGTTCCTGGCCACGGCCATTACCCAGGTCGGGCTCTGGACGATCCTTCCGTATGCGCCGATCTACATCGCGCGCCTGGCCCCGAACAATGTTGTGAACGCGGTCGGCGTCGTGCTCTCAGCAGTGGGGCTAGGCCAGGCCGTCGCGTCTCCGCTGTGGGGAATCGTGATGCAGAGATTCGGGCATGTCGCGGTTCTCAACGTGACGTCCATCGGCGCGTTCGTCGCGCTGATGGCGGTCGGCTTCAGCCATACCCTGTTGGTGTTCGCAATCGCCCTCTTCCTCAATGGCGTCTGCGCGGCCGCGATCCTCACCGCCAGCATGGCCGTGATGGCGGCCACAGTGAGCCCGGAGCGTCGCGGCGCCGTGCTCGGCCAGATCTTGTTCCCGTTCTACGTGGGCGGCGTTGTCGGTCCCCTCATTGGTGCGGTTGCATTCGGTCGCGGGCAACCGGTCATCTTCGCAATTGCGGCAGTCCTCAGCCTCGCGCCGCTGCTCGTGATGCTGACCCTGAGGGCGCAGCCCACGCGCACCCCGGCGTGACCACACGGGTCGGGGTCGTCGCCGACACGCACTGCCCTGAGTTCCTCGACCGCCTTCCCGACCGAATCTATGAAGCC
>JAYUFT010000010.1:0-8406 GCA_043738605.1 Candidatus Dormiibacterota bacterium | reverse complement strand
GGTCGACGCGGAACAGGTCGATCCGGACTGTGCGAGGCTCGCCCATCAGCACCGTGCCGGCGATCTCGTGACCGTCGATTCTCAGCGTCACCAGACTCGCGTAGCTGCCGCGAGCCGCACTGCGCCGCTCGACGAGCTTCACGCCTCGGCTCGATGCGATGAGGCGCGCATTGACCTGGTTGATGCGGTCCTCGGTGAACGGCTGCAGCACTCCCTTGATCGCGGCGGCGACCAGCAGGTTGACGTCGTGCTCGGCGAGCTCGCCCTCGAAATCCAGCTCGATCGCGCTGACGCGCCCGCCGAACAGCTGCGTGTGCAGCGTGGCCAACCGCTCGGTGAGACCGGCGAACGGGCGAAGGTAAGCAAGCTCTTCGGGAGGCAACGAGGGAGCGTTGACCGCGTAGCGCGGCAGGTCGCCGGCGAGCACTGCGGCGACCTCCTCGGCGACATCGAATGCGACAGACACCTGTGCCTCCAACGTCGAGGCCGCGATGTGAGGCGTCGCGACGAAATTCGGCAGCGTGAAGAGCGGATGGTCGCCCGCCGGCTCGTTGACGAAAACATCTGAGGCCGCGCCCGCGAGGTGACCGGACTTCAGGGACTCGTACAGCGCGTTCTCATCGACGATCCCGCCGCGTGAGGTGTTGACAAGCCTCGCTGTCGGCTTCATCAGGGCGAGCTCGGCCGCCCCGATCAGGTTGCGATTGGCCTCCACCAGCGGCACGTGGATGGTCACGAAATCAGCGCGCTCCAGCAAATCTTTGAGCGCGACCAGCTCAACGTTAAAGAGCTCCGCGCGCTCCACTGAAACGACGGGGTCGTAAGCGACAACCTCCATCTCCAGGCCGTGCGCGCGTTTGGCGACCTCTGATCCAACGTTGCCCAGCCCGATGACTCCCAGCGTCTTGCCACGAATCTCGGTGCCCATGAACTTCGATTTCGTCCATTCGCCCCGACGCACGGAAGCGTCCGCCTGCGCGACCCAGCGAGCCACCGCGAAAAGCAGCGCGATCGTGTGCTCCGCGGCGGCAACGATGTTGCCGCGCGGTGCGTTCACGACCAGGATTCCCTTGCGTGTCGCCGCGGGCACGTCGATGTTATCCACGCCAACGCCGGCGCGACCCACCACGCGCAGCCGCCGGCCGGCCTCGAGGATCGGCGCCGTCACCTTCGTCTCGCTGCGGACGACGAGCGCGTCGAAATCGGGGATGCGCTCGATCAGCTCGGCTTCCTGGAGCTTGCTCACGACGGTGACCTCGCCGGCACGACGCAGACGCTCGAGTCCGTCCTCGGCGATCGTGTCGGCGACGAGGATCCGGGGCAACTCGCCTACCGGGTCGCGGCGGCGACGCCCTGAAGTGAAGAGGTGATCGCGGCCACGCTTCGGCCGTCCGCCGGCGCGATGTCGAGCTCCTCGAGCGCCTGCTCGAGGGCCCACAGCACCTGGACGACGTCGCCGGCAGCGACCGCGCCGAGATGCCCGACACGGACCATCTTTCCGGTCATCTTCCCCTGGCCGCCGGCGATGACGACGCCGTACTTCTCGTTGAGGAGCTTGCGCAGGGCTGCGACATCCAGCCCTTGTGGCGGAGTCGCCGAGGTCACGGTGTTCGAGCGATAGCCTTCCTGTGCATAGAGTCGGAAACCAAGCGCCTCGAGGCCGGCCTGCGTGGCCCGAGCCAGGCGCCCGTGGCGCTCGTACACAGCGTCGAGGCCCTCCTCCTCCAGCATGCGCAAGCCTTCTTGCAGCGCAAAGACGACGCCGATCGCCGGGGTGAATGGAGTCATGCCTTTGTCGGCCCACGTCTTGGCTTCTTTCCAGTCGAAGTAAAAGCGCGGTGACCGGGCCTTCGCCTGCTGCGCCCACGCGCGCTCACTCACGCTGACCAGAGACAGGCCGGGAGGCGCCATCCAGCCTTTCTGCGAGCCGGTGACCGCCACGTCGATTCCCCACGCGTCGGTCTCGATCGCGATCGAGCTGATCGAGCTGACGCCATCGACCACCACGATCCTGCCCGCCTCGTGCGCCACCCGCGCGAGCGCCTGCAGCGGGTTGGTCAGGCCAGTCGATGTCTCGTTGTGCGTGAGCAGGACGACCTTCGCGTGGGGGTGGCGTTCGAGCACCTTGGCCAGGTCATCGGGATCCACTGGCTGCCCCCACTCGAACTCGAGCCGCACCACGTCGGCGCCATAAGCGGCAGCGAGGGCGGCGAACCGCTCACCGAAGTTGCCACACAGCGCGGCCACGACCTCGTCGCCCGGTGAGACGAGGTTGGCGATCGCGGACTCGAGCCCGCCCGTCCCTGAGCTGGTCAGCATCAAGAGGTCGTTGGATGTCTTGAAGACGCGCTTCGCGCCGGTCGTGATCTCCGCCAGGATCGCCCCGAACTCGGGGCCGCGGTGATCGATCATCGGCCGGTTCATGCTGCGCACGACGCGCTCGGGGAGAGGTGTCGGACCGGGGATGCGAAGCTGGGTCTGGAAGATCATTGGGCGCGCTCCATTAAAGGATTGCGGCGGCGGGTTGAATTCTACCGGCCCAAGTAAATTGAACGGCCGCTCCCGGCAGGGCCCTGTGGGCCGAGCCGACCTCCCCGGCGAGCGGGGAGGAAGCCCGGACCCTAATGCTGTTCTGTCGTGTAAGGAAGCAGAGCGATCGCCCGTGCCCGCTCGAGGGCGGTGGTCAGCGGGCGCTGGTGCCTCGCGCACGTGCCGGTCACGCGGCGCGGAAGGATCTTGCCCCGGTCGCTGACGAAGCGCCTCAGGCGCGAGATCTCCTTGTAGTCGATGTACCTGATCTTCTCGACGCAGAAGCTGCACACCTTGCGGTGCTGGCGCTTCGGGCCCCCTCTCGAGGAGCTTTCACGTGGTGGGCGGTTTACTGCCATCGGTCTCTCCTAAAACGGAATGTCGTCCGGGTCGACGTCGCGCGGCGCGTCGTCCGGAGCGGGAATATCGTCGTGCGTGGCCGCGGGAGCGCCATGAGCGACGCTGGCTCCGCCACCCGAGCCACCCGAGCCGCCCGAACCGCGAGGCTCGAGGAACTGAACGTCGTTGGCGATGATCTCGGTGACCCGCCGCTTCTGGCCGTCCTGGCCCTCCCACGAGCGCGTCTGGATGCGGCCTTCGACGTAAACGAGCGCACCCTTGCGCGTGTACTGAGCGACGGTCTCGGCGAGGTTCCTCTTGCCGATCGGGTACGCGACGATGTTGTGGTAGTCCGTGAACTCCTTGCGTTCACCATCTGGTCCGGTCGACCAGCGGTTGGTGGCAATGCTGAAGTTGGTCACCGCCGTCCCGCTTGGCGTATAGCGCATCTCGGGGTCCTTGGTCAAACGGCCGATCAGCAGCGCTTTGTTGAGATTCGACATCTAGGCGTCCTCCACACTCGCACCATCCAACCGTTCCACCGCGCCACTCGACTCCACTGCGACGGGTTCCAGGACGACCTCCGCCGGCGGCGGGGCAACGGGGGTCGGGGCTGCCTTCTCGGGTTTGCGCACGATCAGGTGCCGCAACACTTCCTCGGTGATCTTGAGCGCGGCCTCGAGCTGTGGCAATCCGTCAGGACCAATCTGGAAGTCCTGGAGGATATATGAGCCCTCTTTCTGGTGCTTGACCTCATAGGCCAGCTTGCGCTTGCCCCAGACGTTGGTCCGCTCTAGGGTGCCGCCCGCTTTTTCGATGAGCGTGTTCACTCGCTTGACGATGTCTTGGACCTTGTCGTCTTCGAGGTCGGCACGAACGATGTACAGAACTTCGTAATCCCGCAACGGGGACCTCCTTCCTATGGGTTCAGGCCTCGTATCGATCGATGGCGGTGCCACCGGCCGAGGCCAGAAAGGGTAGGTCGGTATTCTATCAGTCGAGTGAGCGACACCCGAGGCAAGGCGGCCGTGCGTGGTGCCAAGGTCAAATCGAAGTCAGGGCGCCGGCCACCGGTGAAGGTGAAGGCTCGACCGGAGCTGCCATTGCTTCCGATCGCAGTCGGCGGCATCCTGGCGGTGCTGGCAATCGCGCTGATCATCTACGCCGTCAACCAGGCGAGGACGAAAGCCGGCCCGACGGTGCCGGTCGCCGCAGGAATCCCGTGCGACGCGCTCGAACACACCCAGGTTCACTACCACGCCGCCCTTCAGATCCTTTATCTGGGCAACCCCGCGTCCATCCCGACCGATGTCGGCCGGCTGAGCACCTGCTTATATTGGCTGCACGTGCACGCCGAGTCTCCCGGTGTGATTCACATCGAGTCGCCGAAGGGCCGCACCTTCACGCTGGGTGACTTCTTCAAGGTCTGGGCCGCTTCCAAGCACACGCCTGAGCCACTGGACGCCACGCACGTGTCGTCTTTCACCGTCACTGGGGATCAGGCTCTCGTCGTCTATATCGACCTCGGTGACGGCACCGGACCGAAGGTTTACACCGGCAATCCGGCCGACATCGTCCTCAGAGAGAAGGAAGTGATCACCCTCGAAATCACGCCGCCAAACGTGAACCCGCCGACCAAGTTCACTTTCCCGACCGGGCTCTGACCTCGAGAAGGACCCTGGCCGCGCGGTAGTGCTCCAGCGCGTCGTGGCTGTTCGCAGCGCGCTGCGCCTTGTCGGCCAATCGGAGATGGGCGTGCGCTGCGCTATCGAGGTCACCATCGCCGATCGGCAGACCCTCGCCCTTTTGGAGCGAGCGCAAACGCTGCAGCCGGTAGTTGTCGTGCTGGGCGGCGATCACGGGCTTCTCGGCCGACAGCAGCTCGGCCGCCTCGTCGTCACGACCGAGCATGGTCAACGCCTCGGCCCGGCACAGCCTCGCGTCCGTGCCGAGAGGCCATTCGAACGACTCGACCACGGTGGCGAGCGCGGCGAGCGCGCGACGGGCATGACCGCGGGCGACCAGCACCCGCGCCTTCTCCAGTGCCAGCTCGCGCTCCATGGCGGGCAGCCTGCCTTCCAACAGGTAGTCGACCTCAGTCCCCAACCGGCCGGCGATGACCCGGAGGACCCGAGTGGATGGCTGGCTTCGACCAAGCTCGACCTGATTCAGAAAAGCCCGACTGAAATCGCCTCCGCTGACCTTGGCGAGGCTCATGCCGCGGTCTTGCCGGAGGCGTCGAATGCGCTGGCCTAGCGTCTCGACCCGGGGCACGCCGGCATCATAGCCGATGTAAAGCGGGGGTTTACAGCACCAGAACTTACAGCGGCCCGTTAAGGCGGAGCGGCGGTCCTGGGCGCAAGGACCCTTCGAAGACGGCGGTCGTTGCATGCCACATGGTCGGCAAGGCGTAGGAAGGCGTCGCGAAGCGGGCTGGCCCCAGCCTCTTTGCTCGTGAGCTGCCAGCTCACAACCTCGAGCTCCTGCCACGGCGAGCCCGCCCGGTCACTGAACGCCATGCGGACGCGGTCAGCCTCAGCCCAGGCCTCGATCGCAGCCGAGCAGCGGTCCGAATGGTCCGTACCGTCCTGCCAGTCTCCCACAGCGATCGAAAGCACGACCCGCGGTTCGGCGTCGCGATGAAAGTGGTCGAAGAGGTCGGCCCGGTAGATGGCGATCGCCTCCTCGTCCTCATACAGCACACCGATGACGCTCTCGTAGGGCGCTCCGCACCTGGCACAAACGCCGTCGGTCACCTGGTCGTCGTGCTCGAGCCGCAATCCACCTACCACCGCTGCCAACCGGTCCTAAAAGTAGTCCTTGGGGTCGAGGCTGCGGGTGAGGCTGGTGAAGTTTTCAAAGCCGTTGGCCGTCACCATGCCCGTGTCCTCGATGCGGACGCCGCCCAGGCCGAGCAGGTAGAGCCCGGGCTCGACTGTCACCACGTCGCCTTCAAGGAGCACCTCCTCGCTAGGCCCGCGAAGGGAGGGCGCCTCATGCATGTCGAGTCCCACGCCGTGGCCCGTGCTGTGGTTCATCTTCGGTCCCCCGTCCGGACCCTCAAACCCTTTGGTGGTGGTCCCGTACCCACGGTCGACCAGCACCTGGCAGACGGCGCTGTGGACGTCGTGGCCGAGCACCCCTGCCCGGATGGACTCGATGCCGGCATCGAGCGCCTGGAGCGCCGAGGCGTGCATCCGCCTGATCTCGGCAGGGACGTCTCCCACCACGACCGTCCGCGTGAGGTCGCCGTGGTAATGGCTGGCGCGGCTTGACGGAAAGATGTCGATGATCACAGGCGCTCCCGCTCGTATCGGCCCCTCGCCGCGAAAATGCGGCATCGCACATTCCGGCGAACCGGCGACGATCATGTCCGGGCAGCTGAACCCCATCTCGCCCAGGAGCAACTGGGCGCGCGCGTACAGCCGCTCCGAGGTGAGTGGCCGGCCCTCTGACCAGAGCTGTCCGTCTTTGATCTCAGCCTGGGCCAGCTGGCGCACCACCTCGGTCACCGCCGCCTCGGCAGCCCGCTGCGCGGCCCGGATGAAATCGGCCTCCTCGGCGGATTTGTGCCTTCGCTCGGCCTTGAACAGCTCTCGGTCGATCTCGACGGCAACCCCGTTGGCGCGCAGCTCCTCGAGGTAGGCGGCCTGCAAGCGCGGAGACACCCGTGCCTCCTCGAGGCCCTTCTCCCGCAGCATCCTGGCGGCCAGTCGCGGCCACGACGCGAACTCGCCGTGGTCGATGAACCCGGCCTCCGCGAAACCCAGCTTGCGGGCCGCCTTGCTCTGCGCGCGGGCCCTGTCGATCTCCAGCGGGCTGGCCACCAGGACGTCGTCCGCTTCACCAAACCGGATGTAGAGACCTGTCTCCACTGGAAATCCCGAGGCGTAAGTGAAGTCCGCGTCCGACTCTCCGCTCGGAATGAGAACTAGTGGTTTCATGTGCCGCTCTTGGTGTGGCGTTGGATCGCGGCCGCAAACAAGGATGCGATCGCGGCGGGCGCCTGCGAGTCAACTTCTTCGGTCACCTGCGCAGCCAGCCGTTTGGGCAGCTGTTTGTTCAGTAGCTCGAGCTGCTGCTCGTAGACCCGGACCAGGGAGCGCGGGGCGGACCGACCTTCCAAATTCAGGTTCTCCTGGACCTCGTACCCACCGGTGTATGAGACCTCATAGCCAAGGCCCTTGAGCTCGATGAGATCACGGCGCAGTGTACGTTCCGACACGCCCGCCCGCTGAGCGAGCTCAGCTGGACTCAGCCCGGGTTCGGCGATGACGTCAGCAAGGATCCGCAATAGACGAGCGAGACGCCGGGCGCGGTTCACGCCCCCAATAATGCAATCAATGCCAAGGGGAGCTCTAGGCCGGATTTACTCCGGCCGACACCATAGCGTTCTTTGTCGATGCGCCTCCGAGCGTCCTGTGGGAGGGGAGGGGTTCCGTGGGGGAGGACATCTGTCCTCACCCGCGCTCGTCTTAGCCGATCTCTTCCCAAGAGGTCGCGTTGCCCTCGAACGGATCGGGCTCAGCCTCCTCCTGGTTGCCCACCTTCTGGTGGAACCTGCTCGCGATCATCTGGTAGGCCATCGCCTTGGGGATGCCCAGCTTGGTCAGCGACTTGACCTCGTCGGCCATCACCTTGTCACGGGCAGCTTCGACAGCCGCCAGGACCTCTTCGATGGATGCCGTCTTCTTCTTCATAGGAATCAGATCATACCCAAGCCAACCATCCCTTAATCCCCCCTTAGACTTACAGGTCGTACCCGCGGCGGCTGGAGATGCAGGGGGAGTGAATGGCTGCTGAGTTCGCGCCCGACAAGATCAGAAACGTCGTTCTACTCGGCCACTCGCACGATGGCAAGACCTCTCTCGCCGAGGCCATGCTGTTCGCTTCGGGCGCGATCCCCCGTATGGGCTCGACCGACCAGGCCACCGCAACCACCGATTTCGAGCCCGAGGAACACAAGCGGAAAATCTCGATCAACCTCGGCGTTGCGTTCGTCGAGCACAACGGCTACAAGATCAACATCCTTGACGCCCCCGGCTTTTTCGACTTTGCCGGCCAGGTCCTCAGTGCCCTGCGGGTCGCGGAAGGAGCCGTCGTGGTGGTGGGACCGGGCGGCCAGCTGCCGGTCGGAACCGAGGTCGCGTGGGAGTACTGCAACCGCACAAGCAAGCCTCGGATCGTAGTCGTCAGCAAGCTGGACAAGGAGAACTCGGACTTCTACGGCGTGATCGCGGCCATGCGCGAACACCTGGTCCCTCGGCCTTTTCCGCTTCACCTTCCCATCGGCTCCGAGCACGACTTCCGAGGCATCGTCGACCTCCTCCACCTGAAAGCTTTCGTGACCACAGCGGATGGCAAAGGTGGTGAGGCGCCGATACCCGAAGACATGAATAGGCTGGTCGAGGAGAATCGCGGCCAGCTGATCGAGGCGGCGGCCGAGAGCGACGACGCACTCCTCGAGAAGTATCTCGAGACGGGAACGCTGAGCGAGGAGGAGATCCAGCGCGGCCTACGCGAGGGAATCCTTGCCGG
>JAYUFT010000009.1:0-2756 GCA_043738605.1 Candidatus Dormiibacterota bacterium | reverse complement strand
GCATCAATTGCGGGCTCTGCGCCCTGGCGGCGGGTCGCGTGGGTAAGACGCGACTACCCGATCTGGCCTCGTCCTATATGAGGCTTTACGCCCGGCTGGCCGACGCGTCATCCGACCTCGAGGGCGACGAGGCCGATCTCGAGGCGGCGTCGGCGGCCTGCCCGGTCGGTTTGCCGCTGACCGAGGTGGCGGCTGTCGTGCGGCGGCTCGCGGCGGGCTGAGGTCGAGGCCCGACCCGCCAGGCGGAGACGCCGATTCGGATCATCCCCTCACCATTCAGAGGGGTCGCCACAGGCTGTTGTAGAGGGTGGCACTGGCAGGAAGGGGTTGCGAGTTATCCACATTCTGTATACAGTCTGGGGACATCACACTACATCTAGCGTCAATGGTCAAGCATTTCCTACAACGGCTTCGCCGGCAGCCGGTCGTTGCCGCCGTGTTTGCGTGGTTCGCAGAGCAGTTCGCCACCGAGCCCGACGAAGATTTCAGGAGGTCGCCTGGCGACGCTTTGGAGCTCATGCGGCCGCCGGCGGTGTCGGTCGCGCCGGCCACGTTCGAGAGGCAGTTCATGAAGCTCCACGCCCAGGGTCGCTTCGAGGAGATGTGGGAGATGCTCGCCGAGGATGCCCAGCGGGCATGGGGAGGGCGGGAAGCGTTCATCAAGGGCATGCCGAGGTTGGACGCCGAGACAGAGCTGCTCGACATGCAGGTTGTCAGCGTGGCGGTGGTCGACGGCTGGACCGATCAGCTGCATCGCCGGACATACAGCAATGTCGCCCGCATGGTCATGCGTTATCGCGTCCGCCAGCAATGGAGGGAGTGGACATTCGACCGCCAGGTGCACCTCATTCCAGCGGCTGGAACCTGGCGAACGCTCATCTATCCGGTGAGCAATCAGCTGGTCACATCGTGAGAGTCGATTACGGAGGAGGGGTCTCGTAACCCGCTGATATAGTGGGTTGCAAGCCATGCTTCAGCAGACAGTCGAAGAGCAGGAACGTGACCTGCATTGGCATCGCAGGAGACGTCGCGCAATGACGCCGCGTCGCATGCTTCAGGAGTCGGACGAGCTCCTCTTCTGGGTCGAGGAGTGCGTCGTGCAGGAGATTCGGATTGTGCCCGGGTGGCTGGTAGCGCGGCTCACCGTCGTGCTTCGACAGGCGCATCCCGAGCTGCCGGGCCGGCTCGGTCGCGAACGGCGCCCCGAGCATGTGATGGAGATCATCTACGACGCGCAATCGGCGCTGATGGAGCAGGCGTGCCGCAGCCGCGGACCGGGCGAGGTGATACCGCTTTTCGCCAGGGCTCGAGAGCGGATGCTCAGAGAAGCGACCGCAACGCTGTAGCGGCGTGCGCCGAGTAGCGAGCTAGAAGGGCGGAACGGATTGCTCCGAGTCGACCTTCACCTCCACTCGAGCTATTCGCATGACGGCCAGAGCTCACTTCAGGAGCTGATCGATAGAAGCAGCGAGTGCGGCCTGGATCGTATTGCGCTCACCGACCACAACACCGTCGAAGGCGCGTTGGAGCTTGCGCGGATCGCGCCGCAGCTGACGATCGTCGGTGAGGAGGTCAAGACACGCGAGGGCGAGGTGATCGGCCTGTTCATCACCGGACGCATCACTCCCTACCTGATGCCTGAGGAGGTGATGGACCTCATCCATGAGATGGGCGGCCTTACCTATGTGCCACATCCGCTCGACCGGCGGCGGGCGAACTTCCGGCCCGAGCGCCTGGTCCAGATGACCGATCGCATCGACATCATCGAGACGTACAACCCGTGGTGCGAAGCCGCTGCGAATGTGGCGGCCGCGCAGTTGGCTGCGGATTTGGGAAAGGTCACGGCCTCCGGATCGGATGCACACGGGATTCAAGAGCTCGGTCGCAGCTGGATGGAGATCGAGAACTATGTGGATCCGGCCGACTTCCTGGAAAAGCTGCGCGAGGCGCGCCACGTGGTCAAGGCAAGCAGCGGGACGGGCCGGCGTGCCTGACCAGCAACCACAGCTCCTCGTGGCCGGCTCGGTGGCCCTCGACACCCGCGACGGCCCGTTCGGCAAAGTGGTGGAGACACTCGGAGGTTCGGCCGTTTACTTCGCGCTCGCAGCGAGCTTGATCGTCCCGGTGAAGGTGGTCGCTCCAGTCGGGGTGGACGGAGCCAAGCGCCTTGCGCGCGTGTTCAGCGGCAGGCCTATCGATACCGAGCTGCTTCAGATCCTGGACGCCCCCACGTATCGGTGGCGTGCGCACCAGGAGCACGGCCGGAACATCGACCTCGGCAGCAGCGACGACATCTACGACTCGTGGGAGCCGAAGGTGCCCATGGGTTTTGATGGCTGGGCATTTGTTGGCTCCATGCGGCCAGACCGCCAGGCGCAGGTCATGGCAGCTCTGCTGGGCAGCGCCAAGTTGCTAGCCGCCGATGCCATGCTCTCCTATGTCCTGGCGCGCCCACCTGAGGCCAGGGACGTTCTCCGCAGGGCGGCATGGTTCTTCTGCAACGAGGAAGAGTTCACGGCCCTTGGCGGCAAGGACCCGGAAGAGTTCCGGCGTCAATGGTGGCTGCAGGGCCTGGTCGTGAAGTCCGGTGAGCTTGGGCTCGCCGCCTACACGGAGTTCGGCGTTGTCAGGGTGCCTGCGCTCACCGACCGGCCGGTTGTGGATTCGACTGGCGCGGGCGACGCGCTGGCAGGAGGAATGATGGCGCGCTGGCTGAGCACCGGCGGCCAGCCCGGTGGTCTTCAGGACGCACTCGT
>JAYUFT010000008.1:0-2769 GCA_043738605.1 Candidatus Dormiibacterota bacterium | reverse complement strand
TTCAGGATGCATTCCTCGCAGCGCGGCCGGCGTGCGACGCAGATCCGGCGCCCATGGAGGATCAATCGGAGCGAGAGCCCGGTCCACTCCTCTCTGGGCACGATCGAGCAGACCTGCCGTTCGATCTTCACAGGGTCTTTCGAGGCGGTGAGCTTGAGTAGGTTGGTCAGGCGCTTGACGTGGGTGTCGACGGCAAAACCGGGCACTCCAAAACCGACTCCGAGGATGACGTTTGCCGTCTTACGCCCAATGCCCGGCAGCTTGACCAGATCGTCGATGTTGCCAGGCACCTCGCCGTCGAACAGCTCGACCAACTTGCGGCTCGCGGCAATGGTGGAGCGCGTCTTCGCGCGGAAAAAGCCTGTCGGCTTGATCAGCGTCTCCACCACCGCGGGATCGGCGGCGGCAAGGTCCGCGGCGGTCGGGTAGCGCCTGAACAGCCCAGGCGTGACCAGGTTCACGGAGCGATCGGTGGTCTGGGCAGACAGGATCGTGGCGATCAACAGCTGGAACGGATCCTTGTGGGCCAGCTCCGTAACCGCCGGATAGGCGTCCTTCAGGCGCTCATACGTGAGCTTGGCCCGGGTCCGCGCACCGGACGGCAACCTCGGAAGTGGCGGTGCCTTCTTGCGCTTAGGAGCCAAGCAATTTGCGCGCAGCGGAGGCGACCTGATTGCCCTCGGCTCTGCCGGCCAGCCGAGCGGTCGCTGCTTTCATTACAGCCCCGAACGCCTTGGGCCCTTCGGGTTTGAGCTCGTCGATGACCGCCTGAACCTCGGCTTCGACATCTTCGGCGCTCATCGCAGCTGGCAGATAGCCACGCAGGACGGCCATCTCGGCCTCCTCGCGGACAGCAGACTCCTCGCGGCCCGCTTTCCTGTAGACCTCGATCGCCTCTTCCCGCTTCTTCACCTCTCTGCGAGCGACCCGCTTCACGAGCTCGTCGTCAAGCGCACCTGCCCCCGTCTCCTTGCTCGCTTTCACCAATTCGCTTTTGAGAAGCGAGAGCGTGCTCAAGCCGAGCTCGTCGCGCCGGCGTCGTGCCTCCACCAGATCAGACTGAATTCGGTCGTAGAGCGCCACGTCGGCGATTGTCACACACCCAGTCGGGCGCATCCGTCCGGAGGAACCTCCGATCGCCGATAATCGGCCCCAATGCTCCTACTCATTGGACCGGCCGTAGCCGTGATCGGAATCGTGGCCGTGGTGTTTGTTCTGCGCCACAAGGCCGTCGAAAAGCGCTCGATGTACTCGTCTCGACGCTCTCAGATCGAGCACAAGGTGCGCGCGGCGCGCCAGCGCACGCTCGCGCCCGGGAGGCGCGCCGAGAAGGCGGACAAAGGCCACGGCTTCGAGGAAACCGCAGCCGCCGCCCCGATGATGACCTACGAGGCGACGGCCTACGCCAGCCCCCCGGTCGCGCCACCCCCTCCAAAATCGCACTCGGCTCCGACGGAGGCGGCGTGGGATTCGGGGCCCATGAGCACTCCGGTGGACACTCCTGCCTTCGCGCCGCCCGCCGATGCGCCACCGGCCTACGCGCCGCCTGCGTACACGCCGCCCGCCGCCACGCCAACTCCTCCCGCCGCTGCCCCCGCGTACGAGCCACCACCGTTCGAGGCCCCGGAGACTCGGCCAGAGTGGACTCCCGCGCCTTCCACGCAAGCGGAGCCCGAGCCTGCGCCGCGCGCAGCCGAACCGGCATCGACGTCGTCCGGCGCCGGCGCCTCATGGTCCGTGGTCGGCGAAAGCAAGGGTCTGGCCGAGCCGGAACCCGCCTCCAAGAAGAAGGGCTCCAAGGATCCGCAGACCGGAGCATGGTCCCTCGCCTCAGGCGAGGCGGCGGCCGAAGACGCCGACGAAGGGCCGAAGAAGCCCAGCGCCGTGATCGCGATCGCGCAATACGCGCTCCTTGTCGTCGGACTGGTTACGGTGCTGATCGGCGTCGTCGTAACGGTGGCGAACTCGAAGGGCACCTAAGCGCCTCCGCCGCTCACAAAGTTGCCCTACTTCGCGCGGCTCATGCCGATCGTCAACTTCATCGCGCGATTCTTGGGGACCCAGATCGTGGTGATGCGGCGAGTATCGCCGACGCCAATCTCCGACCTCCGTCCGTCATGACCGTATCGGTGATGACCGCGCGGTAGCCGAGTACTTCGACCGCCGGTGCCAGCGCGGCATCGCGGCTGTCAATCACAAAAGCGCAGGCGACGTGTGCGTACATCTTCGCCACGGCGACGGGAGATGCATCAAGTCCCATCGCTCGCATCATTGCCACCGTCGGGCCTTTGAGAGCAGCGCCGCCAATGATCGGAGCCACGGCCACTGTTCGATCGCGAGGTACATGCGAACCGAGCACCCGAAGGATCGGCGCAATCGAGATGAGCGGGTTGGATGGGCCGATCACCACCAGGTCGGCGTTGGCCAAGGCGGACAGAACCTCGGGAGTCGGCTTCGCCGACTCGATGCCTTCGAACTCGATGTGGCGCAGCGCCGGAGCCAGCCGCTCGCGCACGAAATATTCCTGGAATGACAGCTCGCCCCGATCGGTGGCAAAGCGAGTGCGGACGCGCTCGTCGGTCATCGGCAGCACAGCAGTTTCGATTCCAAATCGGCGGCACAGATCCAACGCCGTCTCGGTGAGGCGGCGGCCACGCCGAAGCAAGTCCATTCGGATCAGATGCGTGGCAATGTCCTTGTCCCCAATTCGAAACCAGGCCTTTTCACCCAGTCGCTCGAGCGCCTCGAGCGTGTGAAACGACTCGTCCT
>JAYUFT010000007.1:0-2772 GCA_043738605.1 Candidatus Dormiibacterota bacterium | reverse complement strand
CCTCCACGTTCAAGATCGAAGGCAGACTGGTGGCGATCGAGATCGACGTGGAACCGGTGCTTGCCGCGTCGCGAATCCCTCGGGCGCAGCCTTTGCCGAGGTTCCCGGCGATCGAGCGGGACCTGGCGGTTGTCGTTGAGGACCATGTGGCCGCCGGTGCTTTGCTCGCCACGATCAAAGAGGTCGGAGGGGACTACCTGGAGCAGGCCCGCGCGTTTGATGAATACCACGGTCCCCAGGTTCTCGAAGGGCACAAAAGCATTGCGTTCACCTTGACTTTCCGCAGCCCCGAGCGCACCCTGACGGACGCTGAAGTGGACAAGGTGATGACAGAGATCAAGCTCGGGCTGCAGAAAAGGCACAAGGCAAGGTTTCGCGAATGACCTGGCTCGATGCTCTCCCGATCGTGCTTTTGATCGTGTACGCCGCGCTTGGGGTGTTCACCGGGCTGGTGCGCCGGGTCATTGGCCTCATCGCCCTGTATCTCGCTTTCGTCGGCGCCACCAACATGGGTCTGCAGGCGGCGGGCATCCTGGGGCAGTCGTCCAACCTGGAAGTCCCTGACGCGCGCATATACGGATTCTTCGGCATCGTGGTCGCCGTCATCCTCATCGTCGAGGCAGCAGCGCAGCTCGCCAGCAGCCAGATCCAGGTCGGCGCACTCGTTTTCAACCGCGTCCTGGGTGTGGTCGTCGGTCTCCTGACCGCGATCATCCTGTCCGTCCTCGTCACCAACGAGTTCATCGCTGCCGGCAACCCGTTTGGTGGCGGAGCGCTCGACCCGCTGCAGGCCTCGATTCGTGACGCTGTACAGGGCTCGCACATCGCGGTGCCCCTGACCCATGCCATCGGCAGGCCGATAGTGACGATTTTCGGGCTCGCGCTACCGGCCGACCCACAGATCTACTTCAGCCAAAGCCCAGTCAGCTAAGAGTCGTGGGCAACGATTTCTTCGAGCGCCTGCGAGAACGGGCGGTGGAGATCCACGTCGAAGATCACCTGCGCTCGCGACTGGAGCGGGGCGACAAGCTCCGCGTGAAGCTCGGCCTCGACCCGACAGCGCCGGACCTGCACGTCGGCCACCTCGTCGTGCTCGACGCGCTGCGTGCCTTTCAGGATGACGGCCACGTCGTGGTGCTGATCGTCGGCGACTACACCGCGCTCATCGGCGACCCAAGCGGACGGTCTGAAACGCGACCTGTGCTCAGCCGCGAGCAGATCGATGCCAACGCCAAAACCTACTTCGACCAGATCTATCTCGTGCTCG
The DNA here is from genome assembly GCA_043738605.1 of Candidatus Dormiibacterota bacterium. Lineage (GTDB taxonomy): Bacteria > Chloroflexota > Dormibacteria > Dormibacterales > Dormibacteraceae > Palsa-872. The sequence continues at coordinate 1,505 of JAYUFT010000007.1, read as the reverse complement.
ACCGAAAGCGCACCGAGGTCCACAGCAACTCCGAGTGGCTTGGGGCGATGGGGGCCGCTGACGTGTTGCGGCTCATGGGCAAAGCCACCCTGCAGCAGGTTCTTCAGCGCGAGGATTTCGCAGAGCGACTGAAAGCGGGGACGCCGATCGGCGCGCACGAGATCCTGTATCCGTTCAACCAGGCTTACGACTCGGTGGCGATCAAAGCCGATGTCGAGATCGGTGGCACCGACCAGCTCTTCAACCTGCTGTTCGGCCGCGAGATCCAGAAGGCTTACGAGCAGGAACCGCAGGACATCGCGGTGTTCCCACTACTCGAGGGTCTGGATGGCTCGCAGAAGATGAGCAAATCCCTGAACAACTACATCGGCCTCACGGAACCGCCCGCCGAGATCTACGGCAAGACGATGTCGATCCCCGATCCGCTGACCGAGAAATATCTGCGACTGGTCTCGAGTCTCATCGGATCCGAGCTGGAGCGCGTGCTGGCGCTCAAGCCTCGGGACGCGAAAGCCGCGCTTGCGAAGCAGCTGGTCAAGCGCCTGCATGGAGAAGAGGCAGCTGAAACGGCGGAAGCCGACTTCGACTCGAGATTCCGCAAGCGTGAGCTTCCCGAGGAGATCGACGAGTTGGCCGCCGAGAGCCCGGAGGACCTCGTGTCCACGATCGTCCAGGCGGGTTTTGCCAAGAGCCGCGGCGATGCGCGGCGCCTGATCGAACAGGGCGGCATCCGCATCAACAGCGACAAGGCGAGTGCGGACTCGAAGCTGAAAGATGGCGATGTGCTGCAGGCCGGCAAGAGAAATTTCGTTCGAATTCGCGTGAGATAGAATCATCGAAAGCATGTTCGGAGCACCCGGCGGAGCACATAACTAAGTGTCCGGCCACTCGAAATGGGCGGGCATCAAGCACAAGAAGGCGATCGTCGACGCCAAGCGCGGCCAGGCCTTCACCCGGGCCAGCCGCGAGATCCTGATCGCCGCCAAAGAGGGTGGAGGCAACGTCGACGGCAACTTCCGACTGCGCCTTGCCATGCAGAAGGCACGAGAGATCAACATGCCGACCGACAAGATCCAGAACGCCATCAAGCGTGGCACCGGAGAGCTGGCGGGCGAGAAGCTGGAAGAGATCCGCTACGAGGGTTACGGACCCGCGGGCGTTGCTGTCATGGTCGATGCGTTCACCGACAACCGCAACCGCACCTCCGCGTCGATCCGGCACCGTCTGTCCAAGTTCGGCGGCAACCTTGGCGAGTCCAACTCGGTGGGTTGGATGTTCGAGCGCAAGGGGGTCATCTCGGCCGACGCAGGCAAGAACGACCCCGACGACGTAGGCCTGGCGGCGATCGAAGCCGGGGCCGACGACGTGCAGGTTGAAGGCAAGTCGGTCGAGGTCACCACTCCGCCGGCCGCTTTCGAGAAGGTCAAGGCGGCGATGGAGGGTATGGGGGTCACTATCGACAACGCCGAGATCACCATGCAACCAAAGCAGACGGTTGCGGTGGG
>JAYUFT010000006.1:0-8510 GCA_043738605.1 Candidatus Dormiibacterota bacterium | reverse complement strand
GGCGTCGCAAGCGTGGACGGATCGCGCCGCCCGTGCGACCTGCGTCGCAGCCGCAGACAGCCGTTGCGTCTCATCCCGCTGGAATCGCGACCACCTGGGCACCGCCTGCCGGCGCGCACGCAGCTAGCCCTGTCGCCGCGACCGTGGTGGCTCCCCCTGGAGGCTCACCCAGCTGGGGCGCGCCGGCAGGGCAGCCTGCCGCACCGGCCAGCCCGGGCGGCGCACCCGCTCCGGCCTGGGGTGGCGCTCCTGGCGCCGGGGCCCCGCTTTCACCGCCACCGCCTGCCGCGCCGACCTGGGGAGCCCCCGCGGCCGGACCCCAGCCCGGCGCGCAGACGTGGGGCGCGCCGCCGCCGCCGCCACCTTCGATGCCACCACCCCCGCCGCGTCCGGGGCCCGCCGCGGCGGCGCCGGCACCGCCGCCGGGAGCGCCCAGCTGGGGCGCAACGCAAGCGCCTCCGGCACCCGCCTGGGGCGGGCCTTCAGCCGCTGCGCCCATGGCGCCTCCGCCTCCGCCAGCCGCGCCAGCGCCAGCGCCACCACCACCACCGGTCGCGGCCCCGCCGCCTGCGCCGACCTGGGGATCGCCTCCCATAGAGGCCGCGCCGGCTGCGGCTGCGCCGGCTCCGTCTTGGGATTCCGCGCCGCCCGCCGCGCCGGCGCCCAGCCCCGCGTCGACCGACTGGGGATCGCCTGCGGCCAGCTCGCCGCCGGTGGCGCCACCGGCGCCGTCCTGGAACGAGCCCGCCGCTGCCTCTTCGTGGGACGTACCCAAGACCCAGGAGCCGGCGGCCCCGCCGGCGCCATCGTGGGGCGCCCCCGCGAGCGCGCCCGAGCCCGCCGCTGCCTGGTCGGCGCCCTCGCCCGCTGCGCCTCTACCGCCCGCGGCCGCTTGGGCGCCCCCAGCCCCGGCCGAATCGCCCCCACCGGCACCGCCCCCCTGGCAGCCGCCGGCACCGCCCCCGCCCGTGGAGCCGTCGATTGCCGCGACGATCCCCGCCGGCATGGGAGCAGGTGCCGACGCGCCACACGAATCGACGACGTTGATGCCCGCGTGGCAGCCTCCGCCGCCGGCTCCGCCCGCGATTCCGGACACGGCGATCATGGGCGGCCCCACGCAGCCGGTGCTTCGCGCGACGCCCGGCGGCGGACCCCAAGCGGAGCTGACCATCGAGTCAGGTCCGGACGCGGGGCACACCTATCGCGCGACCGAGAACGCGCTGCGAATGGGTCGTTCGCCCGACAACGACCTGATCCTTCGCGACCCGGCGACCAGCGGACATCACGCTCGCGTGGAGCGGCGTGGCGAGCAGTTCTGGATCGTTGACCTGGGGAGCACCAACGGCACTCTTGTCAATGGCGACCCGATCCAGGAGAAAGAGCTCAAGCACGACGACCGCATCACGATCGGTCAGAACGCGGTTCATTTCGCGCTGCTCGGTTCGTAGCCCTTGCGTCTGCGGGTCGCCTGGGCGACTGATCCCGGCCTCGAACGAGAGGAGAACGAGGACGCAGTAGTCGTTTGGCGGAACAAGGCGGGCCTGGACACCTTGCTGGTCGTGTGCGATGGCATGGGCGGCCACGCGGCCGGCCAGACCGCGAGCTCGATTGCCTCGAAGACGATCACCCGGGTCCTCGCTGAGGATGGCGACGAAGGTCCAGACGTCGATCGACTAAAGCGCGCGTGCAAGCAGGCCAACACGGCTGTGTACGAAGCGTCCGAGGAGAACCCCGAGTGGAAGGGCATGGGCAGCACGGTCGTCGTGGCGGCAATTCGCGGAGGTGAGGTGGGCCTCCTCAACGTCGGTGACAGCCCCGCTTATCTGTTCCGAAACGGGAGCCCTCAGCTCATATCACAGGATCATTCGTGGCCGGCCGAGCAGGTTCGCCTCGGAGTCATCAAGCCCGAAGAGGCAGTCGACCATCCCTTGAAGCACCGTCTCACACGAGCAGTCGGAGTCTGGGAATCGATTCAGTCGTTCACCGACCGCATCGAGATCCACGAGGGCGACACCATCGTGCTCTGCAGCGACGGCGTGGAGACCGCAGGCGTGAGCGTCGAGGAGATGGGCAAGCTGCTGCTCAAGGACGGCGACCTGGACTCGGGTGCCAAGCGCGTGATCGCGCGATGCCGCGAGCTCGGGGCACCCGACAACGTGACAGTGGCCGTGGCGCGGGTGGAGGTCGACGTCACCAGGACGGCGACGTTGCCGCGACTCAAGGTCTAAACCGGGTAGGCGCGCACCAACAGCTCCGCGACGTGCTCGACCCGCATTTTCGATCCACGCGATCGGATCCCGGTTGACAGCTGCATCTGACATCCGGGGTTGGCGGTGACCACCAGGTCAGCCCGCGTGCTCAGCATGTCGTCGGTTTTCTCGCTCAGGATGGTCGACGACATTGAGGGTTCCAGCGTGCTGTACAAGCCGGCGGCGCCGCAGCAGATCTCAGGGTGCCGCATCTCCACCAGCTCGATCCCCGGGAGCGCGCGGATGAGATCGCGGGGTTGCTTGCGAATGCGTTGAGCGTGCGCGAGGTGGCATGCATCCTGGTACGTGACTCGCACCTTCACCTCGCGCTCGGCAGGCGGCAGGCCGACCTCTGCCAGCCACTCGGTGAGGTCTTTGACGCGTCCTTTCAGCTCCGGATAGAAGTCTTTGAGGTGAGAGCCGCAGCCGGCTGAGTCGACGATCAGCGCATCGAATTGTCCGGGGCCGTAGATCTTCATGTTCGCTTCGCGCAGGCGCGCGGCGCCTTCGAGGTCGCCGTTGTGCGCGAGCAGTGCGCCGCAGCATCGCTCGCCCTGCGGAAACCACACCTCGCAGCCCGCCAGCTGAAGCAGCCTGACAGCGGCGTCATGAGACCGCGGGTACAGGATGGGCATCACGCAGCCGACGAGGAAAGCCACGCGGTATCGTCTCGCGCCGATCGCGGGTGCGATACCTGTGCGCGGCGCTCGAAATGGCGCTCCGAGTGGCGGCAGCTGGCGTCCGGAGCGCGCGATGTTGGTCAGGCCGACGACCTGAGCGGCTCTTGTCATCGAGCCGAAGATGCGCAGCCGTGTCGGATGCGCAACCAGCTCGCGCAACGCGGTGCGTGCCAGCCATCGTTTCGACGATGGCCGGCGAATGCTCTCCACCTCCGCGCGTCCGGCCTCGATGATCCGCCCGTAGGGCACTCCTGAAGGGCACACGGCCTCGCAGGTCCTGCAGCCGAGGCACAGGTCGATGTGGCGGGCCTGATCCTCCGTGAAAGGCAGGGTGCCGCGCTTCCACTCGGTCATCAGCTGGATGCGTCCCCGCGGCGATTCTGTCTCGAGGCCGGTGGCGCGGAAAGTTGGACACGCATCTAGGCACAGGCCGCAGTGGACGCACATGGCCAGGTCGTCGTCTTTCAGGAGCTCGAATGCCATCAGACCACGAACCTGCCTGGGTTCAGTGTCCCTTCGGGGTCGAATGCGTGCTTGAGCCGCTTCATCAGGTCGAGGGTTGGAGGCGGGCTGCCCCAGGCGCCGACCTCCCGCCGCAGGTCGTTGGGTCCGGCCATGATCACGAGCGACCCGCCGGCGGATTCCGCGTTTGCGCGGGCATCGCGCACAGCGCCGGCGCCGCCAGTGATCGACCAGTGCACGATGCCTATACCAGGCGATGCCCACCACTCGCCACCTGCGGGCAGGGACAGCATGGTCGCGTGCACCTGGTGCCGCGGGACCGCGATGCGCGCCCAGCTCGCTGGACCCCGCCGCGAGTGCTCAGCCCAAACGGACGGGTCCGCCACGCTCCATTCCAGCTCGGTCACCATCCGCTCGACCGCGTCCTTGCTGCCGAGAAACCGCGCGATCAGGCGGCCGCTGGACAGAAGCTCCAACGCTGCGGGCGGCATTGGAAGCGCTTGCGCTTTTTCGCTCGCCGCCCAGGCCTCATCGAATGATTCGCAGGCCAACTCGACCGTCACGTCGTGCAGCGCGCTGGGAAAGACCTTGAACGACGCGGCGACGATCACGCCGAGAGATCCCATCGCACCCAGGTGCAACTTCATCATGTCGTAGCCGCTGACGTTCTTGACCACGCGGCCACCGGCGCTGGCGAGCCGCCCATCGGGCAGCGCCACACGGATACCGATGAGGAAGTCACGAGGGGAGCCGAAGCGCTGCCTCAGCGGCCCAGTCCACCCCGTGGCCAGGAGGCCGCCGACCGTGTGCCCGGGGGAGTTGAAAGGGTCGAGTGGGAGGAACTGTCCTTGCTTGTGCAGCTCGGATTGCAGCGATTCGATGGTGATCCCGGCCTCGACGCTGACGACCATGTCGCCCTGCGAGTGCTCGAGCACGCGATCCAGCCGTTTGGTGTGCAGCTCGAGGTCGCAGCGTTCGAGTGGATCGCCCATCTCGCTTGCCCGCCCGCCGCCGATTGGAGTGACGGCGAGCCGGCCATCCGACGCCTCGCGCAAGATGCGCGCGATTTCCTCGGCTGTCGCCGGCTTTTCAGTGGCAGGCGCGCTCACCACCACTGCGCCTCGCTGGCGAGGCCGGTGCGCCCAGTGAGGCGCGACTGCTTGCGCCCTGGATCCGGAAAGATCTTGCCCGGGTTCATGATGCCGTCCACATCGAACGCGTCCTTCACCTGCTGCATCGCGTGGAGGTCGTCGGGACTGAAGACCCACGGCATGAATGCGCTCTTCTCGAGCCCAATGCCGTGCTCGCCCGACAGCGCGCCCCCAAATTCGATCACCGCGCGCAACATCTCCTCGCCCGCGCTCTCGACCTGGTGCAGGACCGCGCTATCACGCATGTCGAAAAGGATGTTGGGGTGCAGGTTGCCGTCGCCCGCATGAAACATGTTGGCCACAGGCAGCTTGTAGTGCTCGCCGATCTCGCCGACCGCGGACATGATCTGTGGAAGCTTGCTGCGCGGTACGACTCCGTCGTGAAGGTAGTAATTGGGCTTGATCCGCCCGAGGGCCCCGATCGCGCCCTTGCGGCCGGCCCAAAGCAAATCGCGCTCGACTGAAGTCTTGGCCTCGCGTAACGCGTAGCCATGGTTCGCCGTGAGCTGGCTGCGGATCGCCGCCATGAGCTCGCGCGTCGACTCGGCGATGCCGTCAACCTCGACCAGCAGCACCGCGCCGGCGTCCGTCGGATAGCCCGCGTGGTAGTGCGCCTCGACGGCGCCGACGGTGACCTGGTCCATCATCTCGAGCGCTGACGGAACGATGCCGTGCGCGATGATCGCGGACACGGCATGGCTGGCGGCCTCGATCGTCGGAAAGGCAGCAAGCAGTGTCGCGAAGGTCGGCGGAATGCGCAGCAGGCGCACCTTGATCTTCGTGATGGCGCAAAGGGTCCCCTCGGAACCGACGAGCACGCCGCAGAGATCGAGCCCGACGCGGTCTGGCGCATCGCCGCTGACCCAATGGACGCTGCCGTCGGCGAGCACGACCTCCATGCCGAGAACGTGGTTGGTCGTCACGCCGTAGTAGAGGCAATGGGGTCCGCCTGAGTTTTCGGCGGCGTTGCCGCCGATCGTGCAGGCTTTTTGACTCGAGGGATCGGGGGCGTAGAACAATCCATGCGCGGCTGCGGCGAGCGACAGCTCCTGGTTGACGACCCCCGGCTCGACGAGCGCGGTTTGACCCACTGGATCGATCTCGAGAATGTGGCGCATCCGCGTCACCTGCAGGGCGAGCCCTCCGCGGATCGTGACCGCGCCGCCTGACAGGCCGGTGCCGGCGCCACGCGGCACGACCGGGATGCGGTGCTGTGCGGCGACCCCGATCACCGCCGCGACCTCGTCGCTGGTGGCGGGAAGTACCACCGCGTCCGGGGTTGCTCCTTCGATCGATGCGTCGCGCTCGTAGATGCGCAGGTCGTGGGCGCTGACGATCACGTGGTCGCGTCCGACGATGCTCCGCAGTTGTGCCAGCACCGGCGCTTCCAATGGCATCAGGCGAGCGGCGCCTCGCGCGCCGGGTCGCGTTCGAACGCTTCGAAACGGCGGGTCATCGCTCCGGGCAGGCCGGGAGCCTCGACCGCGCCGGCGCCAACGATGAGGAGGCGGAGCCACTGCGCGCACTCCTCGTCGCCGGGCATGCGGTCGGTGCGCTCGAAGATCGCCTCCTGGACGCGGCTGTGCGGGGATACCTGGATCGTGTACCAGACCGAAAGGCCGTCCCCGGTGACCACGTGGTGGGTCTCGTCGACGCGCCGGTTGACAGGAAGCTTCATCGGCTTGGCCTCAGCGGCGGCGCGCAGCCGAGCGGCGTCGGACTCTATCGTCACCAGGTCCAGCTTAAACTCGAATCGATGAATGGCCGAGGGAGGGTGGAGGCAGCGCTGGCGATGGGGGTGGCCGACAGGCCGCCCGTGGGTGCCTGGGGGCACACGTACCGAGAGGAGTGGTCGCCCGAAGGGCTGGCGCGCGTGACGGTCGACCGCGCCCGGCAGTTTGGTTGGGATTTCGTCAAGTTCCAGCCACGAGCCACCTGCTTTGCGGAGGCCTTCGGGTCGGTGTACAAGCCGGCGGGGCATCGTCTCAAGGGACCGGTGCCTGTGAGTTTTGCGGTGCCGGACCTCGACGCCTGGCGCACGGTTTCGGCGACCAACCCGAAAGCCCTCTACGACCAGGCCGAATCGATTGGCATGGTGGCGCGTGAGCTCGGGCCCGACGTGCCGGTGATCCAGACAGTCTTCAGCCCGCTCACCGTGGCCGGTTACCTGGTCGGCAAGTCGAAGTCGCGCGTGGTGCGCGAGCTGCGCAGGCACCCGGACGTCGTGCGCCCGGCGCTGCAGCGCATCGCCGACATGCTTGTCGATTTCTCGAATCGCTCGATCAAGGCCGGGGCTGCCGGGGTCTTCTACGCGATCTCGGGATACGCCAGCAAAGATGCGATGCCCGAGCTCGTGTACCGAGAGCTCGTGCTGCCGCTGGACTTGAGCGTCCTGGAGCGATTGCCGCGCGAGGCGTGGTTCAACGCCGTGCACCTGTGCGGCTCGAACCTGCAGTTCGCGCTATCGCGCGACCTGCCTGCGCAGGTGGTCAGCTGGTCGGTCCACAACCAGGGCAACCCGACGCTGGACGAGGGGCGCACGATCAGCGGCCGCGCGGTGATGGGAGGCCTGGGGCAGCGAGGAAGCCTGCTCTACGGGCCGCCGGCGGCGGTCGAGGCGGAGGCGCGGCGCGCGATCGCCGAGACGGATGGCCGAGGCTTGTTGCTGGCGCCGGGCTGTTCCGTGCCGACTCGGGCCAGGGACGTCAACCTTGCGGCCATGGCGTCGGCAGTCGCCGCTTGAGCCGAGCCGTCGTGGGCCTGGCCGAGGTCGTGCTGTGGGTGAGCGATATGGAGAGGGCTCTGCATTTCTATCGGGATCTGTTCGGGCTCGAGGTCATCTCGCCAGCTGAGCTGCCAAACAAATTTCTGAGGGCAGGTGAAGGCGCCAACGGTGTGCCGGAGATGATCGTGCTCGTGCCGCACCCCGACTCCGCGATGGAGTTTCCACGCGACAAACCGAAGCGAGTTCTTCATCACCTCGCGTTTCGGGTCGAGACCGCGGAATACGACAGATTGCGTGAGCGCTTGATCGCCTCGGGTATCGAGGTGCGGGCGGGCGTCCATCCGGTTCTGAAAGCGGTGCGCACTTTCTACGTCGACGATCCGGACGGGAACGAATGCGAGTGCATAGCTCCCGAGCTCGATTGACCACCGGAGCCAGCTTCCCGAAACCATCTGACGCAGTCCTCATCCGCCTGGCTGCGATCGTCGCCCGTGCGGACGAATTGCTGGCGGCCGACCAGCAAACGCGGAAGGCGCCGGTGGGCCTGACCACGATCAAGAACGATCGGCGGCGGACGATGGAGGCCATACTCGTGATGCTCGCGGACCCTGATGTGCGTGAGTACGTCGCGGAGCTCGAGAAGCTGGGCCTGCTCCCGATTAAGCTCTGACCCCTCACTCATTCCGGCATCGACTCAACCAGGAGGCAACAAATGCCAACTCTGCGAATTGAACATTCCGTCCCCGATTTCAACGGCTGGAAGCGGGCTTTCGACAGCGATCCCGCCGACCGCAAGGGGTCGGGCGTTCGTCGATATCAGGTGTCGCGCTCGGTTGAGGATCCGAACTTCGTGATGATCGACCTGGACTTCGACACCGCCGAAGACGCTGAAGGGCTTCTAGCGAAGATGCGCCGAGTGTGGAGCAGCGGTGAAGGCCAAAAGGTCATGAGGAATCCTCAAGCTCGCATCGTCGACATGGTCGAGTCGATCGAGCTTTAGAGCTGCGGACCAGGGTCAGGTCGTTTCGGGCTTGGACTGGACCGCGGGTTTGGGGCTGCGGAGTGCGAGCATTCCGGTCACGCCAAGGATGACGGCGATTACGCCAACCAGCAAGGTGAGCGGCGCGGGCACTCGGAAGCCGATGGCTTGATCGATTGAGTAGGTGCCTGGTCCTGTGAGGGCGACGGCGACGGCGCCTGCGATAAGCGTCAGGTTGAACTCGAAGCCGCGATTCGCGGCCCA
>JAYUFT010000005.1:0-2783 GCA_043738605.1 Candidatus Dormiibacterota bacterium | reverse complement strand
CACGAGGCGCGGCTCAATGAGCTCAGCCTCGGCCCCAGCCTGCGCCTCGGCGCCGCGGAGCCAACCGGAGAGACTCGAACGCCGCCCGACTGAACCAGTGGCGTACTTGCCATCGACGCTTAGGTGCAATCTGTGCATGATTCGGCTCTATGGATCCGATTTCGCGGGGAGAGCCCCGAGTGCTCTGGTCTTTCTGGATCGCTTGCGGTCTCGCCATCACTGGCGGCATCTTCCCGCTCGCGCTGGCGGCCGGCGGCACCAATCGAATAGGGGGCGCCGCGATCCCGTTCGGCGTCGCCGCGATGGCGTTCGCAGCCGCGGCCCTTTTGTACCGGCGGGGCCGGCCGCTGGCCACGGCGCTCTACTTCGTCGCCGGCATGGCGCTCGTGTACGGGATGCTCACGATGATCGCACTCCCCCTCCGGCTCGCCGTGATCGGCACGTGCGATCCAGCCCCGGCCATCTGTCCGGCGGGATTCGAGCGGCCGATGAGCGGCGGTGAGGACAGCGGATTGGCGATCGGCGTGGCCATGGGCACCCTGGCGATCCTGGTTGGCTTCTTCGGCCTGCTGATGCTTTTCCGCCTACGACCGCAAACGGCGACCCCACCTCCAACGCGCAGAGAGAAACCATGGGCCCCGTCCCCGCCGGCCACCGAAACGCCGGCGCCTGCCAGGACCGAGCCCGAAGCCGCGGCCGTTGCGATCGACGCACCATCCTCCGAATCGGCGGCCCCAACGCCAGAGATAGTGTCCGGTAACAGCGTTGCAGCACCCCCGAAGCCGGCTCGAAAACCCCGGGCCAAGCGATCGCCAAAACCGCCGGCAGAGCTGCCAGCACCTGAAGAGCGGCTCGAGCTGGCTGCACCGGAAGAGCCCCTGGAGCTGCCTGCGCCATCGGCGCCATCAGAGACAGAGGCTGAGGCCGACTCCACGAGCTGATCGGCCGCTTAAACTTCGACGGTAGTGGACTTCGCATTTTCCGAGGAGCAAGAGATGCTCCGCCGCTCGACCCGTGACTTCCTCGCCAAGGAATGCGGATCCAAGGTCGTGCGCAAGCTGATGGAAGGTCCTGATGCTTACGACCCGGCGCTGTGGAAGAAGATCACGGGGCTGGGCTGGACTGCCCTCGGCATCCCCGAGCAGTACGGCGGGGCAGGCACCTTTCTCGACCTCATCGTCGTGCTCGAGGAATGCGGCCGCTCTCTTCTTCCAGGTCCTTTCTTCGCGACCATGGGCCTGGCCGTCCCGGCACTGATCGAGGCTGGCACCGAGCCTCAAAAGAAAGAGGTGCTCGGCGCCATCGCCGAGGGCAAAGCACGCGCGACGCTGGCGATGACCGAGCCTTCGGGCCGGTGGGATGCAGGCGGAGTCACGCTGGCAGCGAAGCCGGTTGCGGGCGGCTGGCGGCTGGACGGCGTGAAGCTTTTCGTGCCCGACGCCGAAGGCGCTGACTACACGGTGGTCGCAGCGCGCACTCGAGGCGAAGGCGAGGAGGGCATCTCGCTCTTCCTGGTCAAGGGCCGGCCCAAGGGCATGAGCGTCACGCAGCTGCAGACGCTCGACATGACGCGGCGCTGGAGCGAGGTGCGTTTCGACGGGGTGCAGCTGGATGCCGATGCCCTGATGGGCGCGCAGGACAAAGGGTGGGTTCCCTTGAAACGTGCGCTCGAGTGGGCGACCGCGGCGCTTTGCGCTGAGATGGTCGGTGGCGCCCAGAAGGTGCTCGAGGACTCGACCGAGTACGCCAAGACGCGACACCAGTTCGGCAAGCCGATCGGCATCTACCAGGCCGTGTCGCACAAGCTGGCTGACATGCTCGTGCTCTCAGAGAGCGGGCGCTCCGCGACGTACTACGCGGCGTGGGCGGTCGAGGCCGACGCACCGGATCGGTCGCTCGCATCCTCGATGGCCAAGGCGTACGTCTCCGACGCCTACCGGAAGGTGGCGGGCGACGGCATCCAGGTGCACGGCGGCGTCGGCTTCACCTGGGAGCACGACATGCACCTGTACTTCAAGCGGGCGAAAGCGTCAGAGGTGACGCTGGGCGACGCGACGTACCACCGGGAGCTGGTGGCTCAGTCGCTGGACCTCTAACTAGCCTGCGGCGAGAAGCCTGAAGACCACGATCCCGAACAACGCGCACGCCGGCAGGACCAGGCCTCTGAACAGCGACCAGTAGCCCGACCACGCTTCGCGCAGCCGGTCGAGCCTTCGACCGGAGCCGAAGATCAAGGACCAATAGATCGGAAGTGCGGCTCCGGTGTTGAGAGCCAGCGCCAGCAATGCGATGCCGCCGGCCCCCACGAGCCATGGCTGCAGGGGCGTGCTTCCACCAAAACCGAGCTGGGTGCCCCATGCGGCTGATGCGGCGATTAGACCCAGCAACGCCGGCACCCCGAGCAGGAAGAACGCGGCGAAGCTCAGGGCAACCAGAGCGAGCATCAATGCCAGCATCGCCACTATCCCAGCCAGCGCCGCGGCTGCCACGGTCACGCCGCTCGTGGCTGGAACATTGCTCGACACCGGCGTCGCGATGAATGGGGTGTTGTCCACCGATGCCGACAAGCCGATCGTCCGAACGTCGGACCAGGAGTGCCAGTGGGCGTTTGAGGAGATAGTTGCAGCGATTGCGGCCGGCGCCAGCGCCAGCAGCAAGCCCACGGCGATAGCCGCAGCATTGCGGCGTATCAGCGCGACCGGCAGCCACACGCGCCGCTTTCGCGTCCGGCCGAGCCCTGTCTCCATCAGCCGCTCGCGGTCGAACGTGGTGCCGCACAACAC
>JAYUFT010000004.1:0-2792 GCA_043738605.1 Candidatus Dormiibacterota bacterium | reverse complement strand
TCCCCGAGAGCTCCAGCGGCTATAGCGCCGAGGAGCTCCTGCGCCACAAGGATTTCGAGCAGATGACCTGGCAGGAGACACAACAGGTGCGGCGCCTGCTCGAGCAGGCTCCGTGGCGAATGGCGGAGCGGAAGACGCGGCGGTTGCGGGCGGCCAAGGCGGGGCGTATCGACCTGCGCCGCACGGCGCGCCACGCGATCCGGTCCAGCGGCGAGCTCATGCAGCTCTTCCGGCGGCGCGCCCGCATGCGGCGCCGGCCGCTCGTCCTCATCTGTGACGTGAGCGGCTCAATGGAAAAGTACTCGCGCCTGCTGATGATCTTTGCCCATGCAATCGCGCGGCGCGAGGACCTGGAGGCATTCGTCTTCTCGACTCGATTAACGCGAGTCACACGTCTCCTTCGCCAGCGCGACCTAGATCGGTCGCTCGACTCGTTGAGCAAGGGTGTCCACGATTTCAGCGGGGGCACGCGCATCGGCGACGCGCTCGCCGACTTCAACCGTCACTGGGCGCGTCGAGTCCTGGGCCATGGGGCTGTAGTCATCATCGTGAGCGACGGGTGGGATCGTGGCGACCCGTCGCAGCTCACCGCTGAGCTGATTCACCTCAGGCGCACCGCTCACCGGCTCATCTGGTTGAACCCGCTCATCGGTTCCAAGGGCTATCAGCCTTTGACAAGAGGTATGGCGGCGGCGCTCCCTCACTGCGACGACTTCCTCGCTGCCAACAACCTGCAAGCCCTCGACGACCTGGGCAAGCTACTGGCGGGCCTGGGCACGCGAGCGGCCCGGAGCAGTTGATATAAGCAATGCGTGAGGTCTTGAGCGAGCTGAAGCAGTGGACGCGCGAGGGCGAGGAAATCGCTCTCGCGACGGTGGTCGAGACATGGGGATCCAGCCCGCGGCCCCTCGGTTCGAAGATGGTGGTCACGCGGTCGGGCAAGATGGCCGGCTCCGTTTCCAACGGCTGCATCGAGGGCGCGGTCTTCGAGGAAGCTCAGAAGGTGCTCAAGACCGGCCAGCCGAAGGTCGCCGCCTTCGGAGTTGCCGACGATGTCGCGTTCGAGGTCGGCCTGGCCTGTGGCGGACACATCGAGGTTTTCGTCGAACGATTGCAGCCGGCGCACATCCAGCTGATGGCGATGCTCGAGAAGAATGAGGCGGCGACGCTGCGCACGAACCTGACCACAGGCGAAGTGAGCCTCACGGCCGGGGCTCCACCGGGCAGCGAGCTCGCGCGGCGGGAGGGCGACTGGCTGGTCGAACCACTGCGCCGGCCGGCTCACCTGGTCATCGTCGGCGCCATCCATATCGCAATTCCGCTTCACCGCCTGGCGAAGCTGATGGGTTACCGCGTCACTGTGGTCGACGCGCGATCAAAGTTCGCGACCAAGGAACGCTTTCCGGAGGCCGATGAGCTGATCGTGGCCTGGCCCGATGAAGCGATGGCCAAGCTGAATTTCGACAACTCGACCTATGTTGTGATCCTCACGCACGACCCCAAGTTCGACCTGCCCGCCCTGCGCTCGGTGCTTGGCAAAGACGTCGGCTACATCGGAGCGATCGGCAGCCGGAAGACGAACCAGAATCGATTCGATGCACTTCGCGCGGAAGGGTTCACGGAGCAGCAGCTATCCCGAGTGCACGGCCCGATTGGCATGGACCTCGGAGGTCGTGGCGCTGAAGAGACTGCTCTAGGAATCCTCGCTGAGATCACCGCCGCCCGTTTTGGCGGCAGTGGCGTCTCCATGCGTGAGGCCAAGCGACCCACCCGCGCCTGACGATTCGGCCATGGCCCGCCTCTCGCGAGCGATGGGCAGGGCAATGTAGAAGAGGACGACGAACGCATAAAGCGTCAATGCGAGCGTGACGCTGAAGAAGGCGGAAATGGTGGCCAGCGGCCAGAGTCCGAGGCCCAGTGAGAAACCCACCCAGTCGAGTGGCACCATCTTGGTGCGGTAGCGACGAGCATAGAGATTGAAGATGCTGAAGGCGAGCGACATGGAGCTCATGGTCACGCCGTAAGCCACCGCAGCCGCGGTCTGATCGTGGCCGGCCTGCAAGTAGTGGGCCAACAAGCCCGTCGGAAAGGGGATGGCTGCGACCGTGAGGAGCAGCAGCCCGTTCAGGAACAGAAGCACTCGATCGAACCGCCCAATCGCATCAATGATCCCGTGGTGATTGACCCAGATCACCACGATGGTCGAGAAGCTGATGAAGTAGGCCGCGTACGAGGGCCATTCCTGCAGCAGGGCGGTGCCGAGGCCGTGGGTCACCTTCGGATCGACCAGATTGAAGACGAGAACTGTGGCGGCCACCGCGAAGACGCCATCGCTGAATGCTTCTGCGCGGGACTTTTTCACGCCGACAACGATAGGCCCGTGGGCATCCGTTTCAGGAGGTCTTCGCGCGCTCCCTGAACCGCTTCGCCTTCTGCCGATTTCCGCAGGAGGCCATCCTGCACCAGCGGCTGGAGTGGTTGCGCGATTGGTCGTAAAAAGCCCAACGGCACGTGGCGGAGCCGCAGAGCTTGAGCCGAGTCCACTCCTCGTCGTTCATCGCGGCGAAGACCGCCGCGACGATTCGTCCGAGCGCGCCTTCTACGCCGTCCGCGCGCGGCTCGAGTCGCGCCTTCCCGTCCGGGCCGAAGCGTGGCAGCAGGCGGCTCGCTGAGACGGCCCCGTTTAGCGTGGCGATGTCGACAGGGTAGACAGTGCCTCCCGAGTTGGCGCCAATGGCGCCACGTGTCGCTTCGCGCACCGCGATGGCGTGCTTGAGGTCCGCTTCATTCGC
>JAYUFT010000003.1:0-2803 GCA_043738605.1 Candidatus Dormiibacterota bacterium | reverse complement strand
CCATCACCTCTTGAACTGAAGGGATGATGCCGCGAGGCATGAGCAGGATGACGAGCAGGAAGACGGCTGAGTAAAGGACGAGATAGAGCCGGCTGGCGCCGTAGTTGTATGCCAGCCAAAGTTGCGCAGGTTCGAGGATGACCGCGCCGAGCACCGGACCCCAGAGCGTGCCGAGCCCGCCGAGGAACACCATCAGCACCATTGAGATGCCGATCAGCGGATCGACCACGAATTGCGGATAGATGAAGGTCACGTAATAGCCGTAGACGGCGCCGATCATGCCCACCAGGGCTGCGCTGATCACAAAAGCGGTCAGCTTGAAGGCTCGAGCCGGAACGCCGACGGCGAGCGCCTTGTCCTCATCGTCGCGGATGGCCAGCAGCCCAAGGCCGAACTTCGATCGCCGGATCCACCACGAGGCTGCCAGGCCGATGACAGCAAGCGTCAGCATCGCGTAGTAGAACGGGATGTTGAAGAAGTCGCCGCGCCACGGCGGGTTCGGAAAGCCGAGGCCTGCCCCGCCGCCGGTCAAGCTGGTCAGATTTTCGGCCAGCAGCTGCAGCATGAACATGAAGGCGATGGTCACGATCACAAAGGTCGCCGCGCGGGTACGCAGGGCAAACCAGCCGACGGCGGCGGCCATCACTGCGGTGAGGATTCCGGCGACTGGGACGAATAGGAACGGCGCGTAGCCGCCCGCCACCCCGAGCTTGGCCAGGATGAGGCCGAGAGCGTAAGACCCGAAGCCGAAGAAACCCGCGTGTCCCAGCGAGATGTAGCCGGTGTAGCCGCCCATGATGTTCCAGGCGGTCGCGAGCCCGACGTACATCAGGGTGAACACCATCATGTTCGTGGTCGACGAATCGGGCGATATCGCCGGCAGCACCAGCGCGAGCGCCAGGACCGCCACGATGCCCAGAGCCATCAGAACGCGCCTCTGGCGCATTGGTTTCACAGCCGCTCCCGCACTCTCAAACCGAACAGTCCCTGGGGGCGTACCAACAACACAGCGACGAGGATGACGAAGAAGACAAAGCTGGCCCAAACCGGCGAGATCACCACCGCGGTGATGTCCTCGATCACCAGCATCACGACGGCGGCGATGATGGCGCCGCGCAGGCTTCCGAGGCCACCAAGGACGATGATGGTCAGCAATCTCGAGATCAAGTCGTAGTGGCTTCCCGGGTTGAAAGTGTTGGTGATGCCGAACACCACACCACCGGCAGCTGCGGTGGCCATGCCGATGCCGAATGCCACCGCGGCGATCCGGTCAACGTCAATGCCAACGAGCTGGGCAGCCGTCCGGTTCAGCATCGTGGCCCGGATGGCGCCGCCAAACGTGGTGCGGTAGAGCATTAGAAAGATCGCGCCCAGAATGGCCACGCAGAGCAAGAAGCCGTAGATGTAGACGTAGGTGACCCGAAAGTCTCCGATCGGAAAGCTGGCTGTGTCGTACCAGGCGGTGATCTGCAGATAGTTCGAGGTGAAGAAGTACCCAAGCAAGCCCTCGATGCCCAACGCGATGGCGTACGTGACCAGCACAGACAAGGCCTCGCGATCAGTTTTCAACGGACGAATGAACACCACCTGCAGGATGACGCCCAGCACGAACATCACCGGCATTGTCACCACCAGGCTCAGGAACGGATCGATGTTCAAGTTGCGCCACAAAACGAAGCTGAGGTAGGCCCCCAGGATCACGAGCGCACCGTGACCAACGTTGATGATGCGCATGACCCCGAAGATCAGGGTCAGGCCGGATGCCATCAGGGCGTAGACACCGCCCGTCAGGATGCCCAGCACTGCCGCTTCCAGGACCAGGGTCATATCAACGAGCCCGAGGGGCGGGGACGGCGGCTCTCGCTAACCGTCCCCGTGTCTTCTACTGCCAGTCGTGCTTGGGGTATTCGGGCTGCGCGGCGGCGACGGCCGATGGGTAGACGAACACCGCTGTGCCGTTCTGCCACTGCTCGACGAAAACCCCCACGCCGCCTTGCGGCTTGCCGACCGAATCCCAGCCCATCGGGCCCTGCACCGTTTGATAGGTGCCAGTGTGGAGGGTGTTGATCAGCTTCTGGTTGTCGATGCTGCCGGCCTTGGTCGCTGCCTGGTCGACGACCTGCCCGACGCTGTAGGCCTCGGCAGAGTCGGCGCTGATGTCAGCCGCCTTGCCACCGTACTTGGCAATGTACTCGGCGACGAACGTCGGGTTGTTATAAGCCCGCGAGCCTGACGTCCAGCCGGCGGGGACCATGATCCCCTCGGTGTTGACCCCCAGCTTGTCGGAGTAGCTCGAACCCTGGTCCGGACCTGCGGTCTCGATCAGGGTCTTCGGGTTGTAGTGCTGCGTGATGAACGTCTTGACGAACGCAATCGCGTCAGGCACCTGGGTGCCGAGGATGACGGCGTCGGCCTTTGAATTCGCAACCTTCAGCGCGAGGGGAGTGAAGTCGGTGGTCTCCGACGGGTACACCTTGTACGAGACCGTCTGGATTCCTGCGGCTTCCAGCAGACCCTTGGCCTTGTCGATCTGAGGCTGCGTAAATGGATCGTCCTCGGTCGCATATGCAGCGGTCTTCGGCCGCTGGTCTGCAGGCAGCGCCAGCAACCAGTTGGTGTAGCTGACCAGGTTGTCCTCGATCGCCGCAGGCTGGACGAAAAACAGCGAGTGGAGGCCGAGCGCGAACACCGACGGTGCACCGCCGGCGGGCTCCGGGAACGCATAGCCAAGGCGGTCGACCCTCACCGCCGCGGGCTTCGTCAGCAAGCTCGAGTAAGGTCCGAAAACAAGCGCGACCTTGTC
>JAYUFT010000002.1:0-8633 GCA_043738605.1 Candidatus Dormiibacterota bacterium | reverse complement strand
CTGATGATGGAGCGCCGGATCCACGAGAGCCAAGTCGCGCAGCGTAGAACCGACGGCAGTCTCGAAGTCCAGCTCGAGGTGGCGATTGGCCCGCCGCTCGTGGCGTACCTGACAGGGCTGGGGAATGGAGTGCGCGCAATCGAGCCCAAGGAGCTTCGGAATGCCGTCTTTCGCGAGCACCAGGCGGCACTTGCAGGTTTCGAAAACGGTGCGACCAGAGATGTCACACGTCGCCGGTAGGGTGCGTCGCGTGGGACGGAAATCAGCCTCTGTTAGAGGGGCGCGGGAGGAGATCGATGCCTTTACTCGAAGCGAATGTGTACCGTGGGCTTTCGTCACCTGCATTCTTGCCCAACTTCAGCGTGCCAGCCCTTGCCAATGACCGACTTTAACTCCTCGTTCGCGCAGCTCGCCGGCTCTTCGGCGGCACCGCACGCCTGGCAGCGATCACTCGCGAGCGGATCCTTGCTGCGGAGCCAGCTCATTCGCATCCCCACCGGCATGGGCAAGACGCTCGGCGTCCTCGCCGCGTGGAACTGGCACCGCCTGCACCGCGCCGATGACTCTTGGCCCCGACGGCTGGTCTGGTGCTTGCCAATGCGTGTGCTTGCCGAACAGACCGAAGCGGTGGTCCGTGATGCCTTCGAGCGCAGCGGGGTGCTTTGGAATGGGTCGGGGCCCCACGCTGGTAAAGTCGGCGTGCATCTGCTGATGGGCGGTGCAGACGCGGGCGGCGAGTGGACTTTGTTTCCAGAAGAGTCTGCGGTGCTCATTGGCACGCAGGACATGTTGCTGTCGCGCTCCCTGAACCGCGGATACGCCAGCGGGCGGGCGCGGTGGCCGCTGGAGTTCGGCCTCCTCAGTCACGACGCGCTCTGGGTGATGGATGAAGTCCAGTTGATGGACGTTGGCCTCGCGACCAGTGCGCAACTGCAAGCCTTCCACGACGGTGACGCGGTCAAAGGTCTGCGGCCACGCCACACTTGGTGGATGAGCGCAACACTGCAGCCGACCTGGTTGAAAAGCGTCGATACCAGGCAGCGTCACGGCGAGTGGTGCCGTGACCCAGTCGTCGTCGCGCCCGAGGAACGAGACCGGGGCTTGGGCGCCATCCGTAAGACGCTCGCGACGGCAACGATCTCCGATAAGGACAGTAGGGCATTCGCCCAGCGCATCCTCGACGAACACAACGCTCTCGTCGCCGGCGAATATGGTCGCATCACGCTGGCGGTCTGCAACACGGTCGACCGGGCCTGCGGCACGTTCGATACCCTGCGCGCGCTGGGACGGACCTCTGGCGTCGAGCTGGTTCATAGCCGCTTCCGCCCTGCAGAGCGCAGCGTCTGGCGCGAGCGCTTTCTAAGCCGCGCTGCCTGCTCGGCCGGAATCGACCGCATCATCGTTGCCACTCAGGTGGTCGAAGCCGGCGTCGATATTTCGGCCGGTTGCGTGGTCACCGAGCTCTCGCCCTGGCCGAGCCTCGTGCAGCGCTTCGGCCGATGTGCTCGCTATGCCGGGAATGGGCACGTGGTCGTCGTCGACCGCGGCCGGGATCAGAAGACCGCACCACCCTACAGCCCGGAAGAACTCGATGCCGCCTGGAAGGCAATCCAGAGAATCAAGGAGCAGGGAAACGGCGTGGGGACAGCGCGACTCGAAGCCTTCGAGGAGGGCTTGGACGATGAGGCGAGGAGAGAGCTATATCCCTACGCCCCGCGGCACTTGCTTCTTCGCCGCGAGTTCGACGAGCTCTTCGACACCACGCCTGATCTCACGGGGGCAGACCTCGACATCAGCCGGTTCATCCGCAGCGGCGACGAGCGTGACTTGCAAGTGTTCTGGCTCGATGTAGCCGCCGATCGGAAGGGCGCACCGAGGAGCTCCCCCGACCCGCGGCGGCGACCCATGCGCAACGAATTGTGCGCTGTTCCGTTCTTGCGTGCCCGGGACTGGCTCTGCGGCGAAGAAACCAAGGACAACCGCAAGTCGAGGCTTCGCCCAAGCGTGAGGGCGTGGGTCTGGGATTGGCTCGATGGCGATTGGATCGTCGCCGAAAGGGCTCTTCTTACTCCGGGCCGGGTCGTGTGCGTGGCGGCCGAGGTCGGTGGCTACCGCATCGAGCGTGGCTTCGACCCGAAGTCGACTGATGCCGTACCGGTGGTGCCCGCGATACGGATTTCCGCCGATGCCGAGAAACAGCGCCAATCCGACGAAAGCCAGGACGGAGAGGACCTGAGCGCGGCCGCTTGGAAGACGATTGCCTGCCATGTCGGCGAAGTCGCCCACACCGCGGACTCCATCGCGACGGCGACGAAGCTCCCAGCAGAGCTCCGGCGGCTGCTGGTGCTGGCGGCGCGTTGGCATGATCTCGGCAAGGCACACCCTGCGTTTCAGGGGGGCATCCGCCTCCTTGATCGTCCAGACCGTCAGGATCTTGCCAAGGCTCCGAAAGAGGCGTGGCCGCGGCGGCCCAAGACATACCGCACCGTCGACAACAAGGATGTTCGGCCTGGCCTGCGCCACGAGCTGGCGAGTGCCTTGGCCCTCTTTGCTGTGCTGCGGCGATACCAGCCGCGACACCCCGCTCTACTCGGACCGTGGATCGAAGCCTTGAATCTCCTCGGGCGCCCAGCGCCCGCGGACCCTCTGGGCTCGGCACCCACGCCCTGCGAACAAGCCGTTCTCGATTGCTCAGCTGACGAGTTCGATCTGCTCGCGTATCTCGTCGCTTCCCACCACGGGAAGGTGCGGGTCGCGCTACATGCGGCACCTAAAGATCAGGACTACCGAGACAAGGGCGATGGACGCGGTTTGCCCATTCGCGGTGTACGGGAGGGCGATGAGCTTCCCTCTGTGTTGCTTGATGCGTCGGCACCGCCTTTGCCGCCGCTGACGCTGTCGCTCGAGCCCGCGAGCCTCGGGTTGTCGCCGCTGACCGGGCGGAGTTGGCGCGAGCGCACTCTTGGTCTCGTGGACCGCTTCGGTCCAGGCGCACTGGCGTGGCTCGAGGCGCTTCTCATTGCTGCTGATCGCCGGGCGTCGCAACTCGCGACGGTCGATCCGTTGCTGGCTCACGTCTCATCGGAGGGCCTGTGAGGTACGACTCGCTGGTCGGACAGTTCACGCCTGTGAACGGTCAGACCAAGGCGGAAACACCATGACCGCCTTGCATCTGCACCACATCAGGGGCTGCGCGCCGACGCCGCTCGCGCACTACCTCAAGGCGCTCGGCATCCTGCGCCTTGTCGCGGAGCAAAAGGACCCGACAGTCCGCGGTTGGTGGCAGGACGAGCATTTCTGCATATTGACCACGCTGGACCGCCCGGAACTGGAGCGGTTCTTCCTCGAGGAGTACGCCCCGACCCCGTTTGTTTCGCCGTGGAACAAAGGTTCCGGTTTCTTCTCGTCAGCCGACCCCGGCCTCGGCCCCATTGAGAATTCGAAGGCTTCTCGGTTCGCTGCGTTTCGAAAGGGAATCGAGGCAGCACGAGCGCCTCTTGTAGCACTCGCAGCCGCTGATGCGGTTGTGCGCGAACTGAAGGATCGCACCAAAGCAAAAACGGGGATGACTCCTTCAGAGAAGACCGTGGCAAAGGCGCGGAGAGACGACCCTCTCTTCAAGGCCGAACTCGGGGCGGCGAACAAGAGTTTCGCATTGCTCAAGAGCGACCTGTTCCAGCCGTGCGGGCTTGACTGGCGTGGACCCCATCGGGACTGGATGGACGCGGCGGTCGTTCTGCCAGAAATGGGCAAACCTTCATTTCCATCCTTGCTCGGTACCGGGGGCAACGATGGCCGGGTGGACTTCACCAACAACGCCATGCAGCGGATCGGCGAATTGTTCGCAGTCGCCTCTGATGGTGGTCCAAGACCTATCGCAGAAGGCTTGCTCCGCGAGTCGTTCTGGGGCTCGCTTTCCAAACAGATGGTTTCGGGGGCGGTTGGCCAATTCCTTCCCGACAATGCGGGGGGGGCGAACACGACGACGGGGCCCGATGGCGACAGCTCCATCAACCCCTGGGACTATGTCTTAATGCTGGAAGGCGCGATTCTCTTTAGCTCCCGCTCGACGCGACGTCTTGACCCAATGGTCTCAAGCCGGGCCAGCGCGCCGTTTGCCGTTCGCGCTCACCCCACGGGCCACGGCAGTTCAGGCAGTGAAAAGGCTGAGCGTGGCGAGCAGTGGATGCCGCTTTGGGCCCGACCCAGCCGCGTAAGTGACCTGCAAGCCATGCTCGGGGAAGCCCGCGTCCAGCTTGGTCGGACGACCGCTCACCGGCCCGTCGACGTCGCCAGGGCCGTGGCTCGCCTCGGTGTGGCGCGCGGCGTCCAGCGATTCACGCGATTCGGCTTTCTGCAGCGGAATGGCCAATCGACCTTCGCCGTACCGTTGGGTCGCATCGACGTGATCGAACGAGTTCGTGCGAGGTTGGTCGATGACCTCGCGCCCTGGCTCGATCGTCTTCAGCGAATGGCACGTGACAAGCATTCACCAGCCCGGTTGGTCCACGCCGAACGCCGATTCGCCAACGACATCTTCGCAGTCCTCACCCACGACGAAAGTGCGGACCGCTGGCAAGCCGTGCTCCTGGCTGCGGCTGCAGTCGAGGCGATTCAGGCGAGCGGCACCGCGTTCAAGGCCGGACCGATTCCGCCGCTGTCGCCCGAATGGGTCGCGGCGTCGAATGATGGCAGCGTCGAGTGGAGGCTGGCTTGCGCGCTCGGGAGCGCGGCGGCGACCTACGTCGGCGGGCTACCGCAGGATCCCGTCCGCCACCACTGGCTCCCGCTTGAGAGGGGCGCGCGTCTCTTTCGCGAAAAGGAAAAGCGCCTGCTCCGAGACTCGAGAGTCGTCATCGGCGGCCGTGACGCCATTGCCGACTGTGCGGCCGTCGTCGAGCGACGCCTCATCGAAGCGGCCCAGCGAGGCCAGCGGCGGTTGCCACTGGTCGCCGCTCGATGGTGCGAGGCGCATCCCGCTGACCTCGGTGCCCTGATAGCTGGCGGCGTCGACATGGGCCGGGTCTCAGCCTTGGCGCGAGCGTTCATGGCCGTGCGGTGGGAGCGCTGGCGGCCGGCGACGCCGCCAGCGGTGCCCGCGGGCGCGTGGCCCGACGAAGCCTGGATCGCTCTGCGCCTGGCGTGCCTGCCGTGGCCCCTCGACGACAACCGCACGATTCCGGCGGATGACGCACTCATTCGCCGTTTGATTTCGGGAGACGGCGCTGCCGCCGTCGAGGTGGCTCTTCGTCGCCTACGTTCTGCCGGGCTCCGGCCTCCCATTCAAGGCGCTTTCGCCGATCCCGGCACCGCTCGGCTGTGGGCAGCGGCCCTTGCCTTCCCTATCAGCCGTTATTGGGCTCGCACCATGGCCCAACGTTTCGAGCCCTCGAACCCGAAGGAGAACCGATGACCATGAATCTCGCCACTCTCGATACGCAGACTCGCCTGCTCTTCACTGTCGAACTCAAGCCGCTGCAAGGCGACCGCTTTCAGCCAACCGGTTTCCCGAGCCTCGGCGCGGCCACATACCAGACGTCACGCGGGCAGAAGCTCCTCGTCGAGAGCGCCCAAAGCATGGCGAACCGTCTGGAGACCACCTGCTGGAATGCAGCCGAGAACAAGCCGATCGACGTGCTCGCGGGCATCTCGCACGTCACGGTAAACCGAAAAAATGCATTTCTCACCGACACCATGCTTGAGGCCCATCGTTTGAATAGCCCCTACCTACTTGTGAACGAGCGGGACAGCTCTTTCTTCGACAAGCTGAAGCAGGACCTTGGCGGCCTGGAGGAAGGCCCCATCGATCGCAAGTTACTCGCCAGAGTGCTGCTGCAATACGACGTCGGCAGTCTGATCCACGGCGTCTTTCTGGCGAAGAAGAATCTGGCGGGTGGCCGGTTGCGGGTCGCTCGTGCGCTGTCGGCGTTCATCGAGGCCACCGGCGCGCGCGTCGCGGCGTCGGGCGGGGTGAAGAACGATCACGTGAACCCCTCGGGGGTCGCCAAGGATGGATTTGCCAACGTCCCCTTCGCGCGTGATGAGTTCACCGCTGACCGTATCGACTGCCACATCAACCTCGACCTCGCCCAGATTCGTGGGTACGGTCTCGGCGCAAACGTCGAGCACTTGCTCATCGTCCTCGCCCTACACCGTGTACGCCGCCTCCTTGATGGTGACTTACGGCTGCGCACCGCGTGCGACCTGGTGCCGGTCGATCACGAAGCGATCGTTGCGACTCGCCCGACGGGATTTCGTCTGCCCAGCCTTTCCGCCCTCGAGGCGGAGCTGCCGGAAGCCATCGCTGCATGTAAGGACGATAAGGGACGGAAGTTGATGTCCCAGACGGTGGCGACGTTCGAAGGGGAGCTGAGAAAGGGCAAAGACGAGAAATCGAAGCATGACGAAGCGAAAGACGATGACGACGCGGACGCCGACAGCGCCGAGGGCGAGGCGTAACGATGCCGACGTTGCTGCTACGCTTTCCTGGCGGGCGCTATCACGCCACGCCTTGGGGCCACCACGTCAATGAAGGAATGGTCGAGTGGCCGCCGAGCCCATGGCGCCTGCTGCGTGCGCTCATCGCTTGCGGCTACGCCACCCAGGGCTGGACCGAGGTCCCGCCGGCGGGCAGAACGTTAATCGAGTCGCTGGCAGAGACGTTGCCGCGGTACCGCCTGCCGCCGGCGAGCTTGGCCCACAGCCGGCACTTCATGCCAATCGGGGTGCTCGAGAAGGGAAGGGAGAAGACGACGCTTGTCTTCGACGCCTGGGCCGATGTCGGCGACGGGGCGCTGGCGGTTCGTTGGGATTGCGGCCTCGACGATGGCGCGCGGTCGTTGTTCGGGGTGCTGGCGGCGCACCTCGGGTATCTCGGCAGACGCGAGAGCTGGGTCGAGGCGGAGGCGATCGCCGATCAAGCCGAGTTGCCGGTGGGAACCGACGCGTATCCACACGTCGACGGTCATCTCGGCGCGCGTGGGTGGGAGCAGGTATCGCTGATCGCCGCCGAACCGGCCGGCCCCTATGGCCGGTGGCGTGAACAGTGCGTCGCAAAAGCGCTCGAGCCCTTCCCTCTCCCCGAGGGGAAGAAGAAGCCGGGGAAGAAGCTGGAGAAGGATCGGGCTGGCGCCGTCGCGCCCTATCCGATCGATCTCATTGACGGCCTCCAACGAGACACATCTTGGTGGAAGCTCCATCGCTGGAGCCAGCCACCGGGCTCGCGTCGGGTTCTGTACTGGCGTCGCGCTGAGGCGCTCAGTGTTGGAGTACCCGAGCAATCCGCCCATAAGGAGCCGGCGAGTGTGACGACCATGCTCCTCGCCTTGACGACGCCGAGCGGTAGTCGCTCGGCCCTTCCACTCCTCGGGCGGGCTCTGCCACAAGCCGAGTTGCTCCACCGTGCGCTCGTTGCCCGCGTGGGTCGCGGAGAGCGTGTCGACTGCCCTGAGTTGACTGGCAAGGACGCAACCGGAAAGCCGCTGATCGGGCACAAGCACGGGCATCTGCTGCCAGTGGACCTTGACGGCGATGGTCATCTCGACCATGTCCTCGTCCACGCGCCGATGGGGCTCGGGCCGAATGCCCAACGCGCGCTTCGGGGCCTCAAAAGAACGTGGACGAAGGGTGGTGTTGGTCAACTGCTGGTAGCCTTGGCCGGACAGGGCAGCGTCGACGACTTGAGGGCACTGCCAGCTCCGCTCGACATCGGCATCGCTGCGCTGCTCGGGCCGCGGCTGGGTGCCCGCATCTGGCAAAGCTTCGCGCCGTTGGTGCTCCCGCGTTACCAAAAGGTCCGCGGAGTTAACACGCTCAGCGGCCAGATCAACAGTGAGCTTGCGTCCCGCGGTCTGCCGGCAGCTTCGGTCGAGGTACTGCGCTGGGATGAGAGGACCCGTCACCTGCGCCATGCCTCCCGGGTCCGTCGATCCCCCGCGAAGCCCCCGCCGGTCGATGCTGGGTTCGCGGTCCGCTTGGTGTTCGATCAGCCCGTGCGGGGACCCGTCGCTCTCGGCTACGGCGCGCACTTCGGGCTCGGGCTGTTCGTCTCAGTCAACGACGCGGCCAAATGAAACCAGGCGCGGATTGTCGGGCGTCCGCGGCCGCGACCAACCATGACGCGCTCGCTGCGCAGGCTCGACCCCGAGCGAATTCAATCGCGCAGGAGCCACGTCATGCGCCCGGGAGCCGACGAGCCATTCGATGCCAAGCGGTTGATGCCCGTGCGAATGCTGAACGAGTTCACCTACTACCCGCGATTCTATTTTGAGCGGGCTCGCGCAGAACTCGTCGACAATGGATTTGCTATCGAGCTAATAAGTGCGTCTGCTCCAAAGGCCTCGCGCTCTCGCCCTTTGGCCCTTTCTTGTTGGGATCCTGCTGAGCGCCTATCATCGCGTCAAGAGGTGGTTATGCGCCGCACCGATGCACTCTCCTTGTTGGCCGATCTGCTCCCGGCAATTCGCCGAAATTTCGGCGTGCATCGGCTCGCTCTCTTCGGCTCGACCGCCCGCGACGAGGCCAGCCCGGGGAGCGACCTCGACGTCTTGGTGGACTTCGAGGGCCGGGCCACCTTCGATTCCTTCATGGGCCTCAAGCTATATCTTCAAGACCAGCTTGGCTGCAGGGTGGAC
>JAYUFT010000001.1:0-8642 GCA_043738605.1 Candidatus Dormiibacterota bacterium | reverse complement strand
TGGGAGCCGCGGAGACAGCTGCTACGCAGGCTGTTTCGTGACTGCCGATTTCATGTCCGCGACGCGGACCTGGTTGCGCCCCCCTTGCTTGGCGGCATACAGCGCCTGGTCCGCGCGCTCCATCAAGGTGGTGAACATCGAAGGCTCCTCGGTCGCCGCCACGCCAATGCTGATGGTCAGCTTCAGCCCCCCGGGAAACGTCGCTGCTGCGACCTTGGCGCGGATGCGCTCGGCCAGGGTACGCGCTCCCTGCTCGGTCGTCTCGTGGAGGATGATGCCGAACTCCTCACCGCCGTAGCGCGCGCAAACGTCCGACTCCCTGGCGCCCGAGGTGAGGATCTTGGCCAGCTCGTGAAGCACCGCATCGCCCTGTAGATGGCCATACGAGTCGTTCACCTGCTTGAAGTGGTCGATGTCGATCATCAAGAACGCGATGCTCTTGTGATAGCGCCGGGCCCGGTGCATCTCCTGCAGGTATCGCTGGGCCAGGGCGCGCCGGTTAGGTAACTTCGTGAGCTCGTCCGTGAGCGCGTTCTCCTCCTGAGCCTGAAACAGCTGGGCATGCCGGATGGCGATGGCGCCCTGCGAGGCGACTCCATTGAGAAGGTCCGCCTGGTCGTCGGTCAGCTCCCGCCATGCATTGAGGTAGAGCTCCATCGCGCCCATCAGCTGGCCCGATCGCTGCATCGGCACTACGAGAACGTGCTGCGGATGCCCGCCTGCTTCGAGGCCGGGCGAGGCTTCCTCCGCCAGCTTGAGCACCTGGGGGCGCATCGCCGTCAGTGCAGTGCGCAGAGGCTCCTCCTCGAGATGGCGAACGACCCCTTTGGCCCGGTGCGCGAGGTTGTACTCGGCCTCCCGGCGCATCTCGTTGGTGCCGGGGGTCATAAGGTACATCGCCCCGGCGACGGCCCCCATGATCCTGCCGGCGTGCGTGAGGGCCACGTTCAGAACCTCCTCGAGCGCCAGGGAGGAGTTGACGGCCGAGGCGATCGCCAGCAGGAGGCCGGCCCTGTCTCGGGCGCCGCTCTCGTCCGCGAGGGCGGCCTGAAGCTGCCTCGTCGTCCTGCGAAGACGCATCAAAGACACTGTCAGCAGGACGAACGCGATGACCAGCAGAATCGAAGTGACGAGCAGGACGCTCGCTATATCCGGCACAGAGCCTCCCCTTTTTGAGTTGCCCTAGGTTAACGCCCTTGGCGGCAGGGTTGTTCGAGCTATACTCGGCGCGACCTGGAGCCGATCTCTTTCGACGACCTCCCCCTCGGCGGCGAGTGGACGACCCGGCGGCGCACCATCTCCGAATCTGAGATCGCGCTGTTCGCTGCCGTAGCCGGCGACTTCTCCCCGCTCACCATCGATGCCACCCACCGAAATGGCCGCATCGCGCCTCCCGCGCTCCTTGTCGCCATGGCTGTCGGGCTGGGCTCGATGGACATGCCGGTCCCGGCGGTCTCGGAGTGGGAATGGCTCAACTGGAAGTTCCCGCGGCCCGTCCGCGCCGGGGACACGATCTACGCCCGCTGGACCCTGACCCAGAAGCGGGCCCCCGTCGGCGACGATCCGACGGCGATCGTGGTCTGGCGCGTGGACGTGCACACGGCCGGCGGAGCCCTCTGCGCCGAGGGCGAGGTTGGCGCGAGCGTCCTGAGGAAGTCAGCGGCCAAGGCCCCAGCCCCACTCAATACCGAAGAGCCAATCCCAGTGGGAGCGGCCTCGAGCCCGGCTCCACACCGCAGCCGGCGCCGCCGCCGTCCGGCGGCAGGCGATGGCTCAAAGAGCCCGGCGGAGGCCAAAGCGGTGGTCGCGGTGGAAGCGCCGGTCGCCGCTTCACCGGGTTCGGCGCCCGACCGACCCTCCAGCGGAACGAGGCGCCGCCGGCGCCGCCGGTCCCCAGGCTCAGCACAAGCGCGAAACGGCGACGGGACGCCGAGCAGCGTTTCGGCAGAAGCCCCAACCATTTCGGCTCCTTCATCACCCTCTGCGGCGACCCCGGCCTTGGCGCCCGCCGGGGCTGACTCGGCCAACCCGCTGACGCGCGCGATCCGGCGTCTCCGGCGGCCTTAAGGCCCGAAACCGGTTCAGTCTGGGGCTTCCAGGGCCTCCAGGTACTCGATCACGCGCCGGGTCAGCTGGCTCGGCGTGGAAGCGCCGCTGGTGACTCCGATCTTCTTGGCGCCCTTGAACCAGCCGAGGTCCAGGTCCTCGAGGCTGTCGACGAGGTAGGCGGGCTTGTGGCCCAGCTTCTTGACAACCTCGACCAGCCTCAGCGAGTTGGATGAGCGGGGGCTGCCGACCACGATCACGAGGTCCACGAGCGGCGCCGCCTCAACCGCGGCTTCCTGCCGCTCCTGGGTGGCGCGGCAGATCTCGTTGTGGACCTCGGCGTTCGGGTAGCGCGCCTGGACGCGGCCGATGAGGTCCTCTGTGTCCCAAACCGAGAGCGTGGTCTGGCAGGTGACCGCGATCCGGTCTCCCTTGAGCTCGAGGGCGTCGATGTCCTCGGAGTCCTGGACGAGGTGCACCTTGCCGGGAGCCTCACCCATCACGCCTTCCGGCTCGGGATGGCCCTTCCGGCCTATGTAAACGACCTCGTAGCCCTTCATGGCGAGGTCGGCCACCAGCTCGTGAGTGCGGACGACGTCAGAGCAGGTGGCGTCGATCGGGGTCAGGCCAAGCTCCACCGCCCGCTGCTTGACCTGGGGCGAGACGCCGTGGGCGGTGAAGATCACGGTGCCGCCCTTGATCTGGCTCAAGCCGGCCAGCCTGTCGTTCTGATCGACCAGCTCTACCCCCTGCCGCTGCAGATCGTCGGTGGCGTGGGTGTTGTGCACGAGCATCCCGAGCATGTGGACGGGCCCGGTGGTCTCCTCCCGCACGCGCTTGGCGATGCGAAAGGCATCGACTACGCCGTGGCAGTAGCCCCGCGGCGTGATCTTGAGAACTTCCATCTCCCTCGAGTTTACGCGGAGGGGTTGGGCCGGCCTATTTGTCGGCGATACCCGCGAAGAGGTCGTTCTCCGGCAGCTTTGAACCTGGCTTGCCCCGCGCCAGCCGGTAGTACTCCGTGCCGAATGCCAGACGGTAGATCTGGTCCGCCATCGTCGTGAACCACGAGTTGGGGTCGTTCTGGCTTACGTGCGCAGCGAAGGCCTCGCGCTTGCGGTCGACATACTCGCTGACGTCGACCTGCGTGGTGATCAGCTCGTCCGGTGTCCCCGGAATGGTGATGGTGCCCTCCTGCTCCTGGCGGCGCGCATCGTCCGGAAGCGCCTCCATGAACTGCTGCATCAGCGTGCGGGGGATGCCCGTGTAGTAGAGCTTGGCGGGCCTCCAGCCTTCCTTTTCGAGAACGTCGAGAGCGGCGTTGGTGATGAGATGCGCCTTGATGTGGTCAGGGTGCCCGTAGGTCCCGTCCGCGTCGTAAGTAACCACGACGTCCGGCCTCTCCTCTCGCAGGATCGCGGCCAGCTTGGCAGCTGCCTCATCCAGCGGCGCCTGGTGAAAGGACTCTGGGTTCTCGTTGTCAGCGGTGCCGACCATGCCCGAGTCTCGATAGTCGAGGAACTCACCCCGATTGACGCCCAGGATCCGCGCGGCATTCTCCAGCTCCGACGTGCGCACCTCACCCAGGTGCGGCCGCGTCGCCTCCTCGTCCATGTTGTGGATCTCGCCCACCTCGCCCCGTGTGGCGGTGACCAGGACCACACGATGCCCGTCTGCCCTCGCCTTCATCATCACGCCGCCGGTTGAGATCGCCTCGTCGTCAGGGTGCGCGTGCACCAAAAGCAAAGTGCCCATCAATTGATCAACACGTCGGCAAGCTGCTGGATTCCACCATTGCCCGGTCGGGGAATCGTCCGGTCGGCCGCGGCGATGACTTCGGGCTCCGATCCCGCCACCGCCACGCCCAACCCGGCCCAGGCGATCATCGAAACGTCGTTGCGGCCGTCCCCGACCGCTACGGTCTGTCCCTGGGGAATTCCAAGCCGCTCGCACAGGAAGGCAAGCGCTTTTGCTTTGTCGCTCTCGATGGTGGTGAACTCGAGGTACGTCGGCATCGACGTGGCCGCGTTCAACCTGCCCTGCCAGCACCGCCTCACCTCGGGCAGCAACGCTTCCAGCACTTCACTCGTGGCGACCATCACCAGCTTGGGCGTGGTTGGCCCCATCGCCTGGTCGAGGTCACCGACCACGTGGATCGCCATACCCGCGTGGTCTGCATATTGGTGCGCCTCTGGCCGATCCCGTTCCACCAGGAGCTGGTCGTTGGCGTATGCCTGGATGTGCAGGTTCCGCTCGCGCGCAAAGCGGATCACCTCCATCGCGAGGCCGTGTTCGATGCCGTGGTCGAGAATCATCTCTCCGTTCAAGTCCCTGACCTGGGCGCCCTGGTAGCAAACGATCGGAGTCTCGAGTCCTAGGCGCTTGACCCAAGGCAGCGCCCCAGGAAAAGGCCTGCCGGTGCAGGCCACGACGGCGATCCCTGCCCGCACGAGGCGGCCCACCGCATCGACATCGCGCGGATCCAGCTGCAGCGTCGGGCTGAGGATCGTGCCGTCGAGGTCGAGGGCCAGCAGTCGGTACGTACTGGTTACTTCTTGACCTCTGGGTTGACCAGGTTCGGAGGCCGGCCGCCCCGAGCCGCAGTGGCCATGTTGCGTGCCGCCATCGCCGACATCTCTGACCGAGTTCGGACCGTGGCGCTGGCGATGTGAGGGGCGAGGACCACGTTTGAAGCGGCGAGCAATCCCGGATGCACCGCGGGTTCGCGCTCGTAGACGTCCAGCCCGGCGCCCGAAATCTTCTTGGCTGTGAGCGCCTCGACCAGCGCGGCCTCGTCGACCACCGGCCCGCGTGACGTGTTGATGAGAATCGCGGTTTTCTTCATCTGGCCGAACTGCGGCGTGCTCAGCATGTGGTGCGTCTCTTTGGTCAGCGGAACGTGCACCGACACGAAGTCGGACTCCGCGAGCAGCCGGCCAAGGTCGACACGCGAGGCGCCAAGCTGCTGCTCGGCGTCGGGCGGTAGCGGGTTCGGGTCGTAATACAACACCCGCATGTTGAAACCCTTGGCCCGATGCGCGACCCCGCGGCCGATGCGGCCGATGCCGATCAACCCGAGTGTGGCGCCAAACACATCGGCGCCGAGCATCATGTCGATCGCCCAACCTTTGAACCGGCCCTGGCGGGTGAAATAGTCAGCCTCGACCACCCTGCGCGCGGTCGCCATCAGCAAAGTGAACGCGAAGTCCGAGGTCGCGTCGTCGAGGACGCCCGGCGTGTTGGTCACCATGACCTTGTGCGCCGTCGCGGCGGCGATGTCGATGTTGTCGAACCCGACCGCCACGTTGGCAACGATCTTCAGCCCCGGGGTCGACAGCACCGTGTCGCCGATCGGGTCCATGAGCTGGCTAACGATCCCAACGCAGCCCTCGGCTGCCTGCCGGATGCTCGCTTCGTCAAGCGGCCGACCGACGGGGTACGGAACGACCTCCGCCGCCTCGGCGAGGATCGCCGGGCCGGGGTCGAGGATCGGGTGCATCAAGAGGACGCGAGGCTTGCCACCAGTGCTCATGGATTCAGTCCCAGCTCCTCGGCTATCGGCTTCAGGGCATCGCGGACGATCTCCACGTGCTCGTCGAAGGGTATACCGAGGAGCTCGGCACCGTTAAGAAGCTCCTCACGATTGACGGCGCGGGCAAAGGCTTTGTCCTTCATCTTCTTACGCACGCCGCTTGGCTCGACCGCGCCCAGGGATTTGTCGGGCTTGACCAGGGCGCACGCGATGATGAAACCGGACATCTCGTCCACCGCGTGCAGGGTCTTGCGGATTGCAGTGTCGCGCGGGACGTCCAGGTACAGGGCGTGCGACGCGATGTCGTCCAGGACGCCTTCCGGCCAGCCCCTCTCGCGCAGCATCGCGATCCCTCTCATCGGGTGAAGGTCGAGCGTCGGCCCTGACTCGTAATCCCAGTCGTGGATGACGCCGAGCACGGCCCACCCCTCCTCGTCCTCTCCAAAACGGCGTGCATAGGCGCGCATCGCCATCTCGACGCTGCGCATGTGACGGCGAAGCGTCAGCGAAGGCGTCATCGAAGTCATAAGTTCCCATGCCTCGTCCCGCGTTGGCGTCGTCATGGCGCGTTCCAGCGAAACAGCTTGTGGCGATACGTGAGCACAAGGAGCCATCCGAGCGAGCCGGCAAAGGCAACGGCGGCGACAGCTCCGAAGACCGCGACAAGTGTCAGGTCACTGGTTGGCGGCCGCGCCGACAGGAAGATGACGGTTCCCAGGTAAAGGATGAGGAGGCCGGACGCGACGATGGTGGCGCCCATTGCGCGAAAGTAGATGACGGGAGCGCGCTGGAGCCTGACGTTGTCTCCACGCGTGAATCCGCGGCCAAGTAGCCCGGGAAAGTTCCGCCCCGTCAGCAATGGCCACGCGCCGCCCAGGACGCCGACTGCGCCGCCAATCAGTAAGACAAGGTCGAAAAGACTCACTCGAGTACTTCCTTCAATGCGCCGAGCAGCCGCTCGTGCTGGGCGCGGGTACCGATGGTGATTCGAAACCAGCCGGCGATCGGCTCACGATCGTAATGCCGGATCAGGATCTGCCGCTCGCGCAGCGCGCCGGCCACCGCGGGGGCGGAGCTGCCGGGCGGTGGCTGCGCGAACAGGAAGTTCGCCGCCGACGGAGCGACCTCGAAATGAAGCGCATTGAGCTGGTCGGCCAGCCAGGCGCGCTCGGCGACGACCTGGTCGACGATCGCTCGATGGTGTTCGTCGTCCTGGATCGCGGCGATTGCGGCCACGATGGCCAGGCGGTCCAGGTTGTAGGAGTCCTTGACTGCGTCCAGCGCCGCGATGAGCTCCGGGTCGCCGAGGGCAAAGCCGATGCGCATGCCGGCCAGCGCGTAGGACTTCGAGAAGGTCCGCAGGATGAGTAGGTTTCGATACTTCTCCAGCAGGCCGGCACACGACTCTGGCGCGAAGTCCACGTAGGCCTCGTCGAGAACGACGACGCCACGCGCCGTCGCAACCACCTCTTCGACCGCGGCCTCCGCCGACCACGTGCCCGTCGGCGAGTTTGGATTGACCAGGAACTTCAGCGGGGCGTGGTCATCGGTAAGCTCCCGCGGCCATGTCCAGCCTTCGCCGCATGGATGCGGCGCCGGCACGGCCTCGTGGATCCTGCAGAGCGGCTCGAACAGCGGGTACGTGGGTGTCGGATACGCGACGTGATCGCCCTTGCCCGCAAAGGCGCGGAAGCACATCTCGATGAGGTCGTCGCCACCGTTGCCGAGGGCAACTTTCGAGGGATGCAGGTCGAAATGGGCGGCGACGGCGGCGCGAGCCGGCGCCGCAGTCGGGCTTGGATAAAGGCGCAGCGAATCGCCGGCCGCGGCCTTGATCGCCTCGATGACCTTGGGCGATGGAGGCAGGGGCGATTCGTTGGTGTTGAGCTTGACCCAGCCCTCCTCGTCAGGAGGCTGCTCGCCGGGAGCGTAAGGTTCGAAGCCCCGAAGGGCCTTTTTCAGGAAGCCTTCCGGCATTCGAGTAAAAACGTCTCTATGGCGAGGCGCGGGCTGACGTTCTGCTCCAGGTAGCCCAGCGTGTCGTAGGACAGCTCGACCAACCGCGCCCACCGACCCTGCTCAGGCCCGTGGCTCGCCAGCATCCGGCGCCGCAGCTCGATCTGCCAGCTTGCAAGCGCGAACAGCGCCGGGTCTTCGTGGTCGCCTTCGCTTCGACGCCAGGCCATCTGGCTGCTGTCCAGCTCGGCCGCCACCTGCAGCGGCACATCAGCCGGGGCGCCGAACACCTCCTCGAGCCGTCGGGTCCACTCGCGGTGGTGCTGGATCACGCTGTCGTCGCCCGCGACGTTAAGGGCCCATCCCGGACGCCCGCGGGCAAGGTTCGCCACGACGGCGGCGCGTTCGGCATCGAGTCCTTTCGCTCGCAGCAGCTTCTCGATCTCGGCAGCGGGTACTGGGTGGAAGAACACCCGCTGGCAGCGCGACACCACTGTGGGAAGGACCACGAACGGGTTCAGGCTGGGACTGGTCAGGATGATGACGCGGTGCGGGTGCGGCTCCTCCAGAGTTTTCAACAAGACGCCCTGGTCCTGGTCCCGCAGCCGACCCACGTTGGCGACCAATGCAACCCGGCGAGCGCCGACCGCGGGCTTCAGGTTTAGGAAGGCCTGCAATGAGAGCTCGTGGAACTCAGGCGCCTTGTCCGGCAGCAGCCGTATCTCGTTGATCGAAAGAGGCTTGATCCGGTCGTCCTCCCAGTAGTCAGGGTGGCGATGCAGCGGCGCCTCGGGCAAGAGCGCGGCGGCCAGCAACCGCGCGGCGGTCGACTTGCCAAGACCGGCCTCGCCGACGAAAAGGTATGCGTGCGCCAGACGCTCAGAAGTCAGCTGCGAGCGAAGCTGATCGAGGGCCTGGGCGTGGCCGACCAATTCCGAGAACGGATCTCTCACGGGGTAACTGTATTGCCCCGCTTGGGAGCGGCCGCCGCGTCGCGCTCGATGGCAAGCCGCTGGGCGCGGCCTTGCAGCCACACCTCCCGGATGCGTTGTAGCGCCGTGAAGTTCGTGAGGATTGCGAGCAAGGCCACGACCCCGTAAAGAACGAC